>DFQX01000010.1 GCA_002381155.1 Flavobacteriaceae bacterium UBA3478 | reverse complement strand
TCTCTTTGAAGTCTAAGATTGAGGCTTTGATTGAGCCAATATACTAAACGATAATCTTCTTCACCGCTGTGTACAGCAATAATCGTAAGTGGCTCGTCATCGAGATCAAAGCTAAGTACGTGTTTAGCCATTACTTCTTATTAATGGTATCTTGAAGTGCAAAAAAGGCCCTTTTAGCTGCCTTCTCTTCTGCTCGCTTTTTAGCCGTTTCTCTCGCTCGAGCAATTACCTTTCCATCAACAATGAAGCGCACCCCAAAATGAGTTTTATCTTCTCCCCCAGTGTCATCAAAAACTTCAAAGCTAAATGAGTGTTTATGTTTTTGACACCACTCAATCATCAAACTCTTATAAGACATTACCTTGCCCTCCAGACGCTCAATGTCAACATGGGGAGTAATTACACGTTTTTCTAGAAAACGTTCGCAGTAATCATGGCCTTTATCCAAATAAATGGCGCCGACCAGGGCCTCGAATAAATTACCATAGAGATTTTCTCCGAACTGCTCCTTGGCAATTTTACTTCTTAAAAATCGGTCTAACGATAGTTCTTTACCTAATTCATTAAGGTGAACACGACTTACAATTTTAGAACGCATTTTAGTTAAATAACCCTCATCGCCCGTGGGTACTTCCTTGAACAGATGTTTAGATATGATTACACCGATCATGGCGTCACCTAGAAATTCTAAACGTTCATAATTGACGGGGGCACCCTTCTCGTCTTTAAGATTCATCGAACGATGAACGAAAGCTCTGTGATAGTAGGTAAGATCGTTTGGGGGAAATCCAAGAATTTCCTTAAGCTCGACTAGAAAAGCATTATCCTCTGCGGATAAAGCCTTTCTGGGTCTTCGCTTAAATATCATTTCTTAGGCGTTATATTTTTTCAATACCACACAAGCGTTGTGACCGCCAAAACCGAACGTGTTACTCATCGCGATAGTTACATCACGCTTTTGAGCTTGGTTCAGGGTTAAATTCAGGTGACTATCAATTCGCTCATCTACTACACTGTGGTTAATGGTAGGTGGTACAATTCCATTCACAATCGAAAGCGTAGATGCAATTGCCTCAATAGCTCCAGCCGCTCCCAGAAGGTGGCCAGTCATCGATTTAGTGGAGTTAATATTAATATTCGGTGCATGATCTCCAAATACAGTAGAAATCGCTTTTAATTCAGCAACATCACCAAGGGGAGTTGAAGTTCCGTGTGTATTGATCGCATCTACGTCTTCTGGCCTAATTCCAGAATCTTTCAGGCAATTCTCCATAACGCGAATTACTCCTAATCCGTCAGGATGCGGAGCGGTTAGGTGATAGGCGTCACTTGACAATCCACCTCCGATGACCTCAGCATAAATTTTAGCACCACGAGCAAGCGCATGATCTAAATCTTCCAAAATCAATGCTCCAGCACCTTCGCCCAATACAAACCCATCACGTGTTGCGTCAAAGGGTCTCGAAGCGGTCTCTGGACTATCGTTGTTCGTCGAAAGAGCGTGCATCGCATTGAACCCAGCAACCCCTGAGATATTTACGGCCGCTTCTGAACCTCCACTGACAACTACGTCACAATAACCCATTCGAATGGTATTTAGAGCGTCAATTAGCGCGTTAGCCGAGGAAGCACAAGCCGAAACTGTTGTATAGTTCGGGCCCATAAAACCGTGCTTTATCGAAATATGCCCAGGGGCAATATCCGCGATCATTTTAGGAATAAAGAATGGGTTGAATTTTGGAGTTCCATCTCCACTAGCATGATCGAGAATCTGATTCTGGAAAGTTTCTAACCCTCCAATACCAGCACCCCAAATCACCCCTACTCGGTACTTATCTAGTTTCTCTATCTGCAAGTCTGCATCTGAAATCGCCTCGTCAGCAGCAATCATGGCATACTGAGTAAAAGGGTCGAGTTTACGAGCCTCCTTACGATCAAAGTGCTCTTGCACATCGTAGTTCTTGATCTCACAGGCGAAACGAGTTTTAAACTTTTCAGCGTCGAAACGGGTGATAGGTGCTGCTCCGCTTTTTCCTGAAATTAGGCCCTGCCAGTATGATTCAAGGTTATTTCCAATGGGAGTTAAGGCTCCCATTCCTGTAATCACTACGCGTTTAAGTTTCATATCGATAAATCTTTAACAAATTGAAGATATAAAAAATCCATGTGTACCAAAGGCACACATGGATAGTAATTGGTAAGCTACAAGTGTCTTACTTTGATCCCTCGATGTAAGAGATGGCTTGACCTACAGTAGCGATGTTTTCAGCTTGGTCGTCTGGAATTTGAATATCAAATTCTTTTTCAAACTCCATGATTAACTCTACAGTATCCAAAGAGTCTGCACCTAAATCGTTAGTGAAGCTCGCTTCAGTTACTACTTCGTTTTCATCAACTCCTAGTTTGTCAACGATAATCGCTTTAACTCTTGATGCAATGTCTGACATATCTTTGTTTTTAAAAATTATATCGGGACAAATGTATAAAACTTTAATTGATTAAAAGTTACCCGATTAAAAAGTCCTTTTAACGTACCTTAGTATCCTTAAATACGGCAGCTTCTACCATGCATAAACTTGTTCTTTTCGCCTCAGGATCAGGCTCCAACGTTGAAAATATTGCAAATTATTTCAAAGAAAATAACGAAATAAAAATAGCCGCTGTATTTACCAATAAGACCGATGCAGGTGTTATTGAGCGCTGTAAAAGGTTAGACATCCCCTGTTATTCATTCACCAATGCGGCCTATTTAGACCCTTCTTTTATTGATGTGATTAAGAGTTTTTCACCCAGTCTGATCGTACTCGCTGGCTTTCTGAGAAAGATTAGTCCCTCTTTTGTAAAGTCGTTTGAAAATAAAATTGTGAATGTGCACCCTGCCTTGCTCCCTAAGTTTGGAGGCAAAGGCATGTATGGTATGAATGTTCACAAAGCAGTTGTCTCAGCAAGTGAGATTGAAACTGGAATTACTATTCATTGGGTCGATGAGATCTATGACAATGGAGCGACCATCTCACAATTCAGAGTAGGGCTAAACGGCACAGAAACCCCTGAAGAGGTAGCACAAAAGGTTCATGAACTCGAATACCAGTACTTTCCTAAAACCATAGAAAGCCTCCTGTAGGTATGCAGAAAGAAATTCATCTATATACTGACGGAGCAGCTCGCGGAAATCCAGGGCCGGGCGGATACGGAATCGTTCTCGAATGGCCAGAAAAAAACTATAAAAAAGAATTTTCAGAAGGGTTTCAGCACACCACCAATAATCGCATGGAGCTCCTTGCAGTGATTGAGGGATTAAAAAAGCTCAATGAATCACAACTCAGAGTAAAAGTATACACCGACTCTAAATATGTAGCAGATGCGTTTGTAAAGAATTGGGTATTTGGTTGGGAAAGAAAAGGGTTTAAGGATCGAAAAAACACCGACCTATGGATAGCTCTGCTGAAAGAATATCGAAAACATGAAGTGAGTTTTCATTGGGTTAAGGGCCATAACAATCATCCGCAAAATGAGCGATGCGATCGTTTAGCCGTAGAAGCCTCTCACTCAAATCAATTAAAGGTAGATATTGGCTATACCGAAAGTTAATCCCTGAAGTGAAAGCACTTATATTTGCAACACCAAACTTTAAATCATGTCGAAACTCTTAGTAGTAGGGACCATGGCTTACGATGCCATTGAAACCCCTTTCGGTAAGACAGAAAAAACCCTTGGCGGTTCAGCATCTTATATTGCGCTTGCTGCCTCGCATTTTGATATAGAAATAGGGATCGTTTCAGTAGTTGGAGATGACTTCGAGCAGAAACACCTCGATTTAATGACCGATCGTCAAGTAAATCTTTCAGGCGTAGAGATTGTAAAAGGCGGTAAAACGTTCTTCTGGTCAGGACGCTATCACAACGACATGAATACTCGTGATACCTTAGTCACTGATTTAAATACGCTTGCTGATTTTTCTCCGTTGGTACCCGAGAGTTTTCAAGAGGCAGAGATTCTTTTATTGGGAAATCTGCATCCTGCTATTCAGATCAGTGTGCTTGATCAAATGAAGAAACGTCCCAATCTAGTGATTCTAGATACCATGAATTATTGGATCGAGAATACTCCGGGACAACTCGAAACCGTTTTAGGACGAATCGATGTTTTAGCCATTAACGACGAGGAGGCGCGTCAATTATCAGGAGAATATTCACTGGTTAAAGCTGCAGAAGCTATTTTAGCTAAGGGTCCTAAGTATGTGATCATCAAAAAGGGGGAACACGGAGCGCTTTTATTTCAGAAAGATCAGGTGTTCTTTGCTCCTGCGCTTCCGCTTGAAGAAGTATCTGATCCGACTGGAGCAGGAGACACCTTCGCTGGTGGATTAGCCGGATATATCGCCGCTTCAAGACACATCTCTTTTGACCGATTAAAAAATGCACTGATTCATGGTGCAAACCTTGCTTCATTCTGCGTTGAAAAACTAGGAACTGAGCGTATGGAGACCTTAACCAGCGAAGAAGCGAAGAAACGTCTTCAAAGCTTTAAAGACCTAACTCACTTTACTGTAGAACTTGACTAACCCTCATTATGAGTGACGCTATCAAACACGAATGCGGAATTGCCCTTGTAAGATTACTTAAACCGCTTAGCTATTATCAAGAAAAATACGGCACTCCTTTCTATGGGATAAGCAAAATGTATTTGATGATGGAGAAGCAGCACAATCGAGGACAAGATGGTGCTGGCCTTGCTGCAATCAAGTTTGATATGAAACCTGGGGAACGCTACATCGCACGTGTTCGATCAGCAGAGAAACAACCGATACAAGATATTTTTGACCAGATCAATGGTCGAATAGCAAGTGAATTAGAAAAAGCAGGAGATCAGGTAAAAGACTTAGACTATCTAAAGAAGAATGTTCCCTACCTCGGAGAATTAATGTTAGGCCATGTTCGTTACGGGACCTTCGGTAAAAACAGTATTGAAAGCGTCCATCCATTTCTACGTCAGAACAATTGGATGCACCGCAATTTAATTGTTGCAGGAAATTTCAACATGACCAATGTTCAAGATCTCTTTGAAGAATTAGTTCAAATTGGGCAGCATCCGAAAGCCATGGCAGATACGGTCACGGTTATGGAGCGTATTGGTCATTTCTTAGATGACGCCGTAGCGAAACACTATAAAGAGGCGAAAAAAGAAGGCTATGACAAACATGCGGCTTCTGAGATCATCGCACAACGATTAGATGTTGCCAGAATCCTAAGAAAATCTGCAAAAAATTGGGACGGAGGATACGCAATGGCAGGTCTTATCGGTCACGGAGATGCCTTTGTTCTAAGAGACCCAGCGGGGATACGTCCCGCTTATAAATACGCAGATGACGAAATCGTGGTGGTAGCCTCAGAGCGTCCAGCCATACAAACCGTATTTAATGTTCCTTTCGAATCAATCACAGAAATTGAGCCAGGGGAAGCTTTGATCATAAAAAAATCGGGGGAGCATTTTACCTCTCAAATTCTTGAACCCCTAGAAAAGAAGGCTTGTTCTTTTGAACGAATCTATTTCTCAAGAGGAAGCGACAAAGAAATCTACCAAGAACGAAAGGCCTTAGGTCGTTACGTTTTTCCTGAGGTATTAAAAGCAATCGATGGAGATATCCAGAATTCTGTATTCTCTTACATCCCAAATACGGCTGAGATTTCGTTTATGGGACTTATCGGAGAGGCTCAAACTCATATGAATCGATTAAAACAGGAACAGATTTTGTCGAGAAAGACACGAATGAGTGAGGAAGAATTGAATGAAATTCTCAATGTAAGACCTAGAATAGAAAAGGTTGCTATCAAAGATGCAAAGCTCAGAACTTTCATTACACAGGATAGTAGTCGTGACGACTTAGTGGCTCACGTTTACGATATCTCTTACGGTTCGGTAAAAGAAACTGATCATCTAGTCATCATTGATGACAGTATTGTTCGAGGCACCACGCTTAAGAAGTCGATACTTAGAATGCTTGACCGTCTGCATCCTAAAAAGATTGTCGTCGTTTCTTCGGCCCCACAAATACGTTACCCTGACTGCTACGGTATCGATATGGCCCGATTAGAAGATTTTATTGCCTTTAGAGCGGCAGTTGCACTTCATAAAGACCGAGGTACAGAATCGATTATCGATGACATCTACAAAGACTGCCTGTCAAGTGCCAAGCTAGATAAGACGGATATCGTAAATCATGTACAAAGGCTTTACGAACCGTTTACAGACGAAGAAGTTTCAAAGAAAATCGCTGAACTACTCATTCCTGAAGGTATGGGGGCTCCTGTTGAAATTATCTTTCAAAAAATCGAAGAGCTTCACAAAGCCTGTCCTAAAAACAAAGGGGATTGGTATTTTACCGGAAATTACCCAACACCCGGCGGAAACAAAGTAGTCAACCGCGCCTTCATCAATTTCTACGAAGGAAAGCGCGAAAGAGCCTATTAATGAAAAACGCCCTCCAAGGAGGGCGTTTTTAGTTCTAGAAATTGACGCAATAATTAAGCTTTCTTGTCAACAGCAGCACTCCAATAAAGAGAAGCTACTTTCTCCCAATTAATTACATTGAAGAACGCTTCGATATAATCAGGGCGTCTGTTTTGATAGTTGAGGTAATAAGCGTGCTCCCAAACATCTAAGCCGAGGATAGGAGTTCCTTCACAATTCACCCCTGGCATCAATGGATTATCTTGATTAGGAGTTGAGCAAACCTCTAGTTTTCCCTCCTTGTTTACACATAACCAAGCCCATCCAGATCCGAATTGAGTAGCTGCAGCAGCTGAAAAAGCATCTTTGAAAGCCTCAAACGATCCGAAGGCATCGTTGATTGCCGAAGCTAATTCTCCCTCTGGTGTACCCCCACCGTTAGGCGACATTACTTCCCAAAAAAGGTTGTGGTTAAAATATCCGCCTCCGTTGTTACGAAGACCTCCGTTGCTCATGTCTAAACCTCGTAAAATTTCTACAATAGACTTACCCTCTAAATCAGTTCCAGCAACTGCTGCATTTAATTTAGCGGTATATCCAGCATGGTGCTTTCCATGGTGAATTTGCATTGTCTTTGTGTCAATGTGCGGTTCAAGTGCATCGTGAGCGTAAGGTAATTCTGGTAGTTCAAAAGCCATAGCAATCTCATTTTAAATTAATACCACTACGAATATACGCCGAAGTTGTTTAATTTGCATATAGCCCATGTTAGCTCAGTCTTCATTCCTTTTTTACAACGCTGCTGCAGGTTCAGGTAAGACCTACGCGCTATCAAAAACCTACCTCAAAAAGTTATTTGAGTCTAAGGATCAACGACCCTTTCGTAAGTTATTGGCCATTACCTTCACAAATAAAGCAGTGGCCGAGATGAAGGATCGAATCTTGCAGAGTCTTTGGTATTTTTCTGATCCTTCACTGAAAAAGGATAGCACCAAAGAACAGCTTCTTAAAGACCTAAGCGAAGAACTCAATCAGAGTGAATCCCTTATTAGAAAAAAGTCTCAATCTATCCTCGGTGAGATACTACATAATTATTCGAATTTCGAGTTGACCACCATTGACACATTCACCCACCGAATCATTCGAAGTTTCGCGCTAGATCTTGATTTAAACCCAGGGTTTGAGGTAACCTTAGACCCAGAAGAAAATTTAAAGGAAGCTATAGAATTACTAATCGAAGGGGTAGAGAAGGCTTCTGCTATTGAAGAGATTCTACTTCAACTCATTCGTGAAAAGATCGCAGAGGGTAAGAGCTGGGATATTGGCTATACCCTTCTAAATGCTAGTAAAGATGTTCTCCTAAAAGAGGGCAATACGGCGATTTTTGAAAAAAACCCTATCAATCAGTCTGAAATTCAACCTTTGAGAAAGGAGTTGTCATCAAAAATCGAAGTCCATAAAAAAGCGGTTCAAGAAAAGGCTCAAGAGTTGCTTGGACTCATTTTGAGTGATCAGGAAGGGGAACCTTACAGAAAAACCATTATGGATCATCTTAAAACAATGACCGAAGGTTCGCTAGAAGCAACCAAACTCTACAATGATACCAATACTAAAGCGCTGAGTAATGGTACGGCTACCTTGAAGAATAAAGACTTTGACGCTCATGTTCTACAGGCATTAGAAAGGGAATATCCCAATCTTCAGAACAAACTCTTTGAACTAAAGCGCCTACAACTTATCGATGCGCAAGTAGGTCCTTATGCGCTTCTAAAAGAAATATCAGAATTATACCAATCGGTATTAAATGAGCGAAAGCTACTTCCGATAGCGGAATTTAACCGATTGATTAGCAATGCGATAGCCGACCAGTCTGCTCCCTACATCTATGAACGCCTAGGGGAACGCTATGAGTCATTTTTTATAGATGAATTTCAAGATACCTCTCGCCTGCAATGGAACAACCTTCAACCCTTGTTATCATTAGCCGCCGAAAATGCCTACGAAGAAGACCGAGGATTAGTTTTTATCGTTGGGGATGCCAAACAAGCCATTTATCGATGGCGGGGTGGAGCTGTTGGTCAATTCTTAGATATTGCACAATCAAGAAATAACCCTTTCAGCGTACCGGCTGAGGTAATCAACTTGTCGACCAACTTTCGCAGTTCAGGCGCGATTATACAGTTCAACAATCATCTGTTTACAGCAATTTCAGAACGATTGCTATTGAACGAACATCAGACGCTTTATCGAGAAACATCCGCCCAAGAAACACCAGGAAATAAGACAGGAAAAGGGCTCGTTTCTATCCGATTCAATGAAAAGGAGGATTCGAAATCATTAGATAATCTCGAAGGCTTGTCTGATGATATTCAATACTGCCTTAATAAAGGCTATCATTACAAAGACTTTGCGATTCTCGTATCTACTCACAAGGAGGGTGCAAAGGTCATCGAATATTTGAGCGCTCAGGAACCCCCCATCCCTTTTGTTTCGGCAGATGTTTTAAAATTAGGAGCAAATTCTGCCGTACAAGCCCTAGTTGCGGCTATGCGTTATTTTGTAGACACAAAAAATGGTGACGCTGCCTTCGATCTAGCTCGATTCATCGAAAGAGAAACGAACGATAAACATCAAGCGTTAAAAGAAGCTTTGCAAGGATTTGATCAATCAAAAAGTTTTGAGAACTATTTACGTGCTCATGGGGTTAAAATTGAAGAACTCAAAACAGCCACTGCGCACGCCTTTTGTTCGACCCTTGCCACTACGCTAACCATGACAAAGGAGGACACAGCCTATGTAGGCGCCTTTCTAGAAGAACTCTACGCTCTTCAGCTAAAATCAATTACGACACTTTCTGGCACCCTCGAATATTGGGATAAAATAAGTGACAAATCGCTCCAGCTACCCGAACACTTAAATGCGGTACAAATCGTCACTATTCACAAATCTAAAGGACTTGAATTTGAGGTAGTGTTCTTTCCATTTGCTTGGCAACGCAGGGGCAAACTCAATCAACCACAAGCTTGGCTAGACGTATCAGATGCCACAGGCCGGGAGAAGATGCTTTTACCACTAAAAAAGGAGTTAACTCCAATCAGAGAAGACGCTGATCAGGCTTATCAGTTAGAAGAAGCAGAGTCGCTACTCGACGAAATCAACATGCTTTATGTAGCTCTTACAAGGGCCGAAAAAGGACTGTTTATTTATACCGAACCCGACGATTCATCAGATGCAATGAAGTTTTCTAATCTTTTTGCGGATAGCCTTGAGCGCCACTATCCGAAATTTGAACGAGGAATGCCTTATTTCGTCACTGGCGAGTTAGAAGAAAAAAACAACACTGACCAGGGCATTGATAAGTCAATGGCATTAAATTTTCAACCCTTCAGCCTAGTTCGAGAAGGCCTTGTTAAAGTAGTTTCCCAGATTTCAGAAAGTGAAGAGCAACGATTGGGCAACGCATTTCACTGCTTCATGGAAGAAGTGCATACCAAAGAGGATCTCTTTAATCTGAACTCAACACCATCTTGGAAGATCCCTGATGACCTTAGGGAATGGTGCTTCAATAATGCCAAAAACATTCTTAATCACGAGCAGTTATCATCTTATTATCTGCCGGATTTAAATGCAAAAAACGAAGGTGTTTTAATAGATAAAGAGGGTAACGTATCTATCCCAGATCGCGTAGTATTTGAAGAAAATAGCTGCACCATTATCGACTACAAGACTGGGCAGAAAAAGGACGAACACCGAAAGCAGCTCGACAAGTATGAATCGCTAATTTCTGAGATCATTAATGCGGGCGAGAATTATTCATTCAAGAAAATCATTGTCTATCTTAGAAGTTCGGCTGAAGACCTAGAAATTATTCAATTCTGATTAAACTATTTCATTGCTATGTATACCGAATCGTTTAGAAATCAACTCACCACTACCCTTGAAGAACTTAAAGCAGAAGGGTTATTCAAATCTGAGCGTATTATCGCCTCCCCTCAAGGAGCCGATATCACTTTAGAAAACGGAGACAAGGTGCTTAATTTTTGTGCTAATAATTACCTGGGGCTGTCTGCGCATCCAGAAGTAATTCAGGCTGCCAAAGACAGTTTAGATTCTCACGGATTTGGGATGTCCTCCGTTCGTTTTATTTGCGGCACCCAGGATATTCACAAACAACTCGAGTCAGAGATTGCTAAATTCTACCACACCGAGGACACCATTCTTTACGCAGCTGCTTTTGATGCGAATGGAGGGTTATTCGAGCCGCTATTAGGCCCCGAGGATGCAATCATTTCTGATAGCCTTAATCACGCATCTATTATCGATGGTATTCGACTTTGTAAAGCCATGCGCTACAGGTATGAGAATAATAACATGGAAGATCTCGAAGCGAAATTGAAAGAGGCTACCGAGGCTGGAGCTCGAAATCTTCTCATTATGACCGACGGGGTTTTTTCTATGGATGGTTTGGTTGCTCCTCTTGACAAGCTCTGTGATCTCGCTGAAAAATACGGGGCTCTAGTAGCAATAGACGAATGCCATTCTGCTGGTTTTATAGGTCACTCAGGGCTGGGAACACCCGAAGCCAAAAACGTCTTGGGCCGTGTAGATATTATTACTGGAACCTTAGGAAAGGCGCTAGGTGGAGCCATGGGCGGATACACCACAGGCAAAAAAGAAGTCATCGAAATTCTCCGTCAACGCTCTAGACCCTATTTATTCTCAAACTCTCTTGCACCTGCAATCGTTGGAGCTTCAATTAAGGTATTTGAATTACTTCGAAAAGATACTTCTCTAAGAGATCAATTAGCCGATAACACTGCTTATTTCAAAAAGGGAATTAGAGAGGCTGGATTTGATTTTATCGATGGAGAATCTGCCATCGTGCCCATTATGCTTTATGATGCGGTTAAAGCACAAGAAATGGCTGCCAAATTACTCGAAGAAGGAATTTATGTAATTGGATTTTTCTTTCCTGTAGTTCCTAAAGGCAAGGCTAGAATTCGCGTGCAACTATCGGCTGCTCACACCAAAGAGCACCTAGACCAAGCGATCGCCGCATTTGTCAGGGTAGGTAAAGAACTAAAGGTCATTTAATGCGTATTCGAGCTGGTATTTGGTTATTCGTTCTTTTGGGCTGGGTAGTACATTTAGATTTGCACGCTCAAGAGATTAATCAACGAAGGTGGGAACTGGGCTTTGGAGGTCTTGGCATAAATAGTTATGCGGCTGGTCGTGCCGGACAGTTCTCCTCTTTCAGACCCGCTTTAACCGAAGACGGATCAGAGACCGGGTCACTGCGAAGCGGGGGATTTCTCGATGGGCTTTATGACCTTTCACAGGCCAATTTAAGCGGCTCAGTTCCGGCTTACATGCAAATAGGATATCGAATTGGTGATCTCTCAAAAGAAAAACACACCCTCGGTCTTAGAATCAGTTCTTCCAAATTAACTCAGTACGGAGATCAAGAAATTTCTACGGTAAGATTCAATTCTTTGGAAGGCCGATTAGAAAGTGTTCTTGTTCGATACGCTTTGATTCAATTACACTCAACCATTGGTCTCGGGTTCGTTTCGTTAGAAGAAGATTCCTCTTCGCAAGCATTAATTGGGGCGGGATTGCGCCTCAAATTAGGCGCCAATATTTCGTTAAATATCGCAACCGACTATCACACTGCCTTAAGTCAAAACTTTTTCGATTACTTCTCTCACAGTTTGGGAGTTTCGTTTGCCTTAAAGGGGGGTGATAGAGACAAGGATGGAGTGTGGGACGCGTACGATCAATGCCCAGATACACCGGGGCTTAAAAAATTTATGGGGTGCCCTGATACTGATAAAGACGGTACCGAAGATCGATTTGACAAATGTGTGGACCTGCCAGGTCCTGAGGCACTCAACGGATGCCCTGATACTGATGAAGATGGTATTTCAGACCCTATCGACAGATGCCCCAAAGTTTTCGGAAAACCAGAATTGGGAGGATGTCCTGATAGTGATAACGACGGGATCAAAGATTCAGAAGACGCATGCCCAGACCAGTACGGGCCACTTAAAAATAAAGGATGTCCGATAGCTGATAGAGATAATGATACCATCGCTGATAGTGAAGATCAGTGTCCAGACATTGCCGGAACGGTAGCCAACGAAGGGTGTCCAGAGCCAAAAATTCCCGAGAAAGTAGACATCAATGAACTGGCCAAAACCTTAGGTTTTGCAAAAGGAGGATTTGTATTTATCACTGAATCTAATGAGGTGTTGAGAAGGATTGTTCAGTACATGTTTGAACATCCTATCGAAAGCTATGACCTATTAGGGTTTACTGATTCGGTTGGCCCAGACGATGTGAATCTAGAGCTTTCGAAAAATCGAGCAAAGCGTTTACACGACTACTTAATCTCTCGAGGTATTCACCCCTCAAGATTAACTTACGAAGGAAAGGGAGAGCTGCCCGAAGACCCTGCGCTAATTGGAGTAGAACCACATCCGCACCGACGGGTAGAAATACGCATAAGAAGACCGAATGACTAGTCAAAAAGGCTTCATAGATTTAATCATTACCAAGCTTCAAGAAGAACGATCCTTAGATCACTATCTTTTTGTTCTTCCTAATATCCGGAGTGCTCAAGCATTGTATAGAGCGATTGGTCGAATCAATAAGTCCCCTGGTTTTGCCCCTGAAACAATTACTATTGACCAGTTGTTTTCAAAAATTGCAGGTCTCAGATATGCTGACCCTTCGCATCAATTATTAACACTCTTCAGTGTTTATAAAGAAGTTGCGGGTTATAAAGATCCATTTCACAAGTTCTCTGCAATGGGGAGCGCTCTACTAAGCGACTTTAATGAGATCGACCAAGGATTAATCCATTCTGAAGAGCTCTTTCGCAGCCTCAAACAAATGGGTGAAATGGATGCTCAATTCGCCGAAGAAAAGCGTTCAGAATTAATCAAGAATCATCTAAAACGGATCGAACTGATTGAAAAGGTCTATCCAGTATTCAAGCAAAGGCTATTAGAAACACGCCAAGGATACCAAGGGCTGGTCTACCAAAAGGCGGCAGAAAATGTAAGCCAATATCTAGAAAAGACCTTCAAGCCACATGTGTTTATCGGCTTTAATGCTTTTTCAAAGGCAGAACAGACGGTAGTGGCTAACCTTCTTGAATCCGAAAATCAGGGTTTTATATTCTGGGATATTGATTGGGATTTATTGCAGAACGAACAACATGAGGCGAGTCATTTCATTAGGCAATATCGAAAAGAATGGAGTTTTCTCGATAGGCAGTCCCTCCCTTCAGTATTTAAAGAAAATAATGCGCTTCTTCGTAAGGAGCGCGGCATCGAAATCATAGAATGCCCCGGAGTTTTGGCGCAATGCCACGCGATGGCACAAATTCTCAATGGTTTAGAATCTTACGATAACACCGCTGTGGTGCTTGCAGACGAATCCCTTTTACCTGCTGTTATCGCTCATCTTCCTGAAGATACCAGCAAAGGGTCGATCAACATCACTATGGGTGAGGCTATTATTTATACCCAAGGGGCTTCTCTAGTACGTCAATATCTAGCACTCATAAAAGTAGCCCTACAGAAGTCCGGAGTCGTACCCACCCGATTGTTACTTCCCTTGCTTAACCATCCATTATTAGAAATAGAAAAGAGACCTGAAGAAAGTAGAAAAAGTACTGTTGAATTATCCAGCTACTCACACCTGCCCTTCTTTAATCTAGAAGATAACAACCGAAAGTTAAGTAGCCTACTTATCGAATTCATCGATCGTCTTGCTTGTGCCGAAGCCAATCTTTTAAAGCAAGCGGTTTCTAAGGCCATTGAACTTCAAGCCGTTTACCTCGGCAGCGATTTCAGTCTAGAAAGCTTTGAAGAATTGGTATTCTCTCAAATACGAACCGGAAACTTTTCATATAAAGGAGATCCTAATAGTGGGCTTCAAATCATGGGGATTCTCGAGACCAGAAACCTCTCCTTTGACAGGGTTATTATCTTATCGCTCAATGAAGGAATCATTCCGAAGGGCAAGAACGATGCCTCTCTCATTCCACATGAAATGAAACGGGCGTTCGCACTACCGACTTACAAAGAAAAGGATGCCATTTACACTTATTACTTCTATCGTCTTTTACAGAAATCGTCGAAGGCCTATTTAACCTTTAACGGTCAACAAGGCACCTTCGAAACTAAAGAAAAAAGCAGGCTGATTTATCAATTAGAGACACATTCTGTTTTGAGAAAATCTATTATATACCAATCTGTATATTTTAAACAGTCCTTTCAAAAAATTGCAGAGGACCAAATCAAAAAAGACGCGGCTTTCAAAGAAAGTTTACTCGCCCTTGGACATTACGGGTTCTCACCCAGTAGTCTAAGTCGATCGATTGCAGACCCCTTAGATTTCTACAAAAAATACTTGCTTCAGATTAGCTCCTACGATGAGCTCTCTGAGATGATGCCGTTAAACATCTTCGGCAACATCATTCATCACACCTTAGAGTCCCTATATAAGAGCCTCGAGAAGCCCATATTAACCGCTGATGTCATTCGTCAATTGTATCCCAAAGTGGCGACTTTTACTGCCAATGCTTACACCAAAGAAAAGGTGGTTTATGACCGAGAAAAAGGACGGGGCTATTTGACCTATGAGGTTATTAAAGATTACGTGACTAAAACCCTAGAAGCTGATGCCGCGCTTTGTAATAACCAAGGAGATATCGAATTAGTTCTTTTAGAAGAGAAACTAGAAGTAGCGCTAAACTTACCAGAGATTAGTCCAAAGCCCTTCAAGATTAGAGGCCTCGTTGATCGTGTCGATCGCCTCAATAACACCCTTAGAATTGTAGACTACAAAACCGGTTCAGTCACCCCCTCTGAGTTAAAAATCGAAACGATCAGCGAGGTATTTACCAATCACAAAAAAGGAAAGGCACTCCAGCTCCTGTGTTACGCCTTATTCCTAAACCGAAGTGAAAAATGGAGTACGGTCTGCGGTGAAGAAGTGTCTGTATACGTCTTTAGTACAAAGAGCCAAACCTACCTCCCGCTCATCGAGGGTAAAAACCCCATGAGTCTAACTCAAGATAAAATCAATGAGTTCGAAGAGCTGTTAAAGCAGTATATCAGATCGCTTTTTGAGGGTGATTACTTTTCGCTAGATAAACCCGAATAGTTTCCGTTTTGAACCGCTGCTTCTAATTTTTTAGAAATCAGATCAAGACCTAAGTTTCCGATAGAGCCTAAATGAGTGTGAGCGGCCTCTTTATTCGGCACATAGTTATTGGTCGCTATGTCTTCTGCCATTTTTTTATAGGCGTCTCTAAACGGCATTCCTGAACTTACCATGCTATTTAACGTATCGACACTCCATAAATAAGTATACTTCTCTTGTTCTAGTAACGCCTTTGATGGGGTCATTTTCGAAAGTGAAAAAGAAAAAATACTGAGGAGCTCCTTAATGGTTAAAAAACTGTCCATCAACATGGGTTTGGTCAGTTGAAGATCTCTGTGATAGCCTGTCGGCAAATTCGCTAGAATGGTTGAGATCTGTACCGATACCCCTTGTAAGGCATTGCCCTTGGCGCGAATGAGCTCAAACACGTCCGGATTTTTCTTGTGAGGCATGATACTGCTTCCGGTTGTGATTTCGTCATCAAAAGAAAGAAAACCAAAATCCTGACCCATATATAAGCAGATATCTCCGGCTAATTTACTTAGCGTAGCACCCAATTGAGCAATGGCATTAATGGCTATTCTCTCTATTCGACCTCGAAGCATTTGAGAAGCAATCGAATTTACTTTAACCACCTCAAAACCAATAAGTTCAGTCGTTAAAAGACGATCAATACCGAAGTTTGAGCCATATCCCGCTGCTGAACCTAGGGGATTTTGATTCGAGACCACTGCGGCTGCCTTAAGGGCTATGATGTCGTCACAAAGCGTTTCCGCATAAGCCGAAAGCCACAAGCCAAACGAGGAAGGCATGGCGACTTGTAAATGGGTATATCCCGGCATCAGAATGTCGCGATGCTTTTCAGACAACTCGAGCAACAACCGAGCAAAATCAGCAGTGCTTTCTATAAGCTGCTCCAAAGAATCGGTGACGTAAAGTTGTAGTGCAGTAATCACTTGATCGTTTCTAGATCGAGCTGTGTGAATCTTTTTTCCTACCGAACCGTATTTGTCAGTAAGATAATATTCGATGTATGAATGTATGTCTTCGAAACTTTCTGGAATACTGAAATCTGCAAGAGCCACTTGTTCTTCAAGTTCGCTAAGACCTTCTAGTAATTGATTGAGTTCAAGCAATTCTAAAAATCCACATTTATGCAACATTCTAGCGTGAGCAGCCGAAGCTTTGACATCATAGATGGCTAGGAAGCGATCGTAATGACGGTCGTTTCCGACAGTGAAATTTTCGATAGAAGCTTCTGTTGAAATTCCCTTTTCCCAAAGTTTCATGGCAATACTAGTTTATAGATTTAAAAAAAGATTCAAGTAGATCAGTATATAACCCAACCGCCTCTTCTATTTCGTGAAGGTAGATAAACTCATCGGCCTGATGAGAACGAAGGCTATCTCCTGGGCCCATTTTCATCGATTTACAGCGAAGTGCTGCCTGATCTGATAAGGTCGGAGATCCATACGTTTTTCTCCCCAGTGACTTTCCTGCTAATACTAGCGGGTGGTTCGACTCAATTCCTGAAGACCTCAAATGCATTGATCGAGCGGTCATTTGACAAGGAGCATGCGTTTTAAAGTAAGCGTCTACTTCCTCGTTAGTATAGGCATCGGTAACACGAACGTCTACTACCAATGCAACCTCAGCAGGCACTACATTATGTTGTTTTCCCGCGGAGACTTGAGTTACGGTAGTCTTGACACTCCCGAGCATTTCAGACTTCTTCTCAAACTCAAGTTCTTCAAACCACTTCAATACATCACCTAATTTATAGATCGGATTATCATCGTTAGGATGTGCCGCATGTGAGGGAGTTCCCTTCACAATCGCATCATACACCAACAGCCCCTTTTCGGAAATAGCTAGGTCGAGTAAGGTAGGTTCTCCTACAATCGCCAATTCAAATTCAGGCAGTAGGGGTAGAATGCCTCTCAAACTATTCTTGCCTGCGGTTTCCTCTTCGGCAGAAGCGACCATCACTAGGTTATAAGGGAGGTCTGAACGGTTATAAAAATGAACAAAAGTGGCCATCAACGAAACCAGTGGCCCTCCAGCGTCGTTGCTTCCGAGTCCGTATAATTTACCGTCTATAACCTCAGGGGTGAAAGGATCTCTAGTGTAAGCCTTGTTCGGACGCACGGTATCGTGGTGTGAGTTTAATAGAAAGTAGGGTTTTGAAGGGTCTTCGTGTTTATTAACGGCGATAACACTATTCCCCTCTCTTCGGGTAATTACTCCGTACTTCTTGAGCCAAGCGTCAATAAGTTCAGCCGTTTGATCCTCTTCCTCAGAAAAAGAAGGCGTGGCAATGAGTGATTTTAAAAGTTCGATAGCAGAGCTAGTCAGTTCTTCTAGCGACATAATAATGTATTTTGATGATTGATGAGTGTTTCTTCATTGGCAATAATCACCTCAGAAACTCCATTGTTTATTGCCTGAAAACCATTGTGTAGTTTCGGCAGAATACCCCCCGATAAGGCTCCCGAGGCCTTTAGCTCCTCATAAGAAGCATAGTCTAATTCTTTAATTAAGCTTTCAGAATCTTCTAAATCTCGAAGGATTCCCGGGATTCCCATGAGTAACGCCAATTTTACCGTGTGATCTGAGGTTAATGCAGTAGCCACTGCGGTTGCTACCGTATCTGCGTTGGTATTAAGCAATTGTCCTTGTCCATCGCTAGTAATCGCAGAGAAAACAGGCGTTATGCCTAATTGAAGGAGCTCGTTGATAGCCGAGTTATCTATTGCTTTAATATCTCCTACAAACCCGTAATCAATCGGGGTAGCTGGCCTTTTTTCACAAGTAATAATGCTAAGATCAGAGCCGTTGATGCCCAGAGCCTTTTGATCTAAGGCATTCAATCGCGCCACTAATTGAGTATTTACCTTGCCGGCATACACCATAGTAACGATATCTAATTGAGCGGCATCTGTAACTCTTCGGCCATCGATAAGATGGGGTTGCATCCCCATTTTTTCACTTAAGCCAGAAGCATCTCGTCCGCCACCATGAACCAAGATCTTTGGTCCCTCTTGAGCGACAAAATGCCGTAGTACTTGATCACACTTTTCAGGGGATTGCAATAATTCTCCTCCGATTTTCAAAATAAATAAAGAACTCATGATTCAAGTAACTTTTGAATGATGTAGGCAGCAGAGTAGGTTCTATTATTCGCCTGCTCGATCACCAACGATTGTTCAGAGTCTAGAACAGCGTCGGTAGCGATCACATTTCTTCTCAAAGGCAGGCAATGCATAAACTTCGCAGAGCCTAACTTCTCAGGAGTGATCATCCAATGATCGAGACCAGTACTAACCGCCCCATAGTCGGCAAACTGAGACCAGTTTTTAACGTAGACAAAATCGGCTCCTTCAAAGGCTTTGTCTTGATCGTATTCAACCTTACTATCTCCTACAACGTCAGGGTTTAATTCATATCCCTTGGGATGCGTAATTACAAAATCAACATCGGTAGCCTGCATCATAAGAGCGAAGGAATTGGCTACTGCGTGCGGAAGAGCTCTGGGGTGTGGCGCCCAACTAAGAACCACTTTGGGTCGGTAAGTACAATTCTCTGCAATAGTAATCGCATCAGCAAGCGCCTGAAGGGGATGTTCAACGGCGCCCTCCATACTAAAGACAGGTACGGTAGCGTGAGCAACAAAAGCCGACATCACCCGATCATTAATGTCTGCCTCCTTATCAGTTAGGGTTGGGAACGATCGAATTCCTATAACATCAGCGTACTGAGATACAACTGCGGCAGCCTCCTTGATATGCTCTGCTTTAGTACTATTCATGATTGCCCCATCCTCAAACTCAAGTGCCCAACCACTCTCGCCGATTTGCATGACCATTACTTTCATCCCTAGCTTGATTCCTGCCAATTCAGTACTCAGTCTTGTTCTCAAACTATTGTTGAAAAACAGCAGACAAAGCACCTTGTCCTTGGTGTAAGACTTTGCAATATCCTGACTTTGTTTCAAAGAAAGTGCCTCTTTCACTGCGTCTGGAGCACACACTAGATCTCTTACGCTGGTGTATTTTTTCATGATAATCGCTTTATCTCACTGAGGAGGGTTGATAATGCCTCCTTGGTACAATTAAGGGGCGGAAGAATTCGAACCACATTAGGGTTACTTGACGACCCCACAAATAGATGGCTCTCTTCTAATAACGACTTGCGAAGCGCGGCCGTTGGTTTTCCAAAATCTAGACCGATCATCAGTCCTGCGCCTTTGATCTTGGCCTCGATACCAAGTCGATCAACCTCTGCTCTAAAATGGGTTTCTAATTCTCTCGCATTGGTAATTAAATTTTCCTCTTCAAGAACGTCTAAGACGGCTAAAGCAGCCCTGCAGGCTAAATAATTTCCGCCAAACGTGGTTCCTAGTTCACTCTTAACAGCCTCGTGTTTTTCGTGTATAAGCACCCCTCCAATGGGGAATCCATTCCCCATTCCCTTGGCCATACTGATGAAGTCTGGCTCTAGATCAAAGCGCTGAAAGGAGAAAAAGCTACCGCTTCTGCCAAAACCAGATTGAACCTCATCTGCAATAAGCAAGGTTCCTGTTTTTTTACAATTTTCGTTAATATCCGAAGCAAAATCTAGGCTGGGTTGATCTAGTCCTCCAACCCCTTGAAT
>DFQX01000011.1:2901-6084 GCA_002381155.1 Flavobacteriaceae bacterium UBA3478 | reverse complement strand
AGACATTTCAGCCTGTTTTGTAGAATAGAGAATAAATAAGGCGAGCGCCGACATGAACAAATGCATCACTAGCCGTAGGCCCGCAAGTTGAGCTTCACTGATTTTCTTCTTAGGATCAATTTTCGGAGCGTATTTTAAGATGAAATAAAGTGGGAGATTTAGCATGAATAGCAAACCTACCAACTCATTTTTGCTCCCATAGCGATCGATCTGACCCTTAGCATTCCAGTGCATAGGAACCTCTTCGGGCAGCTCTGCCCAGATCGCGAGAAGATAAATTACCGGAATAACGATAATGACAAGGATCAAAAATTCGGTGTATTTCGAAGCGCTTTTCATAGAGTTATTTCTTTTGCCATCCGCCAATAATAGCTCCGGCGATGATTAGGATGATTAAATTCACTCCTCCATCTAACCATGCCAATGCATAGGGACGTAATGAAAATAGATTCCAAGTCATAAGCCCTAAGATATAAATGGGAAAACCAATAATCAAGGCCGTTTTTGCCCCATCCTTGGCTGATACAATATTCATTCGACCATAGATGTAACTAAGCATATATGTCAGCGCAGTTGCACTTACGATACTCACCAAATAGGCTATAGGGTGAGCAGTATCTTCCATTGTAAGGTTGTTTAATGAGAGGTAGGCATCTACAAATAGGCCATACCAAATGGCTGGGATGATTTGCGCAATTAGAACTACGAGCCAAACCGCTTTGTGATTGGTTTTCATCGTTAGGTTGGTTTTAGCTTGAAGGTACAGAAAAATTTAAACCGTATCGCCGAGGATTAAAAATCAAATTGAATACCCTGTGCCAGTGGTAAATCTGAAGAGAAGTTGATCGTGTTTGTTTGGCGTCTCATATATATTTTCCAAGCGTCTGAGCCACTTTCACGACCACCTCCGGTTTCTTTTTCACCTCCGAAAGCACCTCCGATTTCGGCTCCCGAAGTACCAATATTAACGTTGGCTATTCCGCAGTCGCTTCCCCAGTGAGACAAGAAGGTCTCAGCCTCTTGCAAGTTATTCGAGATAATTGAAGAAGATAACCCTTGGCGAACTTCGTTCTGAATTTCTATAGCGTTTTCTAATCCTCCGCCGTAGCTAATCAGGTATAAGATAGGGGCGAAAGTTTCATTCTGAACGATGTCTGCCGAGTGATCGATTTCGATAATTGCAGGTTTGACATAGCATCCGCTTTCGAAGCCTTTGTCTTCGAGTTTACCCCCTTCGATGAGAGCTTTACCGCCTTGTTCTTTGGCGGCTGAGAGTGCGTTTAGGTATTGATCTACGGCCTCAGTGTCGATTAGCGGGCCCATGTGGTTGTTGGCGTCTAGCGGATCTCCGATGCGAACCTGGCCATAAGCTATTACGAGACGTTCTTTAACGGTTTCGTAGAGGTCTTTGTGAACGATAAGTCTACGAGTTGAGGTGCATCGCTGACCGCAGGTTCCGATCGCGCCGAATACTGCTGCTCTTAAAGCGATATCCAAATTGGCGTCTGGGGTGATGATTACGGCGTTGTTTCCGCCCAATTCTAGTAGTGATTTACCTAGTCTGGCTCCGACCTTGGCAGCAACATCTTTGCCCATTCGGGTTGAGCCTGTGGCAGATACTAATGGGATGCGGTGGTCTTCTGACATCCATTTTCCGACCGAAGCATCGCCGTTAACAAGACACGAGATGCCCTCGGGTAAGTCATTTTCTTTGAGTACACTTGCAATTAATTTTTGGCAAGCTACACCACATAATGGGGCTTTTTCACTAGGTTTCCAGATACAAACATCACCACAGATCCAGGCCAGGGCGGTATTCCAGCTCCAAACCGCAACGGGAAAGTTGAATGCAGAAATAATACCGACTAATCCGAGTGGGTGGTATTGCTCGTACATACGGTGTCCGGGTCTTTCAGAGTGCATGGTAAGCCCATGGAGTTGACGCGATAGACCAACTGCAAAATCACAGATGTCTATCATTTCTTGAACTTCTCCAAGTCCTTCTTGAAGAGATTTTCCCATTTCGAGGGATACGAGTTGTCCTAGTGCTTCTTTGTTTGCTCTAAGCTTGTCTCCGAACTGTCGAACAATCTCTCCTCTTTTAGGAGCGGGTACTTTACGCCATTCTGCAAAGGCTGATTCGGCAGTTTCAACGACTCTTTCAAAATCAGTTACAGAAGCGGTAGTTACCTCGGCTAAAAAGGATCCATCAATGGGAGAGTGAGAGGCTATAGTTTTGCCGCTACCGAACCATTCTGAACCAGTGCTTACGCCGCTTTCTTTGGGGTTGATATCAAGAGATTGAAGGAGTTTCGTATGAGACATTTTTATGATTTTAGGTTCTAGAGGTTTGTGTAGTAAAGGTGCTTTCGAAGATTTTATCGGCGTTACCCGACTCAAAACCATCTCGACGCATATGTCGTTTTATTTCAGCGAACGGAAGATGGGCAAATTCGGGAAGCGGAAGTCGCTCTGCGAATTCTACATAACTACCTGAAATTATGGCTTTCTCTCCGCCCGCAAATTCAGCTTCTACCTTTTCGGCAACAGAACTGCTTTGTCGCAGAAGGCCATCAGGGCTAACCTTAATTTCTCCACCCGAGTTATTTAAAGTGATACCAATAGACTTCAAGAAGTCATTGAATTGCTCTAGCGTACGATGTTCACCATCTAATTGATGTACACTAATGGTGTAGTGATTTAAATAGTAGCGATTGTAAATGACCCATGCAGCGTATTCGCTTTCTTCAAGTAGCGCCTTGTAATCTTCAAGGGTTGGTAGTTGCCAAAGTGGTTTGTGAAAAAACTCAGTGACTTCTTCAACGTTGTTTAAATCAATCGAATCTACAGGATCTGCCGTTAGGGTACCCGTATATTTTGCAATGATTTGCTGGGTCTTCTCTGAAAGATCTTTAACCCGTAATTCGCTGATAAATACTCTTGGCAACTCGTCATCAGGCGGAGCATACCAATGCGCATCGAGTTTTTTTCCTTCAAAAAAGAAGTAGTCGCGCTTCTCATAACCATGAGCGAGAAAGATCTTCTCAAAGGAGGCAATTCCAAGATTTTTAACGCCCATCGTTCGAAACGCGATGTGGTCGTTAAGAATCTCAGATTGTCCAGCAACGATGCCATGAGATACCATGGCATCAGTAATCTTCTGTACGTCAGGAACTCGGTCTC
>DFQX01000011.1:0-2541 GCA_002381155.1 Flavobacteriaceae bacterium UBA3478 | reverse complement strand
ATGCATACCTTAAAATTACGAATTGTAAAGCTTGCCTGATGGGGTTTCTAAGAAGGTTTTATAGTCAATATCTTCTTGCTTAATGAATCCTTTTTGTGGGAGTTTACCATCTGCAACCATTTCAACGGTAGCGGCGATGGCTGCGGCTGTTGTCCAAGAAATAGCTCTCCACTTGTGGCCTCCAATTTCTATGGGGTAAAAGGCTTTCCAGTATTCTGCTCTGGCTATTTTGTCCCCTTTCCAGCCTTCAACTACGGCATAGACATAAACCACATCTTCTTCTACAGGAGGTTTCGCATTGGTAAGCACTCGCTCTAAAGTCTCGAAATCATCTTTCATGATTAACTCATACATCAAAAAGCGCATGAGTTTACCGTGGCCTGGATACCTCATCGTTTTGTAATTCAAGGTGTCTACTTTGCCTTCAAGTGTTTCGCAAAGGGTTCCTAGCCCACCAGAAGTGGAGAAAGCTTCGAATTCTTGACCTTCAATGGAGATGTATTCAGTACCCTCGAGAGATGGGACCATTTTACGAACGCCATTGTGAATGACCTCAGCATCATTTAAATACTCGTTAAGAACTCCGTATGAAGACCAGGTAAAGGAGTAAGCCAATAAACCGTTCGGATACCTAGGCAAAGCCCCTACTCGTAGCTCAACGTCACGAACCTTGGTGAATGCTTTTGTAAGATCAAAGCCCATAATGCCGATAAACCCCGGCGCTAATCCACACTGAGGCACTATAGCTGCCTTTGCAGTGTCTGATAGCGATCGGATGTAATTGGTAGTCGGTACATCTTCAGTTAAATCGAAATAATGGAGACCAAAGTCGTGGGCGAATTTTGCAATTGGCTTATTTAAAAAATAGGGTAAGGCTGATACTACTGTATCAAATCCTTTTAAAGCCATTTCAATTTTAGAAGCATCAGATAGGTCTAAGGTTTCTGTATTGAAGCGGTGTTTGTAATCATAGTGAGGAGGTTGTTTGTCGAATCCTGTTACCTCAAAACGTTCAGAAAGTAAAGTGGCTACAAGTGCTCCTACCTTACCTAAACCTAGTACTGCAATTTTTTTCNTAATCCATAAAATATGTTATAAATGTAACGATAAGAGAATATAATGTGATATTTTTATGTATAATTTTATGAACATTTAAACAACCTAACATGCTATCATCTTTTACTGACGGATTTTTCTCTGTCGATCCTAAGCACGGCTTCCTGCCAATCGCTGAGCCTTTAGCAAAACTGCCAGAAACTTTTTCAGGTTTACAGGGTCTCATTGATGAGATGCCGATTGTGAAAGACGATGGTTCTCCAGGCTTGCTAGCCACAGAAGGAGCTTTTGAGAAGGCCGTTTTGGCACTCCCAAATTACTTGAGTGAAGTTGAGTCTGAAAAGGATCCGTTCGTTCTTGCAGCACTTTTTCGTGCTTATGGTTTTGTAACCTCTGCCTATACCTTAGCGCCCTCTCACCATAGCTTTCTAAAGATGGATAAGTATGGAAAGGCGCACGAGGTGCTTCCGGCCAATGTGGCACAGCCCTTCGCTGCAGTAGCTGATAAGTTAGAAGTTTATCCTTGGATCGATTATCACTATGCGTACTCACTAGGGAACTATCAGAAAATCGATAAGTCAAAGGGTTTTGAATGGACGAACCTTGCGATGGCCGCTAAATTCTCTGGAATGGATGATGAGCGTGGATTCATCATGCTACACGTGGATATCAATCAATATTCACCTGATCTAGTTAAGGCTGTTTATGGAATTGTTGAGAACGAGAATAGGGACGACCTCAATCGTAATGTTCATCTATTAGCAGATACGCTCAATAAGATGAATGATCGTCGAAGACTCATGTGGGAAGCATCAAGATGGAAGCACTACAATGACTTTCGAGTCTTCATTATGGGAGTGAAGGGTAATGATGACATTTTCCCGAACGGTTTGCTTTACGAGGGCGTTTGGGAGGAACCTAAAGCTTTTAGAGGACAGACGGGTGCACAAGATAACATTATCCCGACCGCCGATATTGTGAGCGGGGTAATTCATTACTATCCGCAAAATCAATTGACTTCGTACTTGATGGATCTCAGACAATATCGTCCGATGTGTATTCAAAACTTCTTTAAGGAGCTCGCTGAACAAATGTCTAAGAAGCCACTTGCACAGCGACTCATCGAAGATGACAACCAAATAGGAATGCAAGGTCTTATGAAGGCCTACGAGGAGATTTATCTATTTAGAAATGGCCACTGGCAGTTTGTGCAGAAATACATTATGCAGAATACCGCTTACCCGAAGGCGACCGGAGGTACACCGATTACTTCTTGGATACCGAACCAAATCAAGGCCGTGTTAGGCGCGATGAAAGATTTGTCAAAGGCGATGCGATCCACCCCAGAATTCTCAATGGAAGAGTGGCAAGAAGGCTATGATAAGAAGGGAAAACCCCTTAACAAACAACCAGAGATTGTTGCCGTTGAAGCTTTTGATCCTGAGGCAGTCTTCAAACTTAACCTAGAACTAGGATACCAAGACT
>DFQX01000008.1 GCA_002381155.1 Flavobacteriaceae bacterium UBA3478 | reverse complement strand
ACAAAACAGGCTGAAATGTCTAGCCCTTTTGGCATTATCAGCTTGGTTGGCTTACTCTTTGCGGTATTGGGTTGGTATTTCTCAAGGTTAAAACCAAACTATTTCATTGGTATTCGCACGCCGTGGACTCTCGAAAACGAAGAGGTGTGGACAAGAACGCACAAGGCAAGCGGTCCTGTGTGGATCATTGGAGGGATACTTATGGCTATTGCTCCTTTAATTGTAGAGTCGGCGTCGGCCTATATTGTTATCGGTATCACCCTTCTACTCACGATATACTCGGTCGGATATTCGTGGTGGGCATTTAAGAATCCGATCCAGAAGAGCGAAGACTAGGTTCTTCATCAACGACACGCAACCCTGCTTCTGAACCTTCAGACTGTGCTTTACTTGTGAAGTAAAGCGAGATCTCATTAAGTAAATTTGTGCCGGTCATAGGCACTTCTAAATCAATAGATTCTAGGCGCTCTAATGCTCTGTGAACCGCTTTTGGGTTAGGTATGCGAATGGTGCAGCTTAAGTTTTCATTCGATCTGTTCTCAAAAAGTTTGGCATAAATGTTACCTGTAACCTTGGCTCCTTCATTCAATAGAACTTTACCGGTACAGTAAACATCACCTTTGATTTCACCATCAACAGTAAGACCATTACATACAAGGTCTCCTACCACTTTAGCTTCGGTTGAAACGTAAATCTTTTCAGAAGAAACCACGGCTCCGAAATACTGACATTCAATTCTTAAGCCACGATTGGTTTTAAACTGTCCATCAATAACCGATGGTGCCGACAAGATAATCGGAGAAGATTCGTTAGTTACTTTCTTAGATTTAAGCATACCTAAAATTTTAAGGGAAAGCAATATAGGCATATATTGCCCAAAGAAAAAATAATACTTTTGACTATCAGACGCTTAGGTAGCCGCTACACCACTACTTAAAATCAAAACCGCCCTACAAGAGGGCGGTCTTTTTTATAGCTATACTCCAACGATTTTCCTGATTTGTTCCACTACATCAGGATTTAACAATGTCGATACATCACCTAGATTAGACACATCGTTCGAAGCAATCTTTCTAAGGATTCTTCGCATAATCTTACCTGACCGCGTCTTAGGTAAACCAGGCACGAAGACAATCTTATCCAGTTTAGCAATAGGACCTATTTTTTCTGAAATCAGTCGATTGATTTCAGCGCGAAGTTCGTCTTGATCTCTACTGTTCGCCTCGTCCTTTAGAATTACATATCCAAAAAGGGCATTTCCTTTGATGTCATGAGGGAATCCGACAATAGCAGATTCGGCAACTCCTTGGTGCTCATTGATCGCATCTTCGATAGGAGCAGTCCCTAGATTATGGCCCGAAACAATAATTACATCGTCAACTCTACCGGTGATGCGATAGTATCCAACCGCGTCACGAGAAGCACCATCGCCGGTGAAATACATGTTCTTATATGCCGAGAAATAGGTTTCCCGGTAACGTTCGTGGTTGCCCCAAATCGTTCGAGCAATCGATGGCCAAGGGAACTTAATACACAAACGACCCTCTACCTGATTTCCTTTGATTTCTTTGCCGTTTTCATCCATCAGAGCAGGCTGCACGCCGATGAAAGGCAAGGTCGCAAAGGTGGGTTTGGTAGGGGTTGAGTAAGGGATAGGAGAAATCATGATCCCTCCCGTTTCAGTTTGCCACCACGTATCTACGATTGGGCTTTCTTTCTTGCCCACATTGTTGTTGTACCAGTGCCAGGCCTCTTCATTGATGGGCTCCCCGACAGATCCTAATACTTTAAGCGATGAGAGGTCGTATTTCTCTACGAGCTCCAATGGCTCTTTCGCTAAGGCACGAATGGCAGTGGGTGCCGTATAAAATTGAGTAATCTTATGTTTCTCGACAACTTCCCAGAAACGACCGTAATCTGGGTATGAAGGTACTCCTTCGAACATAACGGTTGTGGCACCATTAGCTAGTGGGCCGTAGAGGATGTAAGAGTGACCCGTGATCCATCCGATATCGGCGGTACACCAGTACACATCATTTTCTCGATACTGGAAGATGTTTTTGAAGGTATAGGCGGTGTAAACCATATATCCGGCACAAGTATGAACCATCCCCTTGGGCTTTCCTGTAGAACCCGAGGTATAGAGTATAAATAACGGATCTTCAGCATCCATAACCTCAGCCGCACATTCTTCGCTAGCTCCTTTCATCAAAGGAGCAAGAAGATGATCACGACCAGTGACAAGGTTCATTTTACCCCCTGTGCGTTCAGCAACTAAGACTGAACTAACCCCAGGACAATCGTTTAACGCCTCATCGACAATTGACTTCAAATCAATCGATTTAGCACCGCGATACGAACCATCTGCAGTAATCACTAAAGAGGCGTCACAGTCGTTGATTCTTGTGGCCAAGGCCGTAGAGGAAAACCCTGCAAAAACCACCGAGTGAATTGCTCCTATTCGAGCACAGGCAAGAACGGCATAAGCCAACTCAGGAATCATGGGTAAGTAGATACATACGCGATCTCCTTTTTTGACTCCTTGTGATTTCAACACATTAGACATCTTGTTTACTTGAGCATACAACTGCTTGTAGGTAATATGCTGCGCTGGTTCATCGACACTGTTCGGTTCGAACAAAATCGCTGTTTTATCTGAGTACTTACTAAGATGACGATCGATGCAATTTTCAGTAATATTTAATTGGGCGCCTTCGAACCACTTTACCTCAGGTTTTTCAAAATCCCAAGACAAAACATTGCTCCAACGTTTACGCCAAACAAAATGTTCTTCAGCAATCTCTTCCCAGAACAATTCAGGGTTACGCACCGATTTACGATAAATCTGAAAGTATTCTTCAAGATTCTTAATGTGATAATTACTCATTGGTAGAAGTATTAAGGCCCGAATAATTAAATTATTCGGGCCTTTTAAATTAATAAAATTCTAGTGGGTAGCCTCGCCTGCACCGCTAGGGATTCGAATGGTTTCGACAATTTCTTGAACCTCTTCAGGCGGATCTGCGGTGAATGCATTAATCGTCAAGGAAATTGTGAAATTCACGATCATAGCGATGAAACCGAAGCCTTCTGGAGAGATACCGAACCACCAGTCTTTAGATAAACTGGCAACGGCAGTTTTACCTCCGTCAAAAATTCCAAATTTGAATTTAAGCATGTAGAATAACATCAATCCGATACCAACAACCATACCGGCTATCGCTCCTTCTTTATTCATCTTCTTATAGAAAATTCCCAAAATAATCGCAGGGAAGAAGGAG
The DNA here is from genome assembly GCA_002381155.1 of Flavobacteriaceae bacterium UBA3478. Classification (GTDB taxonomy): domain Bacteria; phylum Bacteroidota; class Bacteroidia; order Flavobacteriales; family Flavobacteriaceae; genus UBA3478. Next base: position 882 of record DFQX01000008.1, on the reverse strand, counting down.
GCGGCGGCCAGCCCGAAGGCTAATGCTACAACAGCAGCAACGAAACCGGGGGGGTTGATTCCAAAATATCCGGCAACAACTACTGCGCCAACCGCAGAAAGTCTTGCCACTACTAATTCTTGTTTATCTGTAATATCTGGTTTGAATACACTCTTTACTAAATCGTGCGAAACCGATGAAGAAATTACCAGCAATAGCCCCGCTGCGGTCGATAAGGCAGCGGCTAAACCACCAGCGGCCACTAGAGCAATCACCCAAGCAGGTAGATTCGCGATTTCAGGGTTGGCTAGGACCATGATATCTCTGTCAACGGTCAATTCATTAATCATCGCATCTGCAGAATATTGGATGAGGCCATCTCCGTTTTTGTCGTTGAATCCTAAAAGACCTGTGGTTTCCCAATTAGAGAACCAAGCTGGCATCTGCGCGTATGGTTGCCCGCTTACCGTATGAATAAGGTTGAGGCGAGCAAAAACTGCAACAGCGGGGGCAGCCGTGTAAAGAATGGCAATAAGCAAAAGGGCTAAACCTGCTGATTTACGTGCATCCCTAACCTTTTTCACTGTAAAGAAGCGAACAATTACATGGGGTAGACCTGCTGTGCCCACCATTAAAGCTGCGGTCATCGCGAAAATATCCATCTTCGATCTTGAACCCTTTGTGTATTCAGCAAAACCAAGCTCGGTAGAGAGGCCATTTAATTTTTCTAGCAGATACATACCGTCGGCCCCCTTGCCTCCCATTCCTATTTGTGGAATAGGGTTTCCGGTCATCTGAAAAGAAATAAAAATCGCAGGTACCATAAAGGCGAAGATTAATACACAGTACTGGGCTACCTGGGTGTAGGTGATTCCCTTCATTCCTCCGAGAACGGCATAGAAT
>DFQX01000007.1:25619-40636 GCA_002381155.1 Flavobacteriaceae bacterium UBA3478 | reverse complement strand
TCGAAACTATATAGCAGGTATCTTATTAAATAAGAGGGTTTGAAAGCTAAATCAACGATATACTGGTTACTTTCTTTTAGTATTCTTTATTTCTTGGGAATGTTACTTCCTTTAATGGAGAATGACTCGGCACAATTTGCAGTCATGGCGAGTCGAATGGTTATTGAGAATGACTATACTCATCTTTACAAAGGATCTCTTCCTTACCTTGATAAACCTCATTTACACTACTGGCTTGCTGCGATCAGTATGAAGTTATTTGGTATTCATGCATTTAGTTATCGTCTTCCAGGAGTTTTGTTGCTGTTTGTTGGAGCTTACTTTGTATTCAAAACGACAAAACTTTTATACGATGAAAGAACAGCACACTTTAGTAGCCTTGTTTTTATAGCTTCCCAAACGATAATTCTAGCAGGCTTTGATCTTCGAGCGGATGCAGTTCTTACCGGATTTGTCGCCTGGGCTATTTATCATCTCGCTCGTTATATCTATGATGAGCAGTTAAATCAGCTGTTGTGGGGTGCTTTAATTGCTGGTTTTGCATTTGCTACTAAGGGACTAATTTCTATTATAGTTATTGGGGGAGTGGTTCTTGCCCTTTTAAATGCCAAACAAAAATGGGATTTGTTATTTCGAGTTTCTACCCTTGGTGCACTGCTGGTGTTTCTACTCTCACTTACCCCCGTGCTTTACGCGTATTACATACAATTCGACCTACATCCTGAGCTGGTTGTAAGAGGGGTTTCTAATCGCTCAGGTATTAAATTTTTATTTTGGGAACAGAGTTTTGAACGATTGAGTGGAGAAGGACACGGTAAGACAGGGAATGATCCTTTTTTCTTTTTTCACACTTTTTTATGGGCTTTTATGCCATTCTCCTTAGTGGGAATCGTAGGTCTTTATAAAACCTTTAGATCGAAATCTTCAGAGGTGTTTGTCTTAAGGAGTTTGACTGTTGCTTTAGCACTATTACTAGGGTTGATGAGTTTAGCTCAGTTTAAGCTTCCTCACTATTTGAATGTTCTTTTACCCCTAATTGCACTTGTTTTTACTCCGGCAGTTTTACGATTATTCGATCAAAAAATCGGAAAGTCTCTTTCTGTAATTACTTTCACGATCTATGGGATCGCCTCAGTTCTTATTTGCATTCCCTTTTACGACTACGTAGCTCCAGGAGTGTTTCTGGTATTAATACTATTATCGTGGTTGCTCCACCGCAGAAGTGTCTCTGTGGCTTCTTGGCTTTTATCTGGTGTGCTTGCTTTTAATCTTCTCGCTTTCACTGTCTTTTATCCCAAATTGCTCGAATATCAATCGGATATCTCCTTCAGCAAAAGATTAAATCTTCAAGAGGTGGAGTTAGTTAATGCTACAAATAAACACACATGGAATTTAGATTTCTTTTTTCAAACTCATTTGCCAGAACGTTCCATAGATGAACTCGTTGATAGTCATGAGACTTATGTGCTGGTAGACATCGATGCCTATCAAAGGCTGAAGTCATTACGACCGGATGCTATAGAATATGCATCAGCTCCGCATTATCGGGTTACCAAGCTCTCTCTAAAATTTTTATCGCCTAAGACGAGGTCTTCTAGTCTCGAGATTCGGAGGGTGATTTGGTTACCATAGGCTTCCTAAAATGGAAGTAAATTCCAATTAAAGAAACCAGAGCGTTGACCACGAAAAAAGATATGGATAAGGCCACAGCACCATTGGTCTCGATTCCTAAGAGCTGTGCTCCATAAAAGAAGGTGACCTCTCGTGCACCAATACCTCCTAGAGTTATGGGCAATACCGACACGATAGAGGAGAGGGTGAAGAGGAATAGATAACTTAGTGTATGATCTGAAAGGCTAAGGCCTTCAAGAAGTACCCACGCTGCTACTATTTGTAACCCCTGAAGAACTAGAGAATAGCTAACGGTTAGTAGTTGAGTACTTCCGTTGAAGGTAGTAGATTTTTTTACAATATAGTAAGCTGTTAGAGAGCCGATTATCCAAAGTGTAAAAAGGATAGCGATAGTAAATAGCTGTGATATGGACCAGGGAATGAAGGCCATAAATTGAGTGCTGTTTAGTGTAAAGAAAATAAGGCCAAAGAAGCCTAACGCATAGAGACCACCGATGCGGTCAATGAGAAGGCATCCGATGATTGGCTTAATGGGTTTACTGGTCTGTTTCTGTATGGCGTAGCCTTTATAAGCATCTCCTCCAATACCTCCGGGAAGAAAAAGATTGTAAAACATTCCCTGTAAATAGAGTTTCCAATGATATCGCGATGGCACTTCTGCACCTATAGATTTAAATAAATTTAATAGTCTGAAGTGGGCGAGGTACTTTGAACCGAGTACTAAGGTGAATGAAGCAAATAGAGTAAAGGGAGGAAGGCTGCTAAGGTATTCAACGAAATCTCCCGTATTCATCGTGTTAAATACAAAGTATAAAAGGAGACCGCTTACGATTACCTTTAGTGCGGTTATTACCTTCTTTTTCAAACGATTACCTTTGAATTTGATTCCCTATACTTACTCTGCCAATGCGATAAGGCCGCTTGTTTTGAGATTCATAATAGGTTCTGATTAGCATTTCCATGATGATACCTACGGTGAAGAGTTGTATACCTGCGAGTATAAATAGTATTCCGAAAATGAGTAACGGACGTTGTCCAATGTCGTTCCCAAAATAGAATTTTTCTATTAGTAACCATCCATTAATTCCCATTCCAATAAGAATGAGAAAAAAACCAAAAATTCCGAAAAGATGAATAGGACGCTGAAGATATTTTCGAATAAAGAGTAGAAGCATCATGTCTGCCACAACTTTAAAAACACGTTCTAATCCATATTTTGAAACTCCGGCATGTCTCGCGTGGTGCTTGACAGGAACTTGTTTTATTTGTGCACCTTCTAAGAAGGCTAAAAGGGTAATAAATCGGTGCATCTCACCATAAAGATTCAAGTTCTTCGCAATATCTTTAGAGAAGACCTTCAATGCACAACCATTATCCTTGATGTCAAGACTTGTCACCTTTCTTACCAAGAAGTTGGCAACTTTAGAAGGGATAGTCTTTAACCATGAGTCTTTTCTTTTTTGACGGATCCCTGTTACAAGGTCATAGTGTTCGTTGATGGCCCAATGTAACATCTCTGGAATATCTGAGGGGTCATTTTGCAAGTCTCCGTCCATGGTGATGATGTATTCCCCCTTGGCGTAATCAATTCCAGCTGCGAGGGCTAAACTTTGCCCATAATTTTTCTTTAATTCGATAAGATGAACGGTCTCATCGCCCATCTTTTTAATAACACGAACCGTTTCATCGGTTGAAAAGTCATTAACATAAACGATCTCATAGCGATAACCTTCTAAGCTTTCATGAATCTTCTCAGTGAGTAAGACTACGTTGTCCTGTTCATTGTATAACGGGACGACAATAGAGAGAAGTTGGTCGGTAATGGGGGTTTTGCTCATAAGGTTAGTGCTTATTGTTCTCCTTCAGAAATTCGGGAAGTAAACTTTTAAACCGATTGATTCTGGGTATTGAAACGGATCGAATATAGGGGTCGTTCGGATTATTCTTTTCGTAATCTTGGTGATAGTCTTCAGCCGGATAAAAAATTTCAAAAGGAACCACCTCGGTTGCAATAGGGGCGCCGTAATATTGGGCGATACTATCGATGTAGGATTCAATAATCATTTTCTCTAATTCGTTTTGATAGAAAGCGATAGATCGATATTGTCTTCCTTTATCTGGTCCTTGTCGATTGACACTAGTGGGGTCATGCGAAGCGTAGTAAACACTTACCAAATCGGTAAAACTTCTCACCTTCGGATCATAATATACGGCAACGGCCTCCGCATGTGAAGTACGGCCATAACTTACTTCTCGATAGATTGGGTTTTCCTCTATTCCTCCACTATATCCTGAAATAACTTCGTATACCCCTTCGACACTCTCATAAATTGCCTCAACGCACCAAAAACATCCAGAGGCAAAATAGGCTACTGCCGCATTGTCGGGAATAGTTACTAGAGTTGTTTGTAGTTGTGTTTGACTTTGAGTTTGGCAAGATTGAAGCGCTAGAAGGATGACTAGAATAAAACGTTTCATTTCTAGAGTTTTTTTAAAATACGCGCATTAACAAAAAGTAAGACAGCGAAAGCGAGCATTAACCAAAACCATAAATCAAAGGTAGATTCAAGCCCTCTGTTGATCGCAAGCCCAGCACTAGTTAGAATTCCTAGATAGTTAAATCTAAGAACCATTTCACGACGTATGACTGCAATGTCTTTGATAAGGCTACGATTTAAGAACCCATTGCCCTGATTTCAGGAGCGGTTCGGCTTGTTTAAATTTCACTTCTTTTTCTTCTCCGCTTAATGGATTCAGAATAATAACTTTTTCGTTTCTACCAATTTTTGGTTGTTGACGAACAACGGTTTCTACTTTTGGACTTGTCCTTGTAGCAGATGCACCGGCAGCACGATTTTGACTTGCCAACTCATCGCTGTTTAATACTTCCTCTTTAGAAAGATTCAACTTTTCTCGTTTAGGTTGTTGCACTTTCGAGGCATCCCTAACTCCTTCAGGGCTTTTGGTAGGTATTCCCGCTTTGAATAAGAAGCTGATTAAATCTCGATTGACACTATCAATCATCGTTCTAAACAACTCAAATGCTTCAAATTTGTATATCAGAAGAGGATCTTTCTGTTCATGAACGGCTAGCTGCACCGATTGCTTTAATTCATCCATTTTACGTAAATGGTTCTTCCAAGCCTCATCAATTAGCGCTAATGCAATGTTCTTTTCAAAGTCTGAAATCAGTGATTTACCCTTTGATTCAAAAGCCTTCTCTAGATCGGTAACGATTTGAAGGGTACGATTACCATCGGTGAATGGAACCACAATTCGCTTGAATTGATTATTCGGGTTTTTGAATACTTCTTCAATGACAGGAAACGCCTGATTTGCACTTCTCGCTAATTGATCGCTATAAGCCTTGAATGCTTTTTGATAAAGCTTCTGTGACAGTTCAGTTATTGAGCCTTTGTCGAATTCTGTTTCACTAATCGCTTCAACAATGCCGAAAACTTGAATGCAGTCATAGCTAAACTGCTTATAATCTGAAGAATTCTTCGCTTGCTCGACAATGGATTCAGCAGTGTCGAATATCATATTTGCGATATCTACTTTCAATCGCTCTCCAAATAGGGCGTGTTTTCTGCGCTTGTAAATGACCTCTCGCTGAGCGTTCATTACATCATCATACTCTAGAAGTCGTTTGCGAATTCCAAAGTTATTTTCTTCCACTTTCTTTTGTGCGCGCTCAATGGATTTAGTCATCATGCTATGCTGAATAACCTCACCTTCTTCGAGTCCCATTCGGTCCATGATCTTCGCCATTCGCTCAGAACCAAATAAACGCATCAAATTATCTTCTAGAGAAACATAGAACTGTGAACTTCCTGGGTCTCCCTGTCGTCCTGAACGACCGCGAAGCTGCCTGTCAACTCGACGAGAATCATGTCTTTCTGTTCCAATAATTGCTAAACCACCTGATTGTTTTACCTCTTCTGAGAGTTTAATATCGGTTCCACGACCTGCCATATTTGTCGCAATGGTTACCACTCCCGGGTTTCCAGCTTCGGCAACAATATCTGCCTCCTTTTGGTGCAGTTTTGCGTTGAGTACGTTGTGTTTTATTTTTCTTACGCTCAGTAACTTAGAAAGTAATTCGGAGATTTCTACCGAGGTCGTACCAATAAGTACAGGTCTTTTTTGCTCTGACAGTTTTACAACCTCCTCGATAATTGCATTGTATTTTTCTCGTTTTGTTTTGTAAATCAGATCATCTCGGTCTTCTCTCGCAATCGGACGATGGGTAGGGATTTCAACCACGTCTAATTGGTAAATTTCCCAGAATTCCCCTGCTTCAGTTACTGCAGTACCTGTCATTCCCGATAACTTGTGGTACATTCTGAAATAATTCTGAAGGGTAACGGTTGCAAAGGTCTGTGTAAGAGCCTCAATTTTCACCTTTTCCTTGGCTTCGATCGCTTGGTGCAGGCCATCAGAATAGCGACGACCTTCCATAATACGACCGGTTTGTTCATCGACAATTTTAACTTTATTGTCGATCACTACATATTCTACATCTTTTTCGAATAGGGTATAAGCCTTAAGCAGTTGAGTTAGCGTGTGAATTCGCTCGCTTTTTACTGAGAAATCACTAAAGAGAGTTTTCTTACGATCGGCTTCTTCCTCAATAGATAAGCCGGCACTTTCGATCTTAGCGATTTCACTTCCGATATCAGGGAGAATAAAGAAATGTTCGTCCTGACCGGTAGATAAGGTCTGAATTCCTTTTTCAGTAAGTTCGATCTGATTGGTTTTTTCATCAATTGTGAACCAAAGGTCAGCGTCAACCTTTGCCATTTCTTTACCATTATCTTGTAGGTAGAGACTTTCAGTTTTTTGTAGAAGTTGCTTAACGCCTTCCTCACTCAAAAACTTGATGAGCGCTTTGTTCTTTGGAAGGCCTCGATGTACTTGCAAGAGTTTAAATCCGCCTAAAGTAGTTTCACCACTCTGAATGAGCTTTTTGGCTTCTACTAATAGATTCGTTAGATAGCTTCGTTGCTGTTGTACGAGATCTGCGACAACTGGTCTTAAAGCGTCAAATTCATGGCGTTCTCCTTCTGGTACTGGTCCTGAAATGATCAGCGGAGTTCGTGCATCATCTACAAGTACAGAATCAACCTCATCAACGATTGCATAATGTGGCTTTCTCTGAACGAGTTCGGTAGGTTGATGTGCCATGTTATCTCTTAGGTAATCAAACCCGAATTCGTTATTGGTACCATAAGTGATATCTGCGGCATAAGCCGCCTTTCGTTCAGCAGAGTTTGGTTGGTGAAGGTCGATACAATCAACGCTTAATCCATGGAATTCAAAAATGGGTGCCATCCATTGACTATCTCGTTTTGCTAGATAATCATTCACTGTTACTAAGTGAACCCCTCTGCCAGTTAAAGCGTTTAGGAATACAGGAAGTGTGGCTACTAAGGTTTTACCTTCCCCGGTTTGCATTTCAGCAATTTTACCTTGATGCAGGACGATACCTCCAATGAGCTGAACGTCGTAATGAACCATATCCCATACTACTTCTTTCCCAGCAGCATTCCATGAATTCTGCCAGATCGCTTGTTCACCTTCGATGGTTACATATTCTTTTCTGGCCGAAAGCTCTCGATCGAACACAGAGGCCGATACGGATAGATTTTGGTTCTCTTTAAATCTTTTTGCGGTTTCTCTAACCAAAGCAAATGCCTTGGGTAAAAGATCGTTTAGAACCTCTTGCTCTTTCTCAATTTTAGAGCTTTCTAAAGTGTCTATCTCTTGGTAAAGGGCTTCACGCGCATCGATATCTTCGGTCGCTTCAATTTGCTGCTCAAGGGCATTTATTTCTTCTGTAATCGAAGCGGTAGCCTCTTTGATCCCTTTCTTGAAATTCGCTGATTGTGTTCTTAGCCGGTCTAAGTCAAAGTTTTCAAGTTCTTTTTCAGCTTCTTTAACCGCTTCGACTAAGGGTCTCAACGATTTTACATCCTTTTCTGATTTATCTCCGACGAATACTTTTAAAATCTTGTTTACGATCCCCATGTTTCTTTCTTTCGCGTACTTATTGTAGTGACGATAAATTTAATTAAAAAAGCCTCTTGTAGAGGCTTTGATTGAAGTGTTTTCGATAAATACGACTAGTATTCATCCTCATTCCAAAGGTAGTCTTCTTCAGAAGGATAGTCAGGCCAGATTTCTTCGATTGATTCGTAAATTTCTTCGCCTTCTTCTTCCATTGACTGAAGGTTTTCAACAACCTCAAGAGGTGCACCTGTTCTAATGGCATAGTCGATGAGCTCATCCTTGGTAGCAGGCCAAGGCGCATCACTTAAATAAGAGGCAAGTTCTAACGTCCAGTACATATATTTTTAGATTTAATTTTTTGCAAAAATAGAAGTTCGATTGTATCTACCTACTCCTTTTCAAAAAATCGTTGTTAAATATTGGTTAATCTCTTTGCTTGTCCTTTAAAAACCGACGTTCTCGGCGTTTTTTATTTCTTCTTTTCATTTGAATTAGAAGAAATAAATAGACCACAACAAGCGCACCTAATAGGAAATAAAAATTTTGCATATCTGATCTATCTTCGAGTAAGTTCAGCTCTGCGAATATATAAGATTCCCAGACTAATGGCCAATAGTATAGCTGCTGTTCCTATTTCTTGTGCCCCCGTGATTTGAATAATTACAGTAAAGAGCGCGCTTATAGCTAGACCTAACCAAATCAGTCTTTTGTTGTATACCACCCCTAGAATAGCTATTGGGTTAATCCAGAGGACATTGAAATTGTTTTTAGTAGCAAGGTGTTCTGTTCCTAACATCATAAAAACTAAAAATATACCGGTAATACTGAGGACTCCGAATAACAAGCGCTCTAATTTATCAAGAATTGGCGAGGATGCTTTGGGCCAAATTCGATAGAATGAAAAGATCAAAAACAGAATGGCTGCAAAAAGAGGGGAAGTAAAAAAACTGGTATTTTTTGATTTGAAATAACGCACGACAAGATTCTGTTCATTTTCTATTAGTAACTCTTCACCGAGTCGGGCACTACCCATTTTTTTATACAAGTAATCAGGTAAAAACAGCGCTTGCGTACTGGTAATTAGGCGGTCCACCGTACTTCCTAGTATCAAAGTGATACCAAACCGATTCCAAGAGTAGGGATCTAAATATTCATTGATTAATTTTCGATAAGTGGTTTTCGCATTGATTGCATCTGCATAAGTAATCTCTAATCTTGTTGCCGAGTTAATGATTTCGGGAATTCTGGTGGCACAATTATTCTCTAAAAATTCATAGCGATAGAAACGATTTTCAGGAAGCAAAGCCTCATTCAGCGCATCGTAAAGTTTCTGTTTTTGAGTTGAATTCAGATTCAACTTTTGTTCGATCACTCCTCGTCCATAGTATTGGTAATAGTTCGCAAATTGAATAAAACTTGAGGTAGATAGAAAGTAGTCGAGATCGCCTTTAAGAAACTTTAGGTAAAAGTTAGGAGCTTCGAAATCAAACGTTCCATAATTAAAAACGATGTCTAATCCTTGATAATGATCTTTAACCCGAATGGCCGAATGGCCGAATGCGGCATGAAGCTCTGGCCCAGGACTACAAGTAAGTAAGCTTATACTTGATTCTTCAGATAACTGAATTTGGCCTATGGTCGTTTGAAATGAACCGTAGGTGATTAGAAGAAGGAGAGTTCTTAGGAATCGCATCATAATTCAAATATAGAAAATGCAGTGCCCATAAAAATGTACATTTACAGACGAATTCAATATTTGATGCGCAAATCGATCCCTAATTTAATCACCCTTTTGAACGCCTTGTGCGGATGGTTAGCCATTTACTATTCGAGTAAAGGAGCCTTTGATTATGCCACTGGATTATTAGTAATCGCAGCCGTATTTGATTTTCTTGACGGTTTTCTAGCCAAGCGTTTAAATGCCTTTTCAAAAGAGGGAGCTTTACTTGACTCTATGGCTGATTTAATCAGTTTTGGTGCGGCACCGGCACTTTTTGTTTTATTCCGATTTGAATCTTCAGAGTATTTTATACCCTTAGTGATTAGTTCAGGTTTATTATTTGCCTGTGCACTTTGGCGACTTGTTCGATATACCCTTCATGCTGCAGAGACTAAGCCGTATTTCGAGGGTATGCCAACTCCAGCGATGACTTTGAGTGTCGTTGGTACTTCTTATTTTTTAACTTCCTTAACCTCTTTAGATCATAGTCAAGAGGTCATAGCTATCGTAGTGTTGTCTGTGATTTTAGGTCTTTGGATGATCAGTAAAATACCAACATTGAGTTTTAAAGTGAATCAATGGTCTTTCTCTGAAAATTGGCAGCGTTACTCCTTTGTGGCAGTAGCTCTTGTCGGGTTGGTATTTCTGGGTATTTCAGGCGTGCCTGTAGCGTTAGGAGCTTACCTGCTATTTTCCCTTTTCCTCAAAAGCTAATCGCTTTTTGCGAAGCTCAAAATTTTGACCTAGGTAGACTTTTCGAACCATTTCATCCGCAGCTAGCTCTTCGGGTGCCCCGGCTTTTAATATTTTTCCTTCAAACATTAAATAAGAACGTTCTGTGATAGCTAGCGTTTCTTGAACGTTGTGGTCGGTAATTAATATCCCAATGTTTTTATGTTTTAACTGGGCAACAATGCGTTGGATGTCTTCTACGGCCACGGGGTCGACTCCAGCAAAGGGCTCATCAAGTAAAATAAACTTAGGATCTGTTGCTAGGGCCCGTGCTATTTCTGTTCTTCGACGTTCTCCTCCCGATAAAAGATCTCCTCGGTTCTTTCGAATATGGGTTAGTGAGAACTCTTCTAGGAGTTCTTCCATCTTCTCCTTTTGTGCTGTCTTAGAAAGTGAGGTAGTCTGTAGTACACTTAAGATGTTTTCTTCGACGCTTAACTTGCGAAATACAGAGGCCTCTTGCGCTAAATAACCAATACCGTTTTGTGCCCTCTTGTACATCGGATAGTCGGTGATTTCTTTATCGTCTAGATAAATAGCACCTCCATTGGGTCTAACTAGACCTACAATCATATAAAAAGAAGTGGTTTTACCAGCACCGTTAGGTCCTAATAAACCGATGATTTCTCCCTGGTTTACTTCAAGGGAAACACTTTTGACAACCGTACGTTGATTGTATACTTTCTTAAGATTGGTAGCGCTAAGCTTCACTGTTTTCGTTTATTGCATCTAAATATTCATAAGCTCTTCTGAGATGCGGAATTACAATAGTTCCACCAATGAGTGTAGCGATACCTAGAGTTTCTTTGATTTCTTCTGAGTTTGCACCCGCTTTACTTGCTCCTTCAATGTGATAGCGAACACAGTCATCACAACGAAGCACGGCAGAGGCGACTAACCCTAACAATTCTTTCGTTTTGACGTCTAAAGCACCTTCAGTGAATGCGTTGGTGTCCAAATTAAATATGCGTTTGATCAATTTTTGATCATCGCTAAGAATACGCTCGTTCATTTTCGAACGATAGGCATTGAATTCCTCAACTATTGAATTAGCCATTAGATTTTTGTTTGCGAATTACAATTCTTGAAATGAAGATACTAAACTCATATAAGATCAGAACCGGTATCGATACGATTACCTGACTTGCTACATCGGGTGGAGTAATCACTGCTGAAATAATGAAGATAATAACGATCGCAAATTTGCGGTACGTTTTTAAAATCTCAGGAGTCACCAATCCTATGCGTGTTAAAAAGTAGATTAGAATCGGTAATTCAAACATGATTCCGCAAGCGATTACAGACGCTCTGACGGTGGAGATGTACGATGAAATGTCGATTTCATTCGCTACCTCTTGACTTACAGTATAGGTTCCTAAGAAGTTGATTGAAAGAGGTGCAATTACATAATAACCAAAAAGAACTCCCAAAAAGAAGAGTGATGATGCTACAATGATAAAACCCCTTGAGTGTTTTCGTTCGTTTTCATACAACCCAGGACTTATAAAGCGCCATAGTTCCCACAAGAGGTATGGAAAACCTACGATAATACCTGCCCAGATTGAAGTCCAAATATGTGCAGAGAACTGCCCGGCCATAGTTCTGTTTTGTAAAGTGAAGGGTAGACTATCCGCGCAGAAATCAGAGGTCACTCCAAAGAAGGTGGCAATCTGGCAAAAGAAATGATAGGTCGGAAAATTCATATTCTTCGGCCCAAATATGATGGTATCGAAGATAAATCCTTTGAAAACAAAGGCGAAAACTGCGATGATCATAATCGCGAGAATAGAACGAATTAAGTGCCAACGTAGTTCTTCTAAATGGTCTAAAAAAGACATCTCGTCTCTATTACTCATACTAAGCCTGCTTGAATCAAATTATGAAGATGCAAGATACCCACATATTCGTTATTATCGATAACGATCAATTGCGTGATTTCATTTGAATTCATAAGCTGAAGCGCTTCAGATGCCAATCGATCAGAATGAATCGATTTAGGACTGAGACTCATCAGTTCAGATGCTTTCACCGTGTTGAAATCAGGACTTCTCTCTAGCATACGTCTTAAGTCCCCATCGGTGATCATTCCGACCACTTTCTCTCCCGCACAAACTGCCGTACATCCTAATAAATTCTTCGAAATTTCGACGATAACTTCTTTCAATGTACTTGAGGGTTGTACTCTAGGTATCAGTTCGGGGTTGATCAGGTCTTTTACCTTTAAGGTTAACTTTTTACCAAGGCTTCCTCCGGGATGGAATTGAGCAAATTGTTCCGCTCCAAACCCCTTACTTTCAAGTGTCGCAACCATCAAAGCATCTCCAAGTGCCAGTTGAAGCGTTGTACTGGCTGTTGGTGCTAAGTCATGAGGACATGCCTCTTTTTCGACAGGAGTTAGAAGAGTTAGCGTAGCACTTTTACTTACGATTGAATCTGAATTAGCAGTAACGGCAATAAAGGGCAATTCTAGATTTTTTAGGTGAAGGGCAAGTGTTTTGATTTCTTCGCTATTTCCACTTTTAGAGAGAATAAATACTAAATCTCCCTTTTGAATCATCCCTAAATCTCCATGAACGGCATCCGCTGCATGCATAAAAAGCGCTGGGGTACCTGTAGAGTTAAAGCTTGCCACCCATTTCTGGGCAATAAGTGCACTTTTACCGACTCCACTCACTACAACTCTTCCTTTCAGATGAGTGATCATTTCAATGACCTCTTCAAAGTGATGATCGAGTGTGTTCTGGAGATTTTCGAGAGCATCGATCTCAATCTGTAAGACGCGATGCGCGATTTCTCTAAGATTTAAAGGTTTCTTCAAGGGTAAGCCGGTGAATTGTGAAATATGTGTTAAATTCAACTACGAAATTACAAATTATACCCCGAATACATCTGAATTGTTGATTGACAAGTAGACTCTGATGATTCTAAACGGAAATGAATTATATCAAACCCTGAGAAAATTCTTTGGATTCTCTGAATTCAAAGGACTACAAAAGGAGGCTATAGGCGCACTTCTTTCAGGTCGAGATACGTTTGTTATTATGCCAACAGGGGGTGGTAAGTCTTTGTGCTATCAGCTACCAGCATTGATGTGCGAAGGAACCGCGATCGTCATCAGCCCGTTGATTGCCTTGATGAAAAATCAGGTGGATGCGATAAGAAGTCAATCAGCTGTTACGGGAATAGCTCACGTTTTGAACTCCTCGCTGACCAAAACCGAAACTCAAACGGTCATCGATGATCTGAAATCAGGAGTAACTAAATTATTGTTTGTTGCTCCCGAGTCGTTGACTAAGCAGCACAATATTGATTTATTGAAGTCGATACCACTTTCGTTTGTAGCTATTGATGAGGCGCATTGTATTTCAGAATGGGGTCATGATTTCAGACCAGAATACAGAAATATTCGAGCGATTATCGAGCGATTATCGCTCGGGATACCTTTGATTGCACTTACCGCTACAGCTACTCCTAAGGTTCAGGAAGATATTATGAAGAACTTGGGAATGAAAGATGCGGTTCTACTGAAATCTTCCTTTAATCGCCCCAACTTATACTACGAAGTTCGGCCTAAAACCAATCAGGTTAATAGTGATATCGTAAAGCTCATTGCTCAACATCCGAATAAATCGGTAATCATTTATTGCCTTAGCCGTAAAAAGGTTGAAGAACTCGCACAGATTCTGCAATTAAATGGCATTAAAGCAATTCCGTATCACGCAGGTTTTGATGCAAAAACTCGCGCGCTCTATCAAGATCAATTCTTAATGGAGGATGTCGATGTGGTTGTCGCAACCATAGCCTTCGGGATGGGCATTGACAAACCCGATGTTAGGCTAGTGATCCATTACGATATGCCGAAGAGTATAGAGAGTTATTATCAAGAAACTGGTAGAGCGGGTAGAGATGGTGGTGAAGGTATTTGTATTGCTTTTTACTCCTCTAAGGATATTGAGAAGTTAGAAAAATTCAGCTCTGGTAAGCCTGTTGCAGAGCAAGAAGTTAGTCAGGCATTACTACAGGACGTTATTGCTTATGCAGAAACTTCGCTTTCGAGAAGAAAATTTATCCTTCACTATTTCGGAGAAGAGTTTGACGAGGTGAACGGAGAAGGAGCAGATATGGATGATAATGCCCGTAATCCCAAAGAACTTTTTGAAGCAGGCGAAGAAGCTGCTCTCGTGCTCGATGTAGTTCAGAAGACTTCAGAAAAGTTTAAAAGCAAGGAGATTGTTCGAATACTAAGGGGGAAGCCTAATGCGATGATCAGCTCTCACAAAACGGATGAGAAACCGTTTTTCGGATGTGGGCATGCCCATAAATCATTTTTCTGGCACGCATTAGTCAGACAGCTAGTCATCGCTGGGTATTTACGTAAATCCATAGAAAACTACGGTATACTGCAGATCACCGAAAACGGATATACCTTCATTAAAAATCCATCGAGTTTTCAAATGGTCCTTGATCGTGATTATGATCAGGAAGTAGCTGAGATTAATCAGGAGAAATCAAAAGGTGGAGGTGCAGACGACCAATTGCTGTCTATACTTAAAACACTCCGAAAAAAAGAAGCTGATAAGCATGGGGTGCCACCCTATATCATTCTTCAAGATCCTTCACTTGAAGATATGGCACTCAAATACCCAACCACTTTAGAAGAATTAGGACAAATACATGGGGTGGGAGATGCTAAGGCTAAACGGTACGGTCAGCCTTTTGTGAATTGTATAGCCAATTATGTGGAAGAAAACGATATCATTAAACCTGATGAACTTGTTGTAAAATCTGCAGGCTCAAATTCGGGTTTGAAGCTCTACATCATACAAAGTGTAGATCGAAAGTTGGCTTTTGACGATATTGCCTCTTCTAAAGGAATCACTCAGGAAGAACTGCTCCAAATTATGGAACAGATTGTGTTTAG
>DFQX01000007.1:751-25277 GCA_002381155.1 Flavobacteriaceae bacterium UBA3478 | reverse complement strand
TCTAATAGTCTTGAGGATGCTATCGCTGAATTAGAAGAAGATTTTGAAGAAGAAGAAATTCGTCTATATCGCATTAAATTCTACTCTGAACAGGCTATTTAAAGTCTATTTTCTTGAATCAAAACGTACCTTTGATAAATGACTCCAGTTTATTTTGATAATGCTGCAACTACCGCGATACGCCCAGAAGTTGTAACTGCCATTTCTGAATCTCTTAGTGAACAATATGGCAATCCGTCATCTACCCATTCGTTTGGAAGATCGGCAAAAGCTTTAATCGAAAAGGCTAGAAAATCAATAGCAACCACTTTAGGAGCAAAGCCAAGTGAAATTTATTTTACCTCTGGTGGAACAGAAGCGGACAATATGGTTCTTCGTTGCGCAGTTAGAGACCTAGGAGTAAAGAGAATCATTACTTCATCGATTGAGCATCACGCGGTATTACATGCTTCAGAAGCGGTGGCTGAGGAATATGGAATAGTACTTGAATTAGTCAATATCGACGAGCAAGGCTATATAGACCTCAAAGATTTAGAAAATAAACTCTCTCGCGTAAGTGCCCCTAAAACTCTGGTAAGTTTGATGCATGTGAATAATGAAATAGGGAATTTATTAGAGGTAGAGAAAGTTGCTCAGTTATGTAAAACCCATCAAGCACTTTTTCACTCGGACACTGTTCAATCGGTCGGACACTACCAGTGGGACTTATCCAAAACACCTGTACATTTTATATGCGCTGCAGCACATAAGTTTCATGGTCCTAAGGGAATCGGATTTTTGTATATGCGTTCGGATGTTCATCTAAAATCGTTAATAGTAGGAGGGGGTCAAGAAAAGGGATTTCGAGCAGGTACTGAAAGTGTTCACAATATTTTAGGTATGGAAAAAGCCTTCACTTTGGCTTATCAAAATTTGGCTGAGGAGAAAGAATATGTTCTGTCCTTAAAAAAGAGATTTATTGACGGGGTGAAGTCGCGTCTTCCAGAAGCAATTTTAAATGGAGGATGTGGTAATTTTGATCGCAGTACCTATACCCTTGTGAATTTAAGACTTCCGATTACCGGTGATAAAGCAACCTTACTTCTTTTTCATTTAGATCTAAAAGGTATTGCTTGTTCTCAGGGTAGTGCTTGTCAGTCTGGAAGTAATAAGGGTTCTCACGTACTTCGTGCGATAGCCGCCGATAATTTTCCGTCTCTACGTTTTTCTTTCTCTATTTTCAACACCATAGAAGAAGTAGATTACGTAATTGATACTTTAGCTAGCTATTTGGCGTAGGGAAAATTTCTTGCGATTTGCTTCATCATTTTCTCAACCAGTTCACGAGTATTTTTCCCAGTGGTTCTATCGATAACCTTTTCGTGTCGCCACAGTAATTTTGAAGATTGACCGTCGACGAGCTTCAGTGTAATTCGACCAAAGGAAGGGGAGAGCACCCATAAATCGATCCAAGAAAACTGATTTTCTATTCCTTCTGATAATAAAACACTGATAGACAGACTTCCTCGAATGACGGCATCGACCTTTAGTTTACGGGCTAAGTCCTTTGATTCCATTAAAAGGGAGCTTCTATAGTCAATACCAGAAGACCGCATATTAGTTAAGGTTTCTTCGTACGGTTGAATCGTTACATTCAAAGCGTCGATTTGGCTTTCGATGTAGTACGTTAATTCCTTTTGTAGACTAGCTCCCTCTTCTTCAGAAAGTTGTCTACGTTTTAATTCAGATAGCGATAGATCTAAATCAATATCAAAAGGAACTACAGCGATTACTTTGTGGTACTCGGTAATGCTTTTAAAGTCGGGATGTATGAAACTGCTTTTCTGCCCAACAATAAGATTTGTAGTGCATAAGGTAAGCAGGAGGCCTAAAAGCAATTTTTTCATATTAGTTGATGGTGAGACTAAATGTTTTTTTAGCCTTATTTCCTAGGAGATCTTCAACTTCAAATTCGAGTGTGTGAACTCCTGGTATTAATAAAATGTCTGATGTATCAAAGGTAAAGCGATTCTGTTTAGGTTCGTGTTCGAATAGAATCCATTGTCCATCAAGATATCCTTCGAAACTCTTAATCCCGGTCTCCTTGTCTTCTGCCTCGATCTCAAGATAGCGGTAACCATTAATCGCTTGACCTGAGCTGAAGTTTCTCGGGGTAATTACTGGAGCAATAGAGTCATAGGCGAAATGGAAGTCTCCTGTATTTCGAAGGGTAATCGAAAGCGTATCTGATTCGACTTTGCGAATAAAGTTGATTCCTTTTTTACCAATTTGACCCAAAAAGGCATAACTGAGCCAGCTCGGCTTTTGTCTGATTTCTTTTGCAATAATTTTTAGTAGTAATGGATTTCGAACCAGCACATCCTTAGGTCCAATGGATAGGGTATCTCCGGATAAACGAAAGTCTAGATCTTCAGTACTATAAATACTATTCTCAACCGCAATCAGCTGAGCTTCTAAAAGTTGATTATTCACACTTTGATTTGTCGTCAAATTGCCAAAAGGCATGGCCATCTTTTTCACACCTTGAACTCCTTTTGTAGTCCAATTAATACTCGAAGTGTTTCCGGAGTAATCACTGAGTGTTAGTTTCCAATCATCTATTTTACCTACCTCTGCTTTAAACATCTCGGTTGATGGACTGGTTTTAAAAAATCCAAGTGGATTACTCGCTTCTTTTGTGGTTAAGAGTACGCGATTATTTGAAGTTTCATAGAATTGATAATCAATACTTCTGTTGATCAATGGGTTTTCAGTGAAATTGAATCGATCAATAGTTAGTTCAGAAAAGAGACTATCATTGCGCATTAACTCTAAACGATACCATCCGTTCTTATTTGCAGAGAGGTCGAGTCGGTCGAATGATTGTATTCCAAAACTGTAATACCCCTGAACGCTGATTGTATCTGTTGCCGAGTAATGGATTCGCTCCTCAACGGTTTTCAAAGCAATCATGGTTCGATTTTCAAAGGTGGTTACCGCTTCGGGTTTTTCAGACTCATACAAGTAGAATCCTTGAATAGTAGGAGGGTCGTTGTCTGCAGCTTCTAAGCCAAATTGAAGAGGATTCATCGGTTCTTCTGATTCCCTATCGCGTACTTCAAAATGCAGGTGTGGCCCAAACGAATTTCCCGTATTTCCTGAGTAACCGATAATTTCTCCTTTTTTAACGGGAATTTGAGAGGGTCTTAAATAACGTTGTATCTCATAGGTTTGATGCAGGTACTGTTCACCCTTAATGTAACTTTGAATTTTAGGACTAAATCGATTGAGGTGAGCGTAAACGGTGGTTTTGCTTAATTCAGGATGATCTAGGTAAATCACTTTGCCATAACTCCCCGTTTCTACTTTAATTCGAGATAAAAAACCATCTTCGACCGCGTATACAGGAAATCCTTCTCTTTCTTGAGTTTTTAGATCTACTCCCGCATGAAAATGATTGGGTCGTAATTCACCATAGGTCCCTGAATAACGTAATGGAATTTCTAAGGGCGGATGTTCTTTTAAATTCAACCTGGTATCCGAACGCAAACTATCTTGCGAATAAGATATTGAAATACAGATAGTTAAAATAAAACTAAAAAGAATTTTTGAAAAAATTCGAGACATAATCACGAATAAAGGTGTTATTGCTAAAAAATACAAATCCAATCAAAGTTAAATATTGCTTTGCCAACGATACTTGATTACCTTTGTTAAAATCGCCTGTACTTTATGAATACCTTTTTTGAAACATTGGGTGCGGTTGAGGATAGAGTTCGATTATTAATTGAACGTCTCAACTACCAGCGATCAGAAAATCAGGCTTTAAGGTTAGAAATTGAGCAATTGAAAAGAGCGCTTCTTGTCAAAGAAGAAGCCCTTGGGATTTCTCAAAAAAAACTACAGGAAGCCAATAAAAGTGCGAGTGATGAGGGTAATCCTTTAGACAAAACAGACGTAGAAAATAAAATTGATCGTCTAGTCAAAGAAATACAGTCGTGTATAGACACACTTGATTAATACAAAAAGTGGGATGAGCGAAAAGCAAAAAATAAAAGTATCTATTGCCGATCGGGTTTATCCACTTTCAATAGCTACTTCGCAAGAAGAAGGTCTAAGACAGGCCGCGAATAGCGTGCAGCAAATGGTAAAGGAGTTCGAAAAGAGCTACGCAGTTAGTGATAAGCAAGATGTATTGGCCATGTGCGCTTTACAGTTTGCTAATTCCTCAAATCAGCGATCAGGTCTTCAACAACAAATCAACGACAGTATTTCTCGTCTAAATTTACTTGTACAAACCATTGATTCTGAATTGAATCAGTAGGGATAACTGAGTAAGATTACCCGCATTGTTTATTTTTTGACAAACTCAACGAAGATTAATTTCTAAAGAGTGATTACCTATTGCACGATCGTGCTCGCGAGTCCGAGATTTTCAAGTAGTAGGATAGCTCTAAACTTGTACTCAACGGAGTTTGTACAAAACCTTCAATGCGGGTTTTTATTAATATAAACTAAGACCATGGATTCAATGATAAATGTGATAATTGGTGCGGTGGCTGGCTTATTAGCCAGTTATGCGATTACCATATTACTTCAAAAACGCAAAGGAGCGGCAGCCCTTGTTAGTGCTCAAAAGGAGGCTAAATCAATTTTAAAGGAGGCTGAAAAGGATGCGGAACAAATTAAAAAGGATAAGATTTTTCAAGCCAAAGAGAAATTCTTAGAACTAAAAGCAGAACATGAAAAAGTCATTTTAGCTAAGGACAAGAAAATGGCCGAGGCTGAAAAACGCATTCGTGATAAGGAATCACAAGTAGGTTCTGAGCTTAAGAAAAATCGAGTGCTGAACGAGCAATTGGAGAAAGAATTAAAGGAGATTGAAGGTCGAATAGAGCGAATAGAACGCAAAGAGCAAGAGATCGAAAAAATGCACCAAAACCAGGTGAAGCAACTCGAAGTGATTTCTGGACTATCTGCAGATGACGCTAAGGCCGAATTGGTAAACTCACTGAAGGATCAAGCGAAGACTGACGCCATGGCATTCATTCAAAATTCTGTTGAAGAAGCTAAGATGACAGCTCAACAAGAGGCGCGCAAAGTGGTTATTAAAACGATTCAGCGAATTGGAACCGAAGAAGCCGTTGAAAATTGCGTTTCTGTTTTTAATCTTGAATCAGATGATGTGAAGGGTAGAATAATTGGTAGAGAAGGTAGAAACATCCGTGCTATTGAGGCAGCTACTGGAGTTGAGATCATTGTTGATGATACTCCTGAGGCAATTATTCTTTCGTGTTTTGACAGTGTACGTCGAGAGATTGCACGATTGTCACTACACCGTTTAGTGACCGATGGTCGAATTCACCCAGCACGTATTGAAGAGGTTGTGAAGAAAACAGAATCTCAGATTAATGAAGAGAT
The DNA here is from genome assembly GCA_002381155.1 of Flavobacteriaceae bacterium UBA3478. Taxonomy (GTDB): domain Bacteria; phylum Bacteroidota; class Bacteroidia; order Flavobacteriales; family Flavobacteriaceae; genus UBA3478. Next base: position 19,877 of record DFQX01000007.1, on the reverse strand, counting down.
TGTTGAAATTGGTAAACGTACCGTAATCGACTTAGGTATTCATGGGTTACATCCAGAACTCATCAAGGCGGTTGGAAGAATGAAGTATCGTTCCTCTTACGGTCAAAATCTATTACAACACTCCAGAGAGGTTGCCAAGCTTTGTGGCGTAATGGCGGCTGAATTGGGACTCAACCCGAAATTAGCTAAGCGTGCTGGTCTACTTCATGACATTGGAAAGGTTCCAATGGCTGAGGTTGATATCGAAACTCCACACGCGATTTTGGGTATGCAATGGGCTGAAAAGTATGGTGAGAATAAAGAAGTTTGTAATGCTATTGGTGCCCACCACGATGAAATTGAAATGACGAGTTTACTATCTCCGATTATTCAAGTATGTGATGCCATATCAGGTGCTAGACCGGGTGCAAGAAGACAGGTCTTGGACAGTTACATTCAACGATTAAAAGATCTCGAAGATGCTGCGTTAGGATTTAAAGGTGTTGAAAAGGCTTATGCTATTCAAGCGGGAAGAGAGTTGCGAGTGATTGTAGGCAGTGAAAAAGTAAGCGATGATAAAGCAGCAGAACTTTCTTTTGAACTTTCGCAAAAAATTCAGACTGAAATGACCTATCCAGGTCAAGTAAAGGTTACCGTTATTCGTGAAACTAGATCAGTGAATATTGCGAAGTAGAACGATTACTTACTTAAATAAAAAAGGGGCTCTGAATGGAGCCCCTTTTTTATTTTAATATTAGTCCTCTGATTTCTCTTCTTCGCCTTCTGTTTGTTCTTCGGCGGCTGCAGCTTCATCTTGTTCTTTTTGAAGCTTATTGCGCTCTACATTGAGTTTTTTAAGCTGTTCTTGCAGTTTGTTCAGTTCTAACTTCTTCTTTTCAATATTTTTCAGAACAGAGGCAATAAGGGGATTACTTGTATCATCGTTATTGAAGAACTCGAGGTTGTTTTCAAGCTGACGAATTTCGGCAATAACCTCCTCTATCTGTTTTTTCAAATGAGAACGTTCATTGAATACCTTATCTAAAGGGCTTCGCTTTTGTTTAGATACTTTAGCATTGCCATGTAATCGGTCAAAATAATGATTGCAAGTTGCTTTAAAGGTTTTCCAGAGTGGATCACCAATCTTTCGAGGAACAGGCCCTACCGCTTTCCAGTCTTTTTGTAAGGCTATGAATAAAGGGGTTGTTTCTTCGAAATTATCCGAATCTTTTAGTGACTCTGCCTTTGCAATGAGTTCCTTTTTTTGAGCGATTCGATCCTTTTGTTCTTTTTTCTGGTTCTTGTAAAAATCGTTTTTAGCTTTAGAAAATTGACCAAATTGCTTCTTTAACTCGGCTATCAATGGCTTTTGAAGCGAATAGGGTACCCCTTCTATTTGGTAAAACGATTCTCTAATAGAAACTAGTTTTTTAAATTGAAGTTGTATGCCTTGGTGTGAAGTAGCAATGGTGGCTGATTCACGTTTAAAATCTTTTAAAAGTTCTTTTTTTTGGGTGAGACGCGTTTGAATTTCTTCGTCTCTCTTTTTTTGAAACTCTTGTCTCTTATCGTGCATTACCTTAGTTGCGTTGCTAAAACGTTCCCATATACCTGAACGATGTTCTTTGCTTACAGGGCCTAGTTCCTCTTTCCAAATACGATGAAGTTTTTGTAGTTCATTGTAAGCCTGTTGAAAATCAGCTTCGTTGATTAAGGCTTCTGCTCGTTCTACGATTTTAATCTTTTTATCGTAATTATGTTTGAAATCTTTGTCTCGAAGTTCACGATTTAAGTCTAGAAAATCATAAAAGCGTTCTACATGATGGTGATAGTTTGCCCAGAGATTATCGTTTTCCGTTTTAGGAACAGGGCCAGTTTCTCTCCACTTAGTTTGCAAATCCCTAAATTGAGAGAAGGTTGTGTTGATATTTTCTTCGGTAGAAATTAACGATTTGATTTCTTCTATAATTTCTTGTTTCGTTTGAAGGTTCTGTTGAATTTGTCTTTCAAAGTTGACTCGAAAAGCTTCTTTCTTTTGCCTGTATTCCCGATAAAGCTCTTGAAAATCTTTAGCACTTTTCGATTGAAAGTGAAAATCGATTTCATTTCCGCCATTCGCTAGGAAAGCCGCTTTTTCCTTTTCCTGTACCTCTTTAAGTTTAGTATCGAACACACGTTTAATTTGAGAAACATGCTTTCCGATCTTCTCCACAGGAGCGTTTATTAACAGTCGCTGTAATTCTCCAACTAGGTTATCTGGTTCTAGGTGGTTGTAGCTATCTGGTTTAAGTTCAATTAACTCAAATGCTAAGGTTGATTTCTCTGCAGACTGATCCTGATTTTCCATACCCGTTTCTCTTAGGTTCTTAAGCAAAGTTAAACAAATGCTTATGCACTCAAAGGGAATTCCATATTTCCCATGATTTTTCGGCTTGCCATTTTAACATCATTGCTCCATTACAAATTCTACTACCGCGAGCTTCACCTTCTTTGAGAAAAGCTGTTTTTTCTGGTCGATAAACTAAATCAAAGAGGTAGTGCTTAGAATTTAGGTGATGGTATGGAATGTTTGGCTTTTGATCTACATTGGGATGGGTTCCAAGAGGCGTACAATTGATAATGATTTGGTGACCTTCAATTAGTTCTTCATCTAATTCATCATAGGTGAAATCAATTTCACCATTTGATTGTCTTCCTATTTTGGTGACTCTGATTTTCATTGATTCTAACGCGTAAATCACTGCTTTTGCAGCGCCTCCATTTGCTCCCAGAACAATTGCATTTTGATCTTCTGCACTAAGTAAGGGTTTGAATGAGGTTGAGAAACCATAGGCGTCCGTATTGTATCCTACTCGTTTATTATTCTCGATATGGATACAATTTACAGCCCCAATTTCAGCTGCTTCAGGGCTTAATAAATCGAGATGTGCAATAATCTCTTGTTTATAGGGTATGGTGACATTACATCCTTTGAGATTCTTGGTTTTCCAAACTTTATCTAGCTCTTCAAGACTTTGAAGATCAAAGTTTTGATAGTGATGAGGGAGGTTTAAGTGCTCAAACTTTTCTTTAAAAAAAGCCCTAGAAAAGGAGTACTCAATATTTCTCCCGATCAGTCCAAAATTAAGTATTTCTGTACCTTCCATAATATTCGATGGAATATACAATAAGAAATCCGGTCACCATAAATACCATGGCAAGTATTGATTCTGAAGTTGACCAATCCGGCCAATATCTAGAATAATTACTCACAATTTTGTGACCATTACTATCCACGAGGTACTGTCCAGTCTCAGAAAGTTTATAAATAGCCTTTTTCCATGGCCAAACCACCGGTATTGAACCAATTATAAATCCTAGAATAATTGAAGTAGTTAATTTTCTAAATTTCTTCAAAACATAAACGAGCAAATGAGAAAGGGACACTAAACCGGTAATGGAGCCAAGTGTAAATACGGCTAACACCTTAAGAAGTCTAATGTTTTCAGGTTCTTGCATCAATTGAAAATTTCCTTTGATCAGATAACCAAAACTTAGATATAGCGCATTCACTGAATCGACCAATAATAACACGTAGTTTCCTAGTAGGATAAGAAGAAATGATCCAGAAAGCCCGGGTAGGGTCATTCCAGTAACGCTAATCATACCGCACACGAATACAAAGAGTAAATGGTCATTGGGTGCGATTGGAGGGATAAAGGCTAGCATAATACCTATGATTCCACCCGATCCTATTCCCCAAAGAATCTCGGTTGACCATTTATCAAACTGTTTTGCAATAAAATGTACAGACCCTAAGATCATACCGAAAAAACAAGACCAAACCCATATTTCGTAATGAGTAATCAAGTAATCTAGCGCCTGCGCAACGCTGAAATAACTGATTAACATTCCCAGTATAAGTAAACTAAGGAACTTACCATTGACGTGTCGAAAGAAATTTTTCAGATCTCCTTTGAATATTAGGGAAGCCGCCTTTCCATTAAATTGCTTCAGGGAGTAGATAAATTCTTCGTAAAACCCACCTACATAAGCGATAATTCCTCCTGAAACCCCAGGCACTTTGTTAGCAGCACCCATTAGCATTCCTTTGAAGACCAATGCAATAAGATCAAATAAGGAACGTTTTTTCTTCAAAGCAGTATGGTTTTACAATCTAGTTTGTGTTCTCCAACTTTGAAGCCTTTTCTAATCCTATGATCAAGAATAGACCTAAATGCGATAGTAAGATCGCAAGTAGTAGTTGGTCACTATCTAAACCTAAACTGGGAAGATATAGATTGCCACTAACAGCATCTTTCCATGGCCATACCTCAGGGATAGACCCTGCTATAAAACCGGTCATTAATGCTAAAGTTGTGTTAGGGTACCTATGAAAGAACCATTTTAAAATTCGGGCGAACGAAAGTAATCCAATAATCGCACCAGCTCCGACCACTGCAATGGTCTTAAGATCTCTTTGATGAACGGCTTGAAGGATAGGCTCATAACTCCCTAGTATCACTAGTATGAACGATCCAGAGATACCTGGTAAGATCATCGCGCAAATTGCTAGTGCACCTGAAAGAAAGAGGTATGGAAGGGTTGAAGTATCTTCTCCTACAGGTAAAAAACCAACACCTGCGGCTAATAACACACCTAATAAACCAGCAATAATGACTAAACTTCGTTTACCCTTTATCTGTTTCACCATCAGCAAAATACCACCTAGAATTAGACCAAGAAAGAAGCTCCAAATTAAGATAGGATGAAATTCTAATAAGTAGCTAATTCCCTTTGCTAAGGTTAATACACTTGCGAAAATCCCTGCAAATAGGGTAATTAGAAATTTTAAATGAATTTTTTCGGCAACAAAGGCGAATCCTTTATTGGATAGTTCGCTGAGTAGACTAGGTTTAATATTACTAATGGCGTCTAGAAGTTTGGGATAGATACCACTAATAAGAGCTATTGTACCACCTGATACTCCAGGTACTACATCGGCAGCACCCATAGCCATACCTTTCAAAAAGAGTGCAAGTGATTTTTTAAGATTCATAAGCTTAGGCTTTGTGAACTAAGGTACTTTAAGCAGTCCCTGAAGGCTTCTTCTTTTCTAAATAGGACTTCAGCCAATCGAGTTCACTCATTTCTTCAAAGTAGAAATAAAAATAATCAGCAGCGGATGAATCTAAACGCATCGCTTGACACAGTGTGTTTTGTGCTTCATCTCTTTCATCTAAGAGTGCATGTATACCTGACTTAATAAACAGAAGCGCTGCTTCTTCAGGATGATGTTCTAAGGCCTCTAAAAGACATTCAATGGCTCTTGAATAATCTTTTTGCTCGAGTTGAATGCTGATCCATTTAAGGTAACTGTTGAATTCGAAGTTGCCTAATTCGATGCTCTGTTCAAAAGCATAATCAGCTTTCTCGATTTCTCCTAAACTGTGATAGATGTGCGCTGCTCTTCTCCAATAAAGGGCATTTTCGCCATCGATATTAAGCGCTTTGTTGATGTGTTCTTGCGCTTTTAGAAGGTCTCCACTAACAAAATAGTGCTTAGTGAGGGCTAGCCATCCTTTATCCAACAAGGGATCTAAATGTACAGTCTTATAAAAGTATTGTTCTGCCAGTGAGTGATTACCTAATTTTTGATGACAATATCCAATTCTTAAGTAGGCTTGCGGGGTAGGAGCATCCCATTCAAAACAGAACTCATAATTTTCAATAGCCTCATTACATCTTCCAAGCTTTTCAAGAACATAGCCCTTTTCGTAATAAGCCCCACTAAATCGATCATCGGATATTATCGCAAAGTCAAAAGCGGCTAAAGCTTCTTGAAATTTCTCCAAAGCGACATACATTTTGCCTAATTGATGCCAAGCAACTTCGCTGTAAGGATTTTGCTCCAAATAATTGTTCAAGTAACTGATCGCCTCCTCATAACCTTCAGTGAATTCATAACAGTAAACGAGATTATACATCGATGCGTAATCGGTTGAATCCAAAGTTAAGCAGGTTGCAAAGTGCGGAATGGCTTCTTCAAAAGCATCTAAGTAAAGGTATTCTAGGCCTAACAAAGAATGTACATCAAATGACTCTGGGCAGAACTCGAGAGCTTTGTTTAGAATAGCTATAGCTCCTTGGTGATCGTCGCTTTTCGATAAGATATTTGCTTTTTGAATGAACAATTCTTCATTCATAGGGTCGAAGATTTCTATTTCTTCGATGAGCATTCTTGCTTGATCTAATTTATCCTCGGAGACGAGTATCTCTATCTCTAAAAATTTGAGCTCAATCGCCTGTGGGTGCTGCGCCTTCCCCATCTCTAAAGCACGCTTTGCTAGGAGGGTCTTCCCTTCTCCTAAATAGTGATGGATGATTTCTTCAAAGTCTTCAGAATCAAAGAAATAAACGTCATCCGTTTGAAGCATAGATTCGAACTTTCTTATGGCTTGTTCAGGATGTTCGTTAGGGTTGCCCATAATAGCTTATTGGTATTTTAAATTTACCTATACCACATGGGGGTGGGGTCAGAAAACCAATTGAATTATCAACACTTTAGTTAACAAGCGTAACGATCAAGTACCGATAAGATGGTAGCACAACCTTTTTTCAATTCCTTCTCTGATATACTCAATGGTGGGGTGATGCGAACCGCTCTTTTTTCATATAAGAGCCAAAAAAGAATAACCCCTTCCTTCATTCCCTCGATGACTAAGTGATTGGCGATTTCAGGATCTTTGAGAATAAGGGCCAACATTAGGCCTTTACCACGAATTTCTTTAATAAACGGATGCTTTAAAGATGCTCTAATTAGAGCTTCATGCTGTATGGCTTTGCTTTGATATTTTTTGTTTTCGATTTCTTCTAATGTAGCAAGTGCTGCAGCCGCGATTACAGGATTCCCACCGAAGGTGGTAATGTGCCCTAGGCGAGGTTTATAGCCCAGTAAGCTCATATTTTCCTTGCTACTAACGAATGCGCCTATGGGTAAACCACCTGCCATTCCCTTTCCAATCACTAAAATGTCGGGGGTGATTCCATAGTGTCGATAAGCAAAAAGTTCTCCTGTTCGGCCAAAACCTGGTTGAATTTCATCAAGTATCAAAAGGGCTCCCACCTCCTCACAGCGAGCTTTGACCTTTTTTAAGTATCCATTTTTAGGTTCAATAAAACCAGCTCCCCCTTGAATAGTTTCTAGAATTACAGCAGCCGTTTCAGAAGTAATAGATTCTAATTCTCTATCCTCATTGAAAGTGATATGGCCTATTCCTGGTAATAGAGGTCTGAAAGGGTTGATACGTTCCTTGTAATCCATTAAACTAAGGCTTCCATAAGTATTGCCATGATAAGCTTGCTTAGCGGCGATAATCTGTGTTCTCCCTGTAACCGCTTTAGCAAGCTTCAGGGCACCTTCTACTGCTTCTGTTCCTGAATTTACCAGGTATATATTCGATAATTCAGGTTCTAAAGAATCGGTTAATTTCTTTGCATAACTTAGAACAACTTCTTGAATAAATTCTCCGTAGACCATCACGTGACTATGCTTTCGCATTTGTCGATTAACGGCCCTTCTAACTCTCGAATTAGCATGACCTACACTTACAGCAGATACACCTGCTACTAAATCTAAGTAGCGTTTTCCATTAACATCATAGAGATAACTACCTCGTGCCTTCTTAATCTCTAATCCAAGGGGGTGTTCGGTTGTGGGAGCTAATAAAGATTTAAATTGTTCTAAACGACTCATTTCTTTAAACCTTTAATTTTTTCAATAAAAGATTCTAAATCCCGGGTTCGTTCTTCACCAAACCATTGAAACCCTTCAAGTAGCTTTTGATCCTCTGGGAAATCAGCATAGGGGTAAAGGGTGCCATTCGGATTTCGAAGAAAGGTAATCCTGCTGATTTCGCCTTCTTCAAAATTTAATTGAATGGCACTACAAGTGGTTTGATTGATTCCGATTAGGGCACCCTTGTCATCATATAAGTAATAAATCACTTCGGCGTTTTTGTCGAGAAGTGCGCTCTCTAATCCGTTCGACAAGAATTTACCTTGTAGATTAACTCCTTTGGCTTGGTTATATCCTATTTGAGCGATAGTGTCAAGGGTTGCAATGAAAGCTTCTTCTATAACATATAAGGAGTCAAGGGCATTGGTTTCAGGGGTATTTGTAAAGTAGATGTAGTTCCCTGTAAGTTGACTTTCACCACTCCAAATAATGGGATTTCCAATGAGTTCGGTAATACCTTTTTCATTGGTTACTACGATACTGTCACTCTTTCCGCTGAAGTCTGTCTTGAAAAATCTAGCATTTGGATAAGCAAAAAGATCTCTTGCCTTATCTGGCCCTGTTACAAACAGATAAGAGGCGTGAACGTATAAAGAATCACCTTCAACCCTTTTTGCGATGATTGCCTCCCCTGTAGCTACAAGCGAGTCTTTTGCTTTAAATATTTCAGCGAATTCAGCCGATAAGCGACTTTCATTAATTGAGTCTAAAACTTTTACTTGACCGCTCGCTGCAGCATAATTCTCTAATTGATTGAAATAGATCGAATCACCGAAGAGTTTTCTTAAATCATAGTTGATTTTGGTGTTCGTTTTTCCATAACCTCTCTCATTTTTGGTATCATAACTTCCTTGTTCAAAATAAAAGGTGTAGTCTTCACCAGTAATAGTAGTAGGGCCAAAAAAATCCGCAACTTCATCTTCGGTATGATAGTCAAGGCGATCAGAAATAAGGTTGAATTTCTCGTTTTCTAAGGTGACCGACTCCTCAAAACGGTAGAGTGATTGTTCGATTAGATACCTTCCTTTATTACTCTTTAAGGTGTTTTCTTCATCAACGAGTATACCGAACGAAGGGTAGTAGGCCTCTTGATTCTTGCGATCAAAATAGAGCGTTTCTGTGGTAAGGGTAGAAGTCGGGCTCGTTAAACGAACTTTTTGTCTGGCTTCGGCAAGTCTAGTTATTCCGCTATATATTAATTCTTTAGAATTTAATATAAGCGTATCTCCTTGATTGAATACGATATTCCCATAAGCTTCGAGGCGATTTTCATCTGCATATAAGTAGGCGATATCGCAGTCTAATAAGGCTCCTTTGTGTCTGAATTGAACGGGTCCTGATTCATCCCTTTCAAAAATGGAAGCCCCTGGATATTGATCTTCTGATTTAGAGAAGTATCCTCCATAGAGCACCTCTATTTTTGCAGTTTCTTCAGATTGAGCAACCGCAAAGTGACAAACAAGCGCTAAGCCGAGTGTCACCAACTTTTTCATGCTTTTCTGAATAATGTCTGAGTTCGATCTGGTCCAACTGAAACCACTGTAATAGGCACTTCAAGATGCTTCTCAAGGTATTCGATGTAATTGTTTAGTGCATTAGGAAGATCACTAGCACTTTTTATACCTGTTAAATCCTCTTGCCATCCTTCTAAAGTCTCATAAACGGGCTTGACATATTTCGCGTCAATATCGAACGGAAGATGTGCGATTTTTTCTCCATTGTATTCGTAATGGGTACAAACTTTGATTTGATCAAATCCGCTCAACACATCGGCTTTCATCATATTAAGTTCAGTAACCCCATTAATGGTTATGGCGTATTTCAAAGCAACTAAATCGATCCACCCGCATCTTCTAGGTCTTCCTGTAGTCGCTCCAAATTCGTTACCAACTCGACCAAGGGTTTCACCATCAGCGTCAAATAATTCAGTCGGGAATGGACCGCTACCTACACGTGTAGCATAGGCCTTGAAAATACCGATTACATTTTCGATTTTATTGGGTGCAATACCTAGACCAGTACATGCTCCTGCCGCTGTTGTATTTGAGGAGGTGACAAATGGATAAGTACCAAAATCGATATCTAAAAGAGATCCTTGGGCACCTTCTGCTAAGATTTTCTTTCCTTGTTTTTGCGCTTCTGCGAAGTATTGCTCGCTGTCGATTAGTGGTAATGAAGTAAGTACTTCAACCGCCGCAAAGAATTCCATCTCGAGCGAGTCTAGATCAAAATCTAGGGCTACATGGTAATTCTCAATCATTTGAAGATGCTTGTCAGCAAGTTGACGATAGCGAACCTTCCAGTCAGAAAATTCTAGGTCTCCTACTCTGATACCATTACGGCCTGTTTTATCCATGTAAGTTGGGCCAATTCCTTTCAGCGTTGATCCAATTTTCTTACTTCCTTTGGCAGCCTCTGAAGCGGCGTCTAGCAGTCTATGGGTCGGAAGAATTAAATGTGCTTTTCTCGATATAAGGAGCTTATCGGCTAGATTCATTCCATAAGGAGCCAGTTTTTCCAACTCTTTAGCGAAAATTACCGGATCGATAACTACACCATTACCAACTACATTTTTTGCATTTTCATGGAAGATCCCCGAAGGAATAGTATGCAGTACGTGCTTGTTTCCGTCAAATTCTAAAGTATGGCCAGCATTTGGCCCTCCTTGAAATCTTGCGATGATGTCGTAATTCGATGTTAATACGTCAACAATCTTTCCTTTTCCCTCGTCTCCCCACTGAAGGCCGAGTAATAAATCTACCATAGTTGCTCGATTATTCTTTTGATGATGATTTCCGCTCGCCGTAAAAGTACAGTGAGTGATTATTGATTTTGATATCGAAGACTTCTTCGATGGTTTGTTTTATAGATTGAATTCTTGGATCACAAAATTCCATTACCTCTCCCGTATCTGTTAAAATCACATGATCGTGCTGACGGTCGAAATACGATTTCTCGTATTGAGCCTGACCTGTCCCGAAAAGGTGCTTTCGAACCAGTTTACATTCTAACAATAATTCGATGGTATTGTACAGAGTTGCTCTTGAAACGCGATAGTTCTTCTGTTTCATTTTAAAGTAGAGCGACTCTACGTCGAAGTGATCCTCGCTATTGTAGATCTCATGAAGTATAGCGTAGCGTTCCGGCGTCTTCCGGTGACCATTTTCTTCCAAAAACTTGGTGAAAACTTGCTTGACTATTTCTTGATTGCTGGATGAATCCATAAATTTTATCCGAGAAAATCCAAAGTGCTAAAGTAGGCCAAATTTAAGTACGAATTACTCTATCCACTCCATTGATTTTCTTCAGTTTGTTGATAAGTTTCTGTAGGGTTTCATTATTCTTGACAATCACCCGAATACTTCCTGAAAAGGTTCCTCCTTTTTCTGAGAATTGAAGCGATTTCATTCCCACGTGCATTTGATCAGAAATCACCTGAGTAACGCTGTTGACTAGCCCAATTTTATCAATCCCACTAATGCTAATATCTGCATAAAAGTCTTCTTGAGTCGAATCAATCCAGCGGGCTTTCATAATTCGATAGGCAAATTTAGATTGAAGAGAAACCGCATTCGGACAATTCTTCTTGTGGACCTTGATACCATCATTCACGGTTAAAAAGCCGAATACTTCATCTCCAGGAATGGGTTTGCAACATTCTGTTGATAGCGTGTAGTCTAGTCTTTCTTCTTCATCTCCAAAAACCAGTAAATCAAGTTTCGTGCTCAGTTCGTTATCGGCGTATGCGCCTTCTGCTGACTTATTACTTCTTTGAAGTTTCGAGGTAAAAAAGCTAATAAGTGCATTGTGGTATCGTGAGGCAAAGGATTTAATCATACCATTGGTAATCGTTCCTGTTGCTACTCGATAGAATAAATCTTGAGAGGTTTTTAGTTTGAAATGATTCACCAGTTTATTAACGGTTTCTTCATTCCATTTGATTTTTTGCGTGCGAAGTTTTCTGCGCAATATTTCTTTTCCTTCATCAGCGACAGACTTCTTCTCGGCATTTAGACTCGATCGAATTTTAGACAGGGCTTTTGCTGTTTTGCAGTAGTCTAACCATGCCGTGGTCGGTTTCGCATTGTCTGAGGTGATAATCTCGACTTGATCTCCACTTTTTAAAGAGGTGCTAAGAGGTACCAGTTTGTTATTAACACGAGCCCCTCTTGTTTTCATACCGATCTCGGTATGAACATAAAAGGCGAAATCGAGTGGGGTTGCATCTTTTGGTAGGGACACTAGATCACCCATAGGTGTGAAAACAAATATTTCTTTCGAGTAAAGATTCAGTTTAAACTCTTCAACAAAGTCAACCGCATTACCGTTAGAATTTTCAAGTGCCTCTTGCAAGCGATTAAGCCAAATATCAATTCCGCCATCTTTTTGCTCCCCATGTTTATACTTGTAATGGGCTGCGTAACCTTTTTCAGCGATTTCATGCATCCGTTCCGATCGAATTTGGACCTCCACCCATTTTCGATTGGGACCCATAACGGTTACGTGTAGGGCTTCATATCCGGTACTTTTCGGTGAAGTTATCCAATCTCTTAAGCGAACCGGATTAGGTGTAAAATAATCGGTGATAATCGAATAAATCTTCCATGCTAAAAACTTTTCCTCTTCAGGTTGAGCACGGTAAATAATTCGCACAGCAAACTTGTCATAGATCTGATCAAAACTTACGTTTTGATTTAACATTTTTCGATGTATGCTATGTACCGATTTCATTCTCCCCTTAACATCGAAGTCAATATGTTCTTTTTTCAGTGCATCTTCAATGACTCCCTTAAAGTTTTCAATATATTCCTGATTGTTATCGGCTTGAGATCTGATCTGGCTTTGTATAGCTTCAAAAACTTGGGGCTGGGTATATTTCAGCGCTAAGTCTTCGAGTATCGTTTTGATATTGTAGAGCCCTACGCGGTGAGCGAGCGGTGCATAGATGTAAAGGGTCTCTGAGGCAATTTTTTCCCTTTTATCGGGACGCATAGACTCTAGAGTCAACATGTTGTGATAGCGATCGGCAATCTTAATCAAGATCACGCGAACATCCTCGTTTAGGGTGAGAAGCATCTTTCTGAAGTTCTCTGCTTGCTGACTGTAATTATTCATGTCCTTTTTAAGACCTGCGATCTTAGTTAGACCGTTTACAATTCGTGCAACATTTTCCCCGAAATGCTCTTCGATATACTCTAAGGTATAATCGCTATCCTCAACTACATCATGAAGTAAGGCGGCAATAATACTCGTTGCGTCTAATCCTATTTCCTCTGCTACAATTTGAGCAACGGCAATAGGATGAAAGATATAAGCCTCTCCCGATTTTCTTCGCTGGTCTTGATGGGCATCTACTGCAACCTCAAAGGCAAGCCTTATCTGGCTTTTATCTTCTTCAGATAAGGTCTGATAGCTCGTTCTCAGAAGATCTTTATACTTCTGAACGATCGCCTTATTTTCTAGTTCGAGCTCTTTTTCGGTTAACATAAATTAAAGTTAGTAAAACTAAGGGGCTTTATCAAAGACTACTCCGTTGACGAATAGCTTCGAAAAGAAGGATTGAGGCAGCTACTGAAACATTCATTGAATCGATTGCGCCACGCATAGGTATAACGATATTTTGAGATGCGTTTTTTCTCCAAAAGGTTTTTAAACCTTTAGCTTCTGAGCCTACAATAAAAGCCGTTGCTCCGGTATAGTTCTCTTCAAGGTAATTGTTTGAGTTTTGGAGGGTCGCTGCATAAGAACGAATATTATTCTCCCTAAAGAATACTTGGAGGGCTTCGTTAGTGCAAACGATTGAAGGAATGCTAAGTGCACAACCAAGACTAGACCTCAAACAATTTGGGTTGTAAAGATCGGCAATGGGCTCGGTGATGATAACTGCATCGATATTGGCTGCATCCGCAGATCGAAAAATGGCCCCCAAATTACCCGGTTTTTCGACGTTCTCTAACACTAGAAAAAGGGGTGAGGTATGGGGTAATTGATATTTCGTTAACTCATGACCTTTTTGCTTGAAAATGCAGATAATCCCTTCGGTTGAGCCGCGATAGGCAATTTTAGCGTAGAGCTCCGTAGTCACTTCAAAACTTGAATGGTTTTCTAGTTGTTTAAGAATAAACGAATCATCAAGTAATTCAGGTTGCACAAAGGCAGTGTGCAAATCATAACCAGATTTTATGGCAATTTCAAACTCTCGTTTTCCCTCGAGTACGAATAGTCCTCTTTGCTTGCGAAGCTTTGACTTCTCAGATAGGGTAATGAGGTCTTTGATGATTTTATTTTGTGAACTACTAAGTACTTGCATGGAATAAAAATAAATCGAGCCTCATTTGAGGCTCGATACATTTAGTCTTGTCGGCTATATTTTTCTTGATAGCGCTTCCAGATTTCTGTTTGATGGGTTTCTAAAGAAATTTCTCTACCATCGATAAACGCATGAGATAATTGGTTGGTGCGCATATCAAGGGCGTCTCCTTCAGAAATAAAGAGCGTCGCACTTTTTCCGCTTTCAAGGGTGCCGTAAGTATCATCTATACCTAGAATTTTCGCGGTATTTGATGAAATTAAGGCAAGAGCTTCCTCTTTGTTAATTCCGTATCCGACACTGTGGCCGGCGTAGAACGGAAGATTGCGAACTTGGAAATTAGCCTTAGATGCATTTTGAATTCCTACTAGCAATCCAGCCTTATGTAATCTTGCCGCTAGTCCATAGACAAAATCGTAAGCGTCGTCGTCAAGATTTGGCAATTCGTGAGGGTTATGAACGAGTACCGGAATAGATTTAGACTTAAGAAGATCTAATTGTTTTTCTGCGAAATAGCCACCGACAATTACGATATGTTTAATACCTATTCTTTCTAGCTCAGTTACCGCATCGAAGATTTCTCGTTCTCCATCGGCAGCAACATAAAGACGCTGAGAACCATCGAATAATCCTTTGGTTGCGGCATAGGGAAGGTGTATTGTTTTTGCAGGTGCTGCATTGTAAGCTTTTGCCGCTTGTAAAAATTCAATAATCCCACTCCACTGCTCGAGATAGTTTTGATTCGGTTGATATCCTCTAGGCTCACCGACCCACCAACGTCCTCTTCTGAGGGTTGAAGGCCAACTAAGGTGAATTCCGTCATCTGTTTTTACTGCCGCATCTTCCCAATTCCAGGCATCGAATTGAACAACCGAAGAACTACCAGAGATCGTACCTCCTTGTGGAGTTATTTGACCTAGAAGAATTCCATTTTGTCGAAGTGATTCAACTACTTGAGATTCAGCGTTGTAGGCAATGATCGAACGAATGTGTGGGATGTATTCTCCGATTTCGTCTTCATCATCTGTTGCTCGAACAGCATCGATCTCAACAAGTCCTAAACTTTTAGTAGGTGCGATAAAACCTGGATAGACATGTTTTCCGTTGGCTTTAATCACTCTTTCAGGACGCGCAATTTTTGCATTCGCTTTACCAGAGTAATTAATTACACCATTTTCGAAAATAAGTAAGCCATTTTCGATAACCTCACCTGTTCCAGTGTGTATAGTAGCACCTTCGATAGCAATTGCGTCTTTTTGAATATCTGCCGGTGTTTGTTGTGCGTTAACCGATAGGGCTACGCTCAGACAAAGTGTTAGTATTGATCTCATAATCTTGTTCTTTATAGTATTAAAGCGTATCACAGGTGAAACGTTCTTTTTTGTTCTGAATTGGGGAAACTACTTCTGCACCAGAGTCCTTAACCTTAAGCATCAATTTGGTAAGCTCTAAGCGTTCTTGTTGAATTGATGCTTGAATTTCTTTATCCTTTTCAATGTCGAAATAAGTAGCACCTTCAATAATGGTTTTTTCGGCCTTACTGTAGACCGAAAGTGGATGTCCGCTCCATAAGACCACATCTGCATCTTTACCTACTTCAATACTTCCGACCTTGTGATCAATATGAAGTAGTTTGGCAGGGTTAAGGGTAACCATTTTCCAGGCTTCAAGTTCAGAAACACCTCCGTATTTGACTGTTTTAGCAGCTTCTTGATTTAATCTACGCGACATTTCAGCGTCATCCGAGTTTATAGCCACAGTTACTCCCTGAGAGGCCATTATAGCCGCGTTGTAAGGAATAGCATCTTTAACTTCGTATTTGTATGCCCACCAATCACTGAAGGTAGATCCACCCACACCGTGCTCGGCCATTTTATCGGCTACTTTATAACCCTCTAAAATGTGGGTAAAGGTATTGACCCTGAAATCGAATTTTTCAGCCACTTTCATGAGCATGTTAATTTCACTTTGTACATACGAATGACTGGATATGAATCTTTTAGACTCTAAGATTTCTCCAATGGTTTCAAGTTCTTCGTCTATTCTATAGGGCTGTTTGCTCTTTTTCTTCTCAAGGTATTCTCTACCTCTAGTGAAATAGTCAGTAAATACCTGTTCAACTCCCATACGTGTTTGAGGGAATCTTGAATTTGACCCCCAATTCGATTGTTTCACATTCTCACCCAGTGCAAACTTGATAAAGCCAGGGGCTTCCTTAAAGAGCATTTCGTCTGCTGTAGCTCCCCACTTTAATCTTAAGATTGCTGATTGACCTCCAATCGGATTGGCTGAACCATGTAGAAGCTGGGCAGAAGTAACCCCTCCAGCTAGATTTCTGTAAATGTCTAGGTCTGTTGGATCTACTACATCAGACATACGTACCTCTGCAGAAGAGTTATGTCCACCTTCGTTAATTGCTAGGGCTGCGATGTGAGTATGCTCATCGATGATACCTGCGGTTAAGTGCTTACCAGAGGCATCTATCACTTGAGCAGATTTAGCTTTTAAATCCTTACCAACTTTTTGAATTTTCCCTGATTTGATATGAACATCTGTGTTTTCAAGAATCTTAGTTCCTGTCCACACAGTTGCGTTCTTAAACAGAATTTCTTCGGCTTTCGGTTGTTCGGTATATCCAGAACCAACATTGGGATATCGTTCTTTGAGATTGTAGCTCACTAGCTCTTCAGAATCTTTGTTTTTAGATTCAGAAGTAGGAGCTAATGCGACCATAGATACAGGATGGGAAACGCCGTTTTCATCAACGAATCGACCACTTAAAAGGTCACCTTCTTTTTTAAGGGTAGCTCTGTAAAGTTGTCCAAGACTATCTGAAAGACTCACACTTAACCAGTAGTTGGCATAATTTGATTTTACTTTAAGTTTCTCGTCTGATATTGTTGCAGTAACTTTTGGTTTTCCTATACTACCGTTAATATTGAGCTTAATATCTTGATCATAATGATTTAGGATATATTCACCTCTCAGGTCTGGGGTATTTCGATCCTCATAAAGGTGCTTGTGACCATTTACCCAGTGCTCAAAAAGAGTAGTTTCGTTTTCAAAAATAGGACCAGAGGTAACGGTGAAATTGGCTTTCATACCCTGTTTTAAGGCTCCAATTTCTGATTGTTTACCTAGAATTTCTGCAGGCACTGTGGTAAGCGCCGCAAGAGCATCAGCCTCGCTTAAACCTCTTTCCATCGCTAATGCGACTTGTGTTTTTAGTTGATTTGCTGATTTCAGTCCTTGTGTGGTAAAAGCAATACGAATTTCATGATCTCTTAGAATTTTGGCATTCGATGGTGCTTGATACCAATGACGCATATCCTTAAGAGAGACGTAATCTGCGTAACTAGGGTCAGATACATCATAAGCTTTTGGGAAATTTAAAGGGACAACAACTGAAGCGTTGAAGTTTTTTAATTCTCTAACGTATTGGTATTCATCTCCTGACCCTAAAACATGGTATTTGATGCCAAATTGTTGACCTATTTTCAATGCACGAACGGTATTCCCGTTGGCGCCTGCTTCAAAGAATTGCGGAAGTTGTTTTTGTGCGATTAGTGCTTCTAGTGCACGGTCTTTGGTGGTAACATTACCTGAAGCATACCATTTTAAGTCGTGATTGAGCTGTCTAAGAAGCGCCATAGCTCCCATTAGTGAGCTAGGGTAGGATTGAGTGGACTGAATACTTTTTGAGAAAGAAAAATAAGATCCTGAACGGTCGTCTAAAATTCTACTAGAGGCATCACCCTTGTCGTCTAAAGCGACTAATAAACTGGTTCCTCTTGCAATACCATCTGCTCTGTGGGTATTTACCACACCAAACCCGGCTTTTCGAAGTTCGTCTGATTGATTTGAATTATAGGTAAAAAAGTCGATCGCATTGGTTTCTGAACGGATGTGATCATTCCAATAAAAACCTTCTCTTGTGGGATCGTATTGTGCAGATCTCCCAGCACTAGATTGGCGTTTCGGTTTTTCTACCCCAAGTTCGCTAAACACTTCAATAAAAGAGGGGTATATGTGCGTTCCAGACAAATCGCTAACGATAGCGTTGCTTGGAATTTGTACTTTTCTTCCGACAGATACCACTTCATCATTATAAATGAGAAGTGTTCCGTTTTCAATGACGGTTGTCGGATCTACATGAATAGTGGCACCAGTAAATGCTCGGTACACCTGTTCGGTAGTTTTTACCTCTGAATGCGCAGGAAAATAATCTTGTGCATATCCTATAGCAAAAGCCATAGATAGGGCTAAGGTTAGTAGTTTTTTCATCTTCAGTTTTGTTTTACACTTTAAGATAGGAATTGAAAGGTTCTCCTTCAAAAGTTTAACGTTTAGGTAGTTCACCTAAGAGCTCGATAGAGAAAACGAGGTCTGCCCCTGGAGGAATTACATTACCCGCTCCATTGCTGCCGAATCCGAGTACAGAAGGAATACGAACCCAACGAAGTTCGCCAACCTTCATGGTCATTAAGGCTTCTTTAAAACCAGCAATCATAGCTGCATCAGGGTCTATCGTGGTTTTCATGGGGATAAATTGGCCTCGATGCATCGCATTAATTTGATCGTAGTTTTCATCTCCTTCAGCAATCAATTGAATATTGGTGTCAAACAAGGTTCCGTCGACGAGCCATCCTGCGTAGTTAACTGAGATTTCGGTACCAATCGCTAGGGTTTCTCCCGTACCCTGACGTTCAACAACATATTCAACCCCTTGTTCACTTAATTCTGCATTTTCAAAACGTTTTTCGAATTCGTTTTGACGTTCTTTTTTTGCTTCTGCATTACGCTTAGCTTCTTCTTCGATTGCATTGAAGTAGTTTTCTAAAGTTTCAACCGCATTAAATTTTTTCGCTTGGCTTCCTACCCGCAGAATTTCTACCGTTTCTAGAGTCACTGGTTCTAACGGTCGATCGGTCGGATCAGTTGGTGTGGTAGCGATCGAATCTAAAGTTGCCTCTCCTGAAACTAATTTTCCAAAAACCGTGTGCTTACCGTCTAACCAAGGGGTTTCTTTATGGGTGATAAAAAATTGACTCCCATTGGTA
>DFQX01000007.1:0-473 GCA_002381155.1 Flavobacteriaceae bacterium UBA3478 | reverse complement strand
ACGGACCCGAATTCGCCATCGATAGCACTCCTTTAGAATCATGTCTTAAAGTATCTACAAATTCGTCCTTAAATCGATATCCAGGACCTCCTTGCCCAGTAGCAGTGGGATCACCTCCTTGAATCATAAAATCATTAATTACTCTGTGGAACTGAGTTCCATTGTAATAAGGTTGATTTGCATAATTATCGCTTACGCGTTTGCTGTTTCCTTCAGCAAGGCTTACAAAACTTGCCACTGTAATCGGAGTTTCTTCACTGTGAAGTTTTAACAATAACTCTCCTTTTGAGGTAGTCATTTTGGCATACAGACCATTTTCTAGATCTCCGTTTGGATTATTGCAAGAGATTAAAGTAGTTAATGCTGCTGCGAAGAGTAAGGACAGGTTAAATTTCATTAGGTAGGGCATTAGAAGTTAATGATTCAATATAATTTGGTAATAATGAGGTAAACAAATCAATGGTTTCTTTAAG
>DFQX01000001.1:20724-20957 GCA_002381155.1 Flavobacteriaceae bacterium UBA3478 | reverse complement strand
CGATTTCTATCGTAAACACAATCATGAGGCTGCCTTCGTAGGTCATCCGCTCATCGATGCCATGGATAGTAGCAATAAAGGTGACACCGATCAATTTCTAAGGGATCAAGGCCTCGGTGAACGACCGATTATCGCATTACTCCCAGGCAGCCGAAAGCAGGAAATCAGTAGAATCTTACCGGAGCTTATTAGAGCAACAAAAGATTTTACATCCTTTGATATTGTCGTTGCCG
>DFQX01000001.1:0-20483 GCA_002381155.1 Flavobacteriaceae bacterium UBA3478 | reverse complement strand
CCTTTGATATTGTCGTTGCCGGTGCACCCTCACAAACTCCTTCCTTTTACGGACCCTATTTGAAGGGGGCGAAAATCATCTTCGGAAAGACCCAACAACTTCTTCAAGCAGCCCATTTAGCTGTTGTGACTAGCGGTACAGCGACTCTAGAAACCGCTCTAATAGGCACTCCACAAGTGGTGGTTTATAAAACCAGTCCTGTCTCATACGCTATTGGAAAGCGCATCGTCACCTTGAAATATATTTCTCTAGTGAATCTCATTCTTGATCGAATAGCCGTTAAAGAACTCATACAAAAGGAGTGTAACCCAAAGAAGATAAAGGCTACGATCCATGAGCTCCTTGATAGCGCCGTTCGAGAACGTATGACCCGAGATTACCAAGAACTAGTGAAAGCCCTTGGGGATTCAGGAGCTAGTGAAAGAACCGCAAAAGCTATTTATGCCAACACCCGCACACTTCTTGGTCAGGCTTCTGATCTATTGGATTAGCGGGATTTTACTCAGCAAGTATTACGTACCATCTATTTCTATTTTACTGATTGCATTCTGCAGTTGGCTTCTAAGTACCTACTATGATTCGGTGTGTCTTGAAGAAATTCTTCTGAGTTGTTCTATTGCAGTACTATCTGCACATCTCACCTTGACCTTTCATTCAAAAAAAGAAATACCAGTGGGGGAGCCACTCATTATTTCAATTGAATCCTTTGAGGGGAACACTTCAGAATACATGCGTTATCAAGCCCAGTGGAGAGGTGGTGACTTTAAGGTTTATAGTAAAGAGCCCATCGACAATGCCTACTACCTTATTAAAGAACTTCCTAAGAAAGGATTCAATGACCAGCTTGTGCTTTTTGTCAATCGCCATAAGCTAGCCGACTGGCTAAAACTAACCGAGACCGCATTTCATTTCCCTATTCGATGGGTCGCTTTACTTCGAAATAGCGCCTCGAAACGATGGAAAGAGATGGGGTTTTCACCCGTTCTTATAGGGTTTTATAGGGCATTAATTTTAGGGGACCGATCTGCGTTAGCCCCAGAATTAAAAACAGCATTTAGCCAACTTGGTCTTGCTCATATTTTGGCTATTTCTGGTATGCATTTCGGGCTCTGTTATCTGCTTTTTAACCTCATGAGCCTACTTCTTCCATTTAAGTTGAGAAGAGGGTTTCGTGTGATACTAAGTATCTGTTATGCAGTAATTACTGGTCTTGGCGTATCTGTAATTAGAGCGCTAATTTTCATCCTACTCTACGAGTTAGGTATATGGCTTAAGAGACCCATTACTCGATGGCAATTACTAATGGCTACAATGCTTATTTGTCTGATGATACAGCCCTACTGGATCTATGATGTGGGCTTTCAACTCAGCTTTACAGCGGTTTTAGGCATCTTCATTGGTCTCTACTTTTTAGATCTATTCGAACTATCCCCGCCACAAAAAAAACTTGCTCAATTAGTAATCATTTCATTTTCGGCGCAATTAGCGGTTAGTCCGATTATAGCCTTTTACTTTGAAGAGTTGTCCATACTTGCTCTCCCGCTTTCCATCATTGCAAGTCCTATATTGCCCATTGTAATGATCATCGGTGGGGTTGGGATATTCTTACCCATAGGGAGTATAACCAACCACCTACTCACAAGCTTATTAGAACGTCTAACTCATGTAACACCAAGGCAAATCGAAATTTGTTTAAACCTAGCCGAAGTGATCAGTCTTTATTTAATTCTAAGCCTTTTAGTGTACCTCGCCCATCAGGCGCTTCATAAGTGGCGAGAAAAGGAGCACTAAAACACCTGCCCCAAGAGAATACTGTGCGATTAGCATAAAGCCATCAGTGTATAACTCAAGGGTTTGTAATCCACCTGCAGCCGCAGAATCACCCTCAACCGATAGTTTTTTTCCAATAAAACCTACCACCTGAAAAGCAA
Source organism: Flavobacteriaceae bacterium UBA3478 (assembly GCA_002381155.1). Taxonomy (GTDB): domain Bacteria; phylum Bacteroidota; class Bacteroidia; order Flavobacteriales; family Flavobacteriaceae; genus UBA3478. Next base: position 18,552 of record DFQX01000001.1, on the reverse strand, counting down.
ATGCTGAGGATAAAAACCATACCCCCATCATAAAAGCTACGATCCGTTTAGGTGAAAGCGAGGTGATTTTCGAAAGCCCAACGGGTGACATGAATAACTCTCCGATAGAGAGTAAGAAGTACATAAGAAGCAGGTAGCTAAAAGGAACTAATCCTTGCTCATTAGCACTTAGACCAGAAATCGCTAGTACATAAAAACTAGAACCGGCAAAGAGTAATCCCATGCCGAATTTATAGGGAGTTCTAGGATTTAGATTTCTGCGAGACAACCATGTCCAAAGCATCGAAATTGGAATCGCAAATAAAATGATAAACATTGAATTCAAAGAATTCGTTTGAGCAGCAGACATCAAGGTTAACTCAACATTCCTCGCAGAGAATAGTGTAATCACACTACCTGAAAGTTCGTGAAAACCCCAGAAGATGGTCATGAAAAGAGTAATCAGTATAGCCACGAACAGCTTCTTACGTTCGTCAGCTGAAGCTTGATAGAGAATGTATCCTAGGTAGGCCAATATCAATACTCCTACTCCTTTAAAAATTAGGTTTACGATATTGTCTTCCCCAAGAACTGGGCTATAGGAAGCCAATAATAAGGCCATTACTGGAACCGATAATACACTTAAAATAGTCACCCAATTTTCTCGGCTAACGCCCATTTTTTTCTTGGTAAGCGCCTGATCATCTGGCGCCAATCCTTGATCACCGAAAACTCCAGATTTAATTCCGCGATAGAAAACGATGAGACCAGTTAGCATACCGATTCCGGCAAGACCGAAACCATAGTGCCATCCGTAAGTGGCCGCAAGCCATCCGCATAAAAGGGGAGCTACCCATCCGCCGATATTAATACCCATATAGAATATGGTAAATCCAGAATCCTTTCGCGGGTCTTTGTCAGAATAGAGTGCTCCGACAAAAGTTGAGATGTTAGGCTTAAAGTAAGCGTTACCAACAATGATCAACGAAAGGGCTAAAAAGAAAGTAATGTTACTTTCAATGGCTAGCATAAAATGTCCTAAGGCCATTAAAACACCTCCAAGAAAGATGGATTTGCGTAAACCTAAGAGGTTATCTGAAATACGCCCTCCGATAACCGTACCGGCATAGACTAAAGAACCATAAGAAGAATATACCGCTGCTGTTGCAAAGTCACGATTGGCTAAGGCTTCAAAAATTACATTCACCATGTAAAGGGTGAGAAGCGCGCGCATACCATAGAAGCTAAAGCGCTCCCATAACTCTGCGAAAAAGAGGTAAAATAATCCTTTAGGATGTCCTAAAAGTGTTGGCTCTGAAGTCTGCATAATTAAAGGTTGTTTTTAATGAATTCTGTCATTTTTGAGTACAGATGAAGGCGGGTGTTTCCGCCATAAATTCCGTGATTTCTATCGGGATAGATCGCCCAGTCAAAAGGTTTGTTAGCCTGAATTAGAGCCTCGATCATACGCATTGAATTCTGAACGTGTACATTGTCGTCTCCACTACCGTGAACCAACAGGTATTTGCCTTTTAAAAGCTCTGGATAATTAAAGGGCGACTCGTTATCGTATCCACCTGGATTCTCTTCTGGGGTACGAAGAAAACGCTCAGTATAGATAGTGTCGTAAAATCTCCAACTAGTAACCGGAGCCACAGCGATGGCCATTTCAAACACATCATTTCCTTTTAGAAGGGCGTTAGTACTCATATGACCGCCGAAACTCCATCCCCAAATTCCGGTACGCGTCTCATCGATGTAATCAAGCTCAGAAAGTTTCTTAGCTGCAGCAATTTGATCCTCGGTCTCAAATTTTACTAGGTTTAGGTAGGTTGAATTTTTGAAATCTCTTCCCTTAAAACCAGTTCCGCGTCCGTCCACACAGGCAATAATGTAACCCTGACTAGCTAGCATTTGATGCCAGTAGTCGTTAGAACCCATCCACTGATCGGCCACCTGCTGTGAACCAGGACCCGAATATTGAAACATCAATAATGGATACTTCTTCGAAGGATCAAAATCATTCGGACGAATCATATACATATTCAGCTGATTAGCACCTACGTTTAGGGTACCATACTCTTTTGGAGCGATATCATATCCTCTTAATTTCTCCGCAAGCTTAGCGTTGTCTTTAATCACGCTGAGCACACTTCCCGTTCTAGGATCGCGAAGGGTAAATTCATAAGGAGTCGTACTACTACTATAGGTACCAATAAAATATTGAAAGTCTTTAGAAAACTGTGCATTATGCGTTCCTGCACGGGCCGTTAAACGGGTTTTATATTTGCCTTTGGCTGAAATTCGGTAAATCGCACGTTCAATAGATGAAGGCTCGGTAGACTGATAGAAAATTCGATCCTTCTTTTGATCATAACCGTAAAAATTGGTCACTTCAAATTCACCACTTGTAATTTGACGAATCAATTTCCCTTCAGAATTGTATAGGTATAGGTGATTGTAGCCATCGCGCTCGCTCGTCCAAATAAAATCATCTTTAGGTAAAAAAGTTAAGTTATCGTGTAAATCGACATAAGCTTCATCTGTTTCTTCGAGCAGCGTAGCCACTTCTTGATTATTGATATTCACTTTGTATAACATCAAACGATTTTGATGGCGATTTAAAGTTTGAACAGAAAGGTGTTCACTATGATTCATGAACTGAATTCTCGGTATGTAGTAGTCTTGAGAAAGCTCAATACCACTATCGTTTCCTGAAGCTAAGTCTATCACATGTACTTCTACAATAGCGTTGTTTTCTCCCGCCTTTGGATATTTAAAACGATATTGACTCGGATATAATTCAGTACCAAAAACATCCATAGAAAACTCTGGCACCAGACTTTCGTCAAATTTTAAATAAGCGAGATGAGTACCTTCGGGGCTCCACTCATAGGCTCTAACTAATGAGAATTCTTCTTCGTAAACCCAGTCGGCGTGCCCATTAATAATTGATCCGTACTTCCCATCCTCAGTAAGTTGGCGACTTGACTTAGAAGCAATATCAAACACATGTAAGTTATTCTCAAAAACGTAGGCCAACTTTGAGCCATCGGGAGAAAAAGCAGGAACTCTAATTAGTGAATCACTAACCTTAGTAAGTTCTTGGGTTTTGAAATTATAGACATAGTAAACCGCCTCTGATGAACGTCTGAATATCGGTTTACGCTGTGTAGCTAGTAATACACGGCTTTCATCATCGCTAAAAGTATATCCACTAAATCTAGGAATAGCATCTCCCGAACTCAAAAGAACACCCTCAGATTGCATGTCACTGTAACGGTACTTTACAATCTGGCTTTTGCCATCATGGTACTCAAGAACTGTATAAGCATCCCCTGAATTTAACGATCGTAAGTTCGCAATTCCTTCTGTAGAGAAGGCTCCTGACCAAATCTCTTCTAGAGTGATCGGTTGTTGTGAGAAAGAAAAACTGCTAACAAGTACTGAGAGGGCAGAAAAAAGGAATTTTTTCATCGTGTAGATATCTATAAACCCTCAAGTTTACTAAATATTTACCGAATACTAAAGCTCAGCCTAATCCTTATCTTTGCTTTCAAATTAGCCGAATGTCAAAGAATATCGAAGGTTTCTCAAAGTTAACCAAAGCTGAAAAGATCCATTGGGTTGCCGAAACCCATGGGGAAAACCCGAGTGCGTTTAAAGCTACCCTCGAGACTTATAATCATTCAGACCCTGAGGTTCAGAAGATTCACGATGAATTCATCGAAAATACGTTAACCAACCACTACCTACCACTAGGAGTAGCTCCAAACTTCTTAATTGACGGTAAATGGTACACCATTCCTATGGCCATTGAAGAGAGTTCAGTAGTAGCGGCAGCAAGTAAAGCGGCTAAATTTTGGAGTACTAAAGGTGGATTCAAAACAGAAGTATTAGGTACAGAGAAAGTAGGACAAATACATCTGAATTATTATGGGCCTGCTGAAAAATTGAATCGCTTTTTCGATGAGAATATCCCTAAATTCTTAAACGAACTAAGCACGATTACCGAGAGTATGGAGCGCCGTGGAGGGGGTATACAAAGCGTACAACTTATCGATAAGACAAAAGCACTTGAAGGCTATTATCAAATCGATCTGCGTTTTGAAACCGCTGACGCCATGGGGGCTAACTTTATAAACAGTTGTTTGGAGACCCTTGCTAAATCTTTTACAGGCGCAGCAACCTCAGCTTTCGAAGCAGATGAGCTACCTGAGGTGGTAATGAGCATACTTAGCAACTACGTACCCAATTGCGTAGTACGTGCAAGTGTAAGCGCTCCTATTGAACAATTAGGAGCAAATCTATCAGATGCTCAATCCTATGCCAAGAAGTTTGTTAGAGCAGTCAATATTGCCCGCGAAGAACCTTATCGGGCCGTGACACACAATAAAGGAATTATGAATGGTGTTGATGCCGTAATTATTGCTACAGGGAATGATTTTAGAGCGGTGGAGGCAGGAGTTCATGCCTATGCATCAAGAGACGGCAAATACCGATCACTTAGCCAGGCAAAGATTGAAAATGACACCCTTCGCTTCTGGTTAGATATTCCTCTTGCACTCGGAACCGTTGGCGGATTGACCTCCTTACATCCACTGGTAAAAAGATCCCTAGAAATTTTAGATAAGCCGTCGGCAAAAGAACTCATGCGAATTGTAGCCGTTGCAGGTCTTGCACAAAATTTTGCGGCTGTAAACTCTTTAGTCACCACCGGTATTCAAAAAGGGCACATGAAGATGCACCTCTTGAATCTTCTGAGTGCACTTGGTGCTTCTGAAGAGGAGAAACGGATCATAAGCAAACAGTTTAGCGAACAAACCGTCACCAACTCAGCGGTTAAAGAGGCGCTAAACCAACTACGTAATGGCGGTTAGAAATTACTATACTAAAGGGAAACTTCTCATTAGCGGAGCCTATGGAGTTCTTGACGGCGCCATTGGGTTCGCACTGCCAACAAAATTGGGTCAGCGATTTTGCTTTGAAACCGATAAGTCTGAAAATATTAAATGTAAAGCAGTAGATAATAAGGGTAATACTTGGTTTAAGGCTGAGTTTGATATTAAAAGTCTAGCACCTTTAAAGACTAGTTCTGAAGAGGTTGCATACACGTTTTCTAAATTGCTGATAGCGGCTCGTAGTTTGAATCCAAATTTTGACTATCCGTTTACTCTAGAAACGACTCTTGAATTTGATAGAGAATGGGGTTTAGGGTCTTCATCTACGCTTATTGCAGCTCTGGCCCAATTTGCATCCGTAAACGCCTATGAGCTTTTAGACTCAGGTTTTAAAGGGAGTGGATATGATATTGCTTGCGCAACCGCAGAAGGCCCCATTCGGTTTCAACGTATTGGTAAAGAGGTGAGCGTCACCCAGGTTAACTGGAGGCCAGAATTTGCAGACGAATTACACCTAGTTTATCTCAATCAGAAGATGAACAGTAGGGAAGCAATTGCACATTATAGAAAGGCCCAAAGCTCAGATCATTTTTTGAATGAGCTTTCGAGATTAAGCACTGCCATAAGCGAAGAAATCTCTGATATCAATCGCTTCGAAAAGTTACTACAAGAACAAGAAAGCCTCTTAGCTGCTCGATTAGAAATTACCGCGATTAGCGATCAGTTATTTGACGATAGACCTGAGGGGGTTTTTGTATCGCTCGGTGCATGGGGTGGGGACTTTGCCTTATTTACTCGTAAAAAAAATATCCCTTATCTAAAAGACAAGGGATTTTCGACTATTTTAAAGCTCGATGAACTTTGTATCTACTAGTAAAAGATAGCTCGGTTATCTTTTACTTCTGCCTTTTCTTTAAGTGCGTAGAAAGCATTTGCCGTAGCTTGATTTGCGCGCTGAGCAGCAATTGTTTCTGTAAATGGAGCGTAAGTAGCTAGATCCATAGCATCATTTTTCTCAGTGATTTTAAGGGCATAAACCCCATATTCACCTTCAATAAGTGAAGTAGTTTGACCTGCCTCTAGGGCTAAAGATTTTCCTACTACATAGGGCTCAGAACCAATTCCAGAGATTACACTTGAACGAGTAGTCATTGCTAAAGCAAATCCTGCATTAGCCGCACTCTGACCTTTGAGACTATCAAAATCTGAAGATCCGTACTGCTCTTTAAGCATGGCCGCTTTCTTCTGTTTTCTAAGAATAGGAAGTACTCTAGCTGAAGCTTGTTCTGGAGTTTGAACCCCTTCTTCGTACTTCTTGGTCATCTGAGCGATTACATATCCGCCGGCAATATCAAAGCGACTAACATCACCTACTTTTCTATCTGAATCAAACGCCCAACGCACTATATTACGCTGCGCACCTAATCCGGGAAGATCCTCATCCAATACTTTTAATTGTGAGATCGGACGTACCGTATAGCCTCCTTCATTAGCAATCGTTGAGAATGCATTAGGTTCCGCATCTGAAACCTTCATTTCGAAAGTAGTAGCATCAGTAAATAAGGTGTTGGTTGTGGTTTCAGAAGGTTCAATACGCAGTGTGACTGTAGCCACAGAATACACATCGCGCTTAGCCTCAACTTTAACCACATGATAACCAAACTCAGTCTCAACTAAGCCAATACGACCTACAGAATTATCAAAAATGAAATCGTTGAAAGCATCTACCATGACACCCTCGTTAACAAAACCTAAGTCTCCTCCTTGAGTACCTGTCGGACCATCAGATCCCTCACGAGCAAGATCAGCAAACGCCTCATTACCACTGCGTGCTCTTCTAAGATATTCTTGAGCTTTAGTTCTAGCTTCTTCTTTTGATCGCTCAATAGTAGAAGCGGCTCTCTCTGCACCCTTATAAGCAACTAGGATATGGCTTGAACGAACGCTACCATTCTTTTTAGAATCAACTAATTTGCTAATCTTATAGGTATTACCATCCTTATACGGCCCGTAAACAGCTCCTTTAGAAAGAGATATAATTTGTGCAGCTGCAACTATAGGCAGTGTTTCTGCCGTACGATACTCTAAATTGCCAGCAACATCTGAGAAGCGTTGAATGAAATCAGCCTCATCGGTTGTGTTTTTAAATCCTTGAACGATTACACTACCCTTAGTTTCTTCACTGTACTCTTCACGATCTTCTAGAAGTGATGTGATACGCTCTAAAACAGCATCTTCATCTGCCTTAGAAGGCTTCTCTTGAAAAAACACATAGCGTAAATCTCTTGCTTCTTCTTGCTTGAATTGCTTTGAGTTTTCTGCAACGTAAGCAGCGATTTCTTCTTTTGAAACACTAACTAAGCTATCCGCTATACTTGTGTAAGGAAATTGAACATAGTCAAAGCTTACCTTGTCATTTTGAAATTTGAAAGTACTTGCACCCTCTTGTAACGAAGTCGAAACACCTGCTTTCACAAAATTGAAATACATCTGCTCCTTTGCCGCACTAATAATATTAGCCTCGTCAATCAACCAAGCATCGTACTGTGCAGGGTTGGTAGCTTTCCAGCTCGCAACCGTTGCCTTGAATACGTATTCATCAAAAAAACCTTCATCGTTCTGAAAGGCAGGAATATTTGCGTAACCCGATGTACGAATGAAATCGACAATCTGATCTCCTTCGATATTCAACCCAAGTTTGTCATGCTCTTGCTTCAAGATTTCTTTACGAACTTCTTGATCAAAAACCATATTTACGAGTTGACTGTTTGAAAAATTTTGTCCGTAAGCATTTGAAGCGATTTCTAAACTCTGTCTGAAGCCTTCAATCGATAACGGAGTATCATTTACTTCAGCTACATTGTTTGAGAAATCTCCCCCTTGAAACGCATTGCTGGAAAAGATACCAGAAATAACAAATGAGAATAGCGCGAGGCCGATTACAATAATTAGTACACTAGTACGTTTACGAATGGTATTTAAAATCGCCATGATCTTAAGTGTTTTAGGTCTGCGAAACTACTTAAATTATTCGATGTATCGAAATGTTTATAGCTACTCAGACGGCTTTATTTCAAGTCGTATTTGTTCGATTCGATTACTTGACACTTCCTCTACGGTAAGTCGGTAACCTTCAACTTCAATTTGATGTCCTAATTCGGGAATTGCCTCGGTGTGATCCATGACCAATCCTCCGAGCGTTTCATACTGCTCCTCTTCAGGTAGATTGAGCTTATAAGTCTGATTCAAATAATCTACCTCAAGCCTTCCCGAAAAAAGATATACGCCTTCTTCTACAGTTTCTTCAATAAACTCACTAACATCGTGTTCATCCTCGATTTCGCCGAATAATTCTTCAACGATATCCTCAATGGTAAGGATTCCTGAAGTACCACCATATTCATCTAAAACCACTGCCATACTTCTACGCTTCTTGGTGAGCAAGTTCAAAATATCGTGAATAGGCATCGTTTCTGGAACGTATTCGACCGGTTTCAAAAGGGTTCTGATACTTCTCGGACGTTTAAAAAGATCAAAGGAATGGACATGCCCAACAATATTGTCGATACGATCGCGGTAGACTAATATTTTAGAGAATCCTGTCTCAACGAAGACGGATCGCAAGGTCTTAATAGAATCTCTTAGTTCAACTGCAGTTATTTCTGTTCTAGGAATCATCACCTCCCTTGCTTTTACCTCTGCAAATTCAAGTGCATTTTGAAAGATCTGCACCTCAGCATCAATTTCTTGATTATCAGCCGCAGACTCCATCTGTTGACTGATATAATCCCCAATCTCTAATTTGGTAAATGTGGCCTGTGGATTTTCAGCATCCGCTTTAACTAGCCTGAGCACCCAATCAGAGATTTTTAAAACCATCCAAGAGAAGCCCGAAAAAAGATTGTAGAAAATATAGGCCGGAAGCGCCAAGGCCTTCATGAAGGTATTCGCATAAATTTGAAAGATTGCCTTAGGTAAAAACTCAGCGGTAAGAAGAATGACCAGGGTCGAAATTAAGGTATGGGTCAGTAACTGAAATTCACCGAAAAACAAGGCCGCAATTGCGTTACTTTCAGGGGTCACTACCGGCAACACTTCGAGAAGTAATTTTCCCATGTAATAACCATAAATCACCAGTGCCAAGTTATTACCAATAAGCATACTGGCTATAAACCGAGAAGGGGAGGCAGTCAACCTAGTAAGTAAACGCGCTAATAACCCCTTCTGCTTCTTCTCAAGTTCGATGTGAATTCGATTTGAAGATACATACGCAATCTCCATTCCTGAAAAGAAAGCAGAAAGCACAAGTGCAATGAGAATAAGTATTAGATAATGGTTCAACGCTTATAACCCCTTTTCTCGATTTTCGAATTTTTTACGATAGTTTCTTCGAAAGAAGAACATACCAATAGACACTACAAAAAATACACCGAACAATAATCGCTCGTCACTTTCTGTTCCTAATAGTTCGATTAAACGATAGCCCGAGAAGAAGGCAACTATCAAATACAAGTACTCAGTGTAACGTAAGAGATTTATCATACTCAAAAATAAATAATCTAATGCTTAGTTCTCCGATTCTGAAATTTGCAGGATACCACGAGTCTTCATCGCCTGTAGAGAAGAGAAATCACGACTAAACTCCATCCCTTCTCCCGTCATTATCGTACCCTCTTCAGGATTTTCAAATTCAAAAGGTTCTTCGGTAAAAATCCAATTTCTAGATCGACTCCAATAAAGCTGACTAGTAGTTAATTCCTTGTGATCATGGGTATTGATTCTAACATTCCCACGCAGATCTACAATACCGGTTAATGAGTAATAGATGGCTGAATCTGCAAAAATCTCGGTAGGCTGATTATCATCGTCAAAAAAAGTCAAATGCAGGCCTTCAGGAAAGAGTTGGTAAGGAAACATCCGATTCTCATAATTCTCATTTCGATCGGCCCTCAAAATAGCTGCAACTCTGGTACTGTCAGACTGAAGTACCGAAAGAGGTCTTACTGACTCTGTGTAAAGCATTTCTAGATTTTCAACCACGCCCTGAGGGAGTTTCTTTTCAGCTTCAGTCAAGCTTACCTGTTTGAACTCTTCGTTACAAGCTATAAACAGCATTGCCACAACAAATGCTGTGGCAATGCGCATGATATTAGTATGTAAACCTTCTGTATTCAGACAGGATTAATTTAGGTTAGGAATAGTTACACTTCCACCCATCCAACATGAAAAATTAATGGTTTCTCCTGCACGGCCTGAGTTGAAGATATCTGTCTTAGAAGGTGCTTTCGCCTCATAAGAAGCTACCGCCTTACTCGCAGCGCTCTGTAAAGAAGGATCGACACGACCTGCTCTAGCCGCAGTCTTAGCTGCTAACCAGTACACCGCTCTCTTGTCGAATTGAGTTTCACCACACTCATTGGCACTATCTGCATATAGTGCCGCAAGTAGAATATACGCTCTACCGTTCGCAGGGTTTGCTGCGATTGCCTTATTCAAGTAATTACGCGCTTGAACCTTACTGTTCTTGCGAACGATGGTAGCGATTTTATAAAGGATATTAGACTTTTTAAGATTGTCTGTTTCTAATTCTACAGACTTATTGAAGTCCGCAATCGCACCATTGGTGTCTCCTGCTTTTTGCTTTAAAGTACCTCCATAAAGATATGCGTCTGCAGAAGGCTCAAGAGCTAACTGTGCTTCGAATAGTTTTCGGAACATCGGATCGTCAGTACACTCTTTTCCAAACATACGACCTACCGCGCTCTTCACCCATTTTACATCGGTCTTACGCTCCTCGTAGCTCTTTTCGTAAAGAGGAATCAAATTCTCACAATCTGCAAGCGCACCCAATTTTGAATCAATACTTGCAGCAATCTTACCAAATGAAGTAGAGTTTGTGCTGTATGCCTTTAATCTTCTTGCATCTTTTGAACTAATAGTGCCTGCTTCCTCTAACGGTAGTAGCTTAGTAATTTGAGCAGTTAATTCAGCGTTTTCTTCTTCAACCTTCGCCACTACCTCATCGTAAACATCAAATACCTCTTGAACATCCTTTTTGCCTTCTGCCTGTAAGTCAACCAGGGAAGAGAAATAAAGGTACAATGCCTGCGGGTTGCTGAAGTTTTTTCGATCTGCAGCAAAAGCCTCACCTAGTTGAGCATAGATCTCTTCATCGGTGATCTTCTTCTCAGAGCGCTTTAAAAGCACCTTGTCAATTGCGGTAGCAGCAACACTGTAATATTTCGGATAGTATCGGGCTGCTTTATCATATAATTCTAAAAGCTGGGAAACATAAGAATCGTGTTCTTCACCGGTAGACTTCTCAATTTTATCCTTAAGAATGCGCTCCCCGTAGAGGTAGTTCGCACGGTTAATATCTGGACAAGTTTCATAAACCATTTTCCATGGTTCGTAAGCCGCGTCATAATTTTTAACCTTAGCACTCTCAACAAAAATTGAAAGATTTGTCAAACACTCTTGATTGGGTGCCTGAGCTACTGCTAGTGAAAGACCAAAAAGCCCAACGAAGAACGACATGAATAAACTCTTTTTCATAATACGTTTTTAGTTTAAGGGTTCGAAAATACTATTTTTTGCACTAATTAATTCTTCTTTTAACAAACCAGCGATCATTTAACGATAAGCCCACATTTAAACCAAAATAATGCTCATCAACGAGTGCTGAGGTCGAAGTTCCTCGCTTACCAAATTCAAATCCGATATTTAAGTTTGAAAAGCGATCATTAGCTGTACTACCAATAGGCATGCCAAAACCAAGAGAGGCAACTTTATTCTGAAGCTCATCTCCATCAATTAAGAGCCCTGTATTCTCCATTCTAAACCCGGCACGATAAGTGATTCTGTTATAAATCCCATTAATCGCGGTATAATCAGGTATAAAATATCCTCCAATTTTTAGTTCACTCGCAGCGGTATAGGTCGCATTATTAACGGCAAGAAAATCATTTTTAAACTGGCTCATGTCCTGACTACTGTACTCAAAACCTGCAAACCAGTTACGATCTTTTCCTATACCAAGACCTAAAGTTGTTTTAGATGGCACCTCTACTGTGGTCTCCGCAAGGGTTCCTAAATCTACATCAAGACGTTCTCTAGTAACACCATTAGTCGTTTGAAAAGTCCCAAGAGATTGCGTATTCGTCGCATTGAGATTCATCTGTAACTCACGATTAACCATTGCGTGCAAGCGATATTCTTTTTCTCCTAACTTCAATTTACGTTCAGCGATCGCTGAAAGTGTAAAATCAAATCCCGAAATGGTCACTTCTCGCTGATCAAAAGTGCCAAGCTGTACTGCATCGATCGACTGATAACGATCATAGGCTAAGTTTCCAAAATTATAATGGGTAGAGATACCGAAGCTCAATCCCTCAATCGGTTGAAAACCTGTTGCCAAGTAAACACGATTGATACCACCTGAACCTCTATAACTGGTTGTTACTTCATCTTGATTAACATTTAAAGATGTTTTGAAAAGGTCATACCCAACGTTACTAAAAGGCATTATACCAAAGGCAAAAGATGATTTTGGACTCAATGGAAAAGCCAATACGAGATAATCCAAATTCGTCACACGACCTCGGTCGCTGATATCTTCGTTACCAGTTTCGTTCGGTGATTTAAAACGATAATTTTTGTTATGCGCCCCGACCGCGTAGGTAGTGAGTCTTAGCACCCCATAAGCGGCAGGATTTTGAAGGTTAATGTGGATACTATCTCCTAACATAGACAGTCCTCCCATCATTCGATTCTCGACGGTCGATTTTGCTCTAAAATCGCCTAAACCAAAATAAGAATAGGGAGAAACAGTTCCGTTTTGCCCCCAAAGAACTACCGATGTAAAAATCGCAAGTAAGGTAAGTCTTAATTTCATTAACTAAAGATTGTGCTCCAAGAGCGCATTTAAACCTTCTAAAAGAAAATTAGAATGGGCAAATATGCGGTTTTTTAAGCGGACTGAAAAGGACTGAGCGTCTCCACCTGTTAAAATCACTGTTAAATCCGGAAATTCGGATTTATAATGTTCGATACGTTGATCGATCTCTGCTAAGAGTCCGTAATAAGTAGAATTAAACATCGCCTGATGCGTATTCGTTCCTGTGACCTCTTTATTTTTAATGTTATCCTCTAAAGTAGATAGTTGAGGAAGACGACCAGTGAATGTATGCATGGCGTTTAGACGCATCTGCCAACCGGGACTTATACCTCCTCCGTGATGTAAACTTGAGCGATCTACCACATCGTAGGTTATACAGCTTCCCATATCAATAACTAAAACATCTTGGTTAGGATAATTCGTCACCGCTGCCGCAATCAATGCCTTACGATCAGCGCCTAGCTTGCTGGTATCATCGTATTTCGAGCTAAAATTCAAGGATAGATTTTGATCTAGTTGAAAAACCCGAACATAATCAGTCAAAACGCTTTCGTAATCGCTAGCTGCTTCGGCTACTGATGAAATAATAGCTTGACGAATATTCGGATTTCTATTAAATAATCCTCGCACCCCCTCTTCAAAGGCAGATTTGTCGAAAGCTTTTACCTCTAAAAGGTTTTTACCCTCAAATACCGCTGTTTTTATACGTGTATTCCCTATGTCGATCGTCAAATTCACCGTTTAAAGATCGTGATTTGCACGCTTAGGACCATTTTTTCACCCTTTTATTTTTTAGTAGTAATTTTAAAATTATATTTGCACCCGCTTGCACGCAAGCAAGGTCGGTACCTTAGCTCAGTTGGTAGAGCAACGGACTGAAAATCCGTGTGTCCCTGGTTCGATTCCTGGAGGTACCACTTAAAGCACAAAAGCTCATCCAAAAGGATGGGCTTTTGTCGTTTTAGAATACGAGCCAAGCGAGCTTGAGTGAGTATTCAAAACGACAAAAGAACGCCTGCTACTAGCGGGTGTTTGCTTTTTGTATTTTCAGGTGTGGGACCAAAGGAACACCGAGCCAAGCGAGGTATCTCCGGAAAAATATATACTGCATATCAAAGTCTATTTTATTAAAGTTATTACCTTCTGATTTTAAGCTACTTAGGTAGAAAAAATAATTTTCATCCTTTCTTGTTAATGAATCGATTTTTGATCTACTTTCGCTCGATCTTAAACACGATCATTAGTTTTCAAAAAGTATGAAAAAAGCAATTTTAGTTTTAGCTGTTGCTCTAGTAGCTATGGCTTGTTCTGGTAAGTCAAATACAGCGGCTACCGAATCAGTTGAAGAGACTCAAGAGGTTCAAGTTGAAGTAATCGAAGCTACCACCAACGAAGAAGTTGAGGTAGAAGTTACTGAAGAAACCACTTCTGAAGAGACTACCGAAGAAACAACTTCAGAAGAAGGCGCTAACTAATTAGTTACCCCCTTAAAGAAGAAAAAGCCCGCCAATTAAGGCGGGCTTTTTTATTTAGAAGTAAAGGCAGAAAATATCCCGAGGACCAATTGATTGAAATGAATTACCTACTTTTAGTTTTTAACCTAATCCAATGAAAGACTGTCCTGAATGTAAATCCCCTTATGGCTATCCGATGGGAGAATTATTTGCATGTCCTGAATGCGGGCACGAATGGAATCCGGACGAAATTGACGAAAGTTCAATGATCAAAGATTCTAACAGAAATACTTTAAGCGACGGCGACACCGTCATCGTAATCAAAGATCTTCCTTTGAAGGGCGCATCTAAACCGATCAAAGCCGGGACTAAGGTGAAAAACATCCGTCTCACCGATGGAGATCACAATATTGACGGTAAAGTTGAGGGGTTTGGCGCTATGGCGTTGAAGTCAGAATTTGTTCGAAAAGCCTAACTAACCAAGGTGATTCTCGAATTCATCATCCTAAACCACAAGGGAGTTATCAGGGAAAGTACCATACAGGTAGTATACCCGAAGGGCAATTGTGGACTCGATTCAATACTTTCTAATATCTGATACTTTTTAGAGGCCCGATGATGGTGATCGCTATGACGTGTCAGCTCATAAAGTACCATTCTACCAATAACATGATTTGAATTCCAGGAATGTGCAGGGGTAACTCGCTCATATCGATCATTCACTTTTTTACGAACGAGTCCATAATGTTCGATATAATTGATAGTCTCCAGTAAAAGTACAGCAATAAGGGCGATAAATACACCGAAAATTAAGCCTTGAACTCCCAATAAAACGTACAACAAGGCTAAATATCCCGTCTCAACGCAAAAGAAAAACAATAGTTCGTTATCAAGAGACCAAAAACCTTTGCCATTCTTCTCTAACAGCCTTTTCTGAATATGGTAGGCAGATCTTACTTGACCAATAATTGAGGTAAACCAAAAATGATATACCGATTGATCTTTTCTGGCCGTAGCAGGATCTTCAGGAGTACCTATGTTTCGATGATGTCCTAAATTATGTTCGATAAAGAAGTGCATGTAAAGTGAAGGCAGTAACAACAGCTTCGCTAAAAACTGTTCAGCCTTAGTTTGCCTATGACCTAGTTCGTGAGCAACATTAATACCGTTTGTACCCACTACTATTCCTATAGAAAACACAAGCCCAACCCATTCGTATCTCGCCAAATCTTGGGTGGTGAGAACTATTAATCCGTAAACCAAAATCCCAAAGAGAATGGGCAAGTTTAAATACAACATCAAATCAAAAAGGACATTCTTTAATCGACTCGATTTGTCTTCTTCAGAATAACTACTCTCAGAGGAAGAGAACACTAACTCAAGAAGTGGAATAAGGCCAAAAGCATACACGACGGTTAAAAAACTGAATAATCCTTTCAGCTCTAAAGCAATAAGACAACTTACCGGTATCGTATAGGCCAATAAATACTTAATGTCTTTCATGATTTTATAGCCCTTCGTTCAAGAAAAGATTCTGAACTTCTTGTGGTAAAAGTACCTTATCAAGAAGGTGGAGAATTCCATTGGAGGTATTGATGTCCGAGGTAAGCACACGTGCCTCTGATGCGGTTGCATCGATTACCTTAACACCACCACCTAAAGTGAATACAAGGTCTTCACCCTGAAGAGTGGTCAAGGTCTGTCCTTCTTGAATACTTGCAGCTACAATCAACTGTTCAGTCAAGTGATAAAGCAGAACAAGCGAAAGCAATTCTCTCTCTGCATCCGTATCAAAATCATCCAAAGATTCGTATCCGTCCCATGAATCAAACAACGAATCAAAGGCATCATTGGTTGGAGCAAAAAGAGTAAATGGCCCATTGTTTTGAAGAACCTCTGAAAGATTTACCGATGGGCTTTCATCTGCTTTAGAAATCGCCGCATAAAAAGAAGTTAAGATTTCAGCCTCCTCAGCGGTTTCAAAAAGACTAGGCACCTGGCCTGATGTCAAAGGGGCATCGATATCCTCCGAGCAAGAAATCAGAAAGAGTGCTGAAATAGCAAGAAAAGAACCAAAGAATTGTTTCATAACTTTTTGTTTTGAAATTACGACTCGCTGCAGACAACTGCAAATTAGATGCCTGCCTCAGCCAAAAGTACTAGTAATGCATACTGTACGGCCTCGTATCCCTTTTCATCAAACCACCATTCATCGAGAGAATGTGCCTTTCCGCCAGTACCTCCACGTCCGATAGTGATCGCAGGGATCCCCATAGAAATAGGAATGTTCGAATCTGTTGACCCTCTAGTAAGTTCAGCCGCTACGCCAAACAATTCGGTAGCTGCGATAGCTCTTTGAATAAGGGGCAACCCTGGATCTAACGCTCCTGACGGGCGATTACCAATCTTTTCTAGGCTAGCAGTTAGTGCTTCTCCCCTTCTTCGAATTGAATTTTGCTCTTCCAAAGCCTGTTGCATGGACTGATCCAATAATTGTTCCATTTCATCTAAACGATAAGGCTCAACCGACCTTATATCGATAAGCATCGAAGAAGAAAACGGCACCGAATTGATCGAAGTTCCGCCCTCAATAACACCCACATTATAACTCGTCTTTGGACCCTCACTAGTATAAGCATCGGCTAATCCGACAAAATGATGTATAGCTGATCCTAATGCGTGATGCGGATTTGCAAGACCAAAGGCTCCCCATGAGTGACCTCCTGGACCTTCAAAAGTAAGTTTGTAACGGTAAGAACCTAAAGCCTTAGTATTTACTCGTCCGATAGATCCTCCATCGATAGCAATCCAAGAATCTATTTTAGGGCCTCTTTCGCTGAACAACTCTTTCACTCCTCTGAGATCTCCTAAACCTTCTTCACCAACCGAAGCAACTAGTAACACATCTGACTTAGGCTTTATTTCGAGTTCGTTTATTACCTCAGCAACAGTAATTAAAATTGCTAAACCTCTTGTATCATCACCGATACCAGGAGCATACAAGGTATCATTAATCACTCTTACTGACACATCGGTGCCTTCAGGAAAAACAGTATCTAAATGAGCATTTAAGGCTACGGTTTTAGCTCCTTTAGAACCTCTAATTAAACCTATTACATTTCCCACAGCATCTGTCCAGATTGAATCAACCCCAACCTTTTGCAAACGATCAGAAAACGAAGCAGCTCGCTGTTGCTCCATAAATGGTGGGGCAGCAATTTCTGTCAACTCGATATGATGTCTTAAGGTTTCTTCTTCAAGGGCTTTAATTCGGTCAAAGGCCTTTGTCATTATTGACTTTTTAGACAATTTCTGAATTTCTTTTGAATAGATTTTTTCAGCATGCACACCTTGTTGAGCCATTGAAATTGAACTTACCAGCACTAAGGTTATAAACCACAATTTGGATTGAATTTTCATCGTTTTAGCAATTGGATTAGATCTCGATTTTTAATAATAACAGAAAGTAGCAGAGCAGCAATGGAAAGTTTAACTGCCGTGATAACTAAAGAAAATTGTCCTTGAAATACTCCTAAATGTTTAGCATATATACCGTAGAGTGCCCAAATAATGGGTAACAAATATACCGTGCTAGTTTGTTTAAAATACATCACTGAAGCGATCACGACAATTACAGGAAGTATAATGAGCATCCAATGCTCCTCACTAATACTCAGAGCATTCCAATTAAAGGCTACCAGTAAAGCGGTGAAGTTAGCCACCGTCGCAACGGTAATCCACCCTAGATAGACCTCGAAAACAGCATTAAAAAATCGTATTTCTTTCGATAATCTAGTAGATGATCTAAGCTCGGCGGTGAGATAGATAAGGCTACTTAACAATAAGAGCATAAGTACTAGTGAGATGACCACCTGTAAATGGTGCCAAGCAAAAATCCAGGCCATATTTGCCAAACTATTTATAGCAAACCAAGGAAATAATTTGCCGACTAGTGCCGTATCAGAGGTCGCTAAGATTCTTATCAAGAACGCGAGCAATCCCGTATAAATCAATCCCCAGATGCTAAATGCAAAACCGGCAGGAGTAAACAAATTCGGATAAAGATCAGAAACCGCACCTGTAGTTAGACCATTTATAGGAAGAGCGTTTGCAGCTCCATTAACGGCAATGACTCCTACAAATAACAGCACATAAGCCGACCTCAAAAGAAAAAGGTTTTTGAGCATGAATAGGTATTTCTTTTAAAACTAGTAGTTTTATTTCAAAGTAGATCAAACATGTTAAGCTATTGGGAAAGCGTTTCGTTCATTAACTATGACCTTATTATCGTTGGCTCGGGAATCGTTGGTTTATCTACGGC
>DFQX01000095.1 GCA_002381155.1 Flavobacteriaceae bacterium UBA3478 | reverse complement strand
TTGTAATAAGCTTGCGTATATAATTCGATGCGATAATTTTCAACCATTCGATCGAGCTCCCATTGATCAGATTCAGAGAGGTAATTCAGGGCATTTTCTAAAGAGAGCCTTTTAGCCGCCCAAGATTCAATAAAATCGTACTCGGCAGATACGATAGATATAGAGTCAGTTAGATAAGAAAAATCAGGTAGGTCAGATTCGTAAAGCACATAGCGCCCTACTCGAGCAACAGCTTCGGCGTTAGGCTCCTCAGAAACGATGAGGTCACAACTACCCAAAAAGAGTAGCAGAAAGGAAGCAATAGTCAGCCTGAGCCTAGTACAAATCATAAGTTCAAAATTAAGCATAATCGTTGGTATCTTTGACCCTATGAAATCAAAACAGATTCAGCTTCTTTGGGACTTTAGAGGACCTACTTCAGGGCCTACTGCAACACACTTTCTAGAGCACCTGCTCCAATACCTTAAACAACCGAATAATCAAGATATTATTCATACTGATTCTGGCACTAAAGTGACCGATGAATCCTTGTGTTCAGTATACCTGAACACGTCGACTGAAAGTCTAGAAAAATTAAAATCAGATTTGAAACCGCACAGAGGAGTTTATATTGAAGAATCTACCGGTTCAGCATAGAGGTCAAAATCTGCTGCCTCTACAATTTCAAGGTCTACAAAATCACCAACGCGTAAGTAATGCTTCTTGGCATCTACCAATACCTCATTATCTACTTCAGGTGAGTCAAATTCGGTTCGAGCGACAAAAAAGCCATCTTCTACTCGATCGACCAAACATCTATAAACTCCACCGACATACCTTTGATTAAGTTCCCAAGAAATCTGTCCTTGAATTTCCATGATTTCTGCAGCCCGCTGCTCTTTGATTTCTTCAGGAACATCATCCTCTAACTGATAGGCGTGAGTATTTTCTTCGTGGGAATAAGTAAAGCATCCGAGACGCTCAAATCGGGTTTCTTTGACCCAATTTTTCAACACCGCAAAATCTTCTTCGGTCTCACCCGGATACCCCACAATAAGAGTAGTTCGAATCGCCATTCCCGGCACAGAGGCTCTAAATTTTCGTAGCAACTCGTCAGTTTTAGCTTTGGTTGTACCTCGGCGCATGCTTTTAAGTACTGGGTCGGCTATATGTTGAAGAGGGATATCGATGTAATTACAAACCTTCGGCTCATTAGCGATAACCTCAAGAACATCTTCAGGGAATCCTGTTGGGAAAGCATAGTGCAAACGAATCCATTCAATACCATCCACCTTCACCAGCGCTTCCAAAAGTCTTGCAAGAGCTCTCTCTTTATATAAATCAAGACCATAAAAGGTCAAATCCTGAGCAATAAGAATCAATTCTTTAACTCCCTTTGCAGCCAAGGATTCGGCCTCGGTTACTAAATCTTCAATCGGCGTTGATCGGTGCGAGCCTCTCATCAACGGGATAGCGCAGAAAGAACACGGACGATCACAACCTTCAGAAATCTTCAAATAAGCGAAGTGTTTAGGAGTACTATTCAGACGCTCCCCTACTAATTCGTGCTTGTAATCAGCACCCAAGGTTTTTACGAGCTCAGGGAGGTTTCGAGTACCAAAATACCGATCCACATCAGGAATTTCTTTCTCTAAATCTTCTTTATAACGCTCACTTAAACAACCGGTTACATAGACCTTTTCAACCGCTCCTTGGTTTTTTTGATCGACGAAATGAAGAATGGTGTCAATACTTTCCTGTTTGGCATTAGCAATAAAGCCACAGGTATTGATGACCACAACCTCTCCCTGTCCTTCGTGTACGACCTCTTTACCATTAGCCTTTAGTTGGCCGCTAAGCACCTCAGAATCGTAAATGTTTTTGCTACACCCAAGGGTAACCACATTGATTTTCTTCGGGCGGATAGATTTTGTTCTCATTATTAAACCTCAAAAAAAGTATCTACAAATCGTTCAGCATCAAAGGGTTGAAGATCTTCAATTCCTTCTCCGACCCCAATAAATCGAACCGGTATATTGAATTGATCTGAAATACCTAAAACCACACCCCCTTTTGCGCTTCCATCTAACTTAGTAACAGCTAGAGAAGTAACTTCTGTTGCTGCGCTGAACTGTTTCGCCTGTTCGAAAGCATTCTGACCCGTCGAACCATCAAGTACCAGTAAGACCTCGTGAGGAGCATCTGCTACCACCTTAGACATTACCCGTTTAATCTTGGACAATTCATTCATCAGATTGATCTTATTATGCAAGCGACCAGCTGTATCTACGAGTAATACATCTATATCAGACGAGACAGCCTTACTAACAGCTTCATAAGCAACCGCCGCAGGATCTGCGTTAGCAGCAAGTTTAACTAGGGGTACACTAGAGCGTTCTGACCAAACCTCAAGCTGGTCAACAGCAGCTGCTCTAAAGGTGTCAGCGGCTGCGAGCATTACCTTTTTACCCTCATCAGACCACTTCTTTGCTAGCTTACCGATAGTGGTTGTTTTCCCTACACCGTTAACTCCAACAACCATAATAACCGTCAGCTTCTCAGTAGAAGAAGATTCAAACTCACTAATTTCACTCGATTTAAAAAGGGACTTAATTTCATCCTTTAAAAGAAAATTCAGCTGATCAGTACCTAAATAAGGATCTTTATGAACACGAGCCTCTAGTCGGTCGATAATCTTTAGTGTGGTATCCACTCCTACATCAGAAGCAATTAATACCTCTTCAAGATTATCTAAAACCTCTGCATCAATTGTTTTTTTACCAGCGACCGCGGTAGCTACCTTCGAGAAAAATCCTTGCTTGGACTTTTCTAAACCCTTATCGAGCGCTTCTTTATTGCCACTCCCGCTAAACCATTTATCGAATAATCCCATGAGATAAAATTACGAACTGAATGAGTACAAAAAAAGCCGCTTGAAGCGGCTTTAATTCAAATGCTAACGTTCAATTACTTAGCGTTTAACCAGTCGTTTACAAGCTCAGGAGCCATAACTGATTCAACAAAAGTATAAGCGCCAGTCTTAGGTGAACGAACCATTTTAATCGCTTTGGTAAGACGCTTTGAACTAGTCTGTAATGATGCTACTGTTTTCTTTGCCATTACTTAATCTCTTTATGAACCGTCATCTTTTTAAGAATCGGGTTGAATTTTTTAATTTCTATACGATCAGGAGTATTCTTCTTGTTCTTAGTCGTAATGTAACGAGAAGTACCAGGCATACCTGATGTCTTATGCTCTGTACACTCTAAAATTACTTGAACTCTATTACCTTTCTTTGCCATGGCTACTTAATTATTTAATGAAACCTTTAGCCTTTGATTCTTTAAGAACCTCAGTGATTCCTTTTTTATCGATAATCTTAACCCCTTTCGATGAAACGTTAAGCGTCACCCAACGGTCTTCACCAGGAACATAGAATCGTTTCTTGCTGATGTTAACATCAAAACGACGCTTCGTTTTATTAATCGAGAACGATACATTGTTACCGAACATCACTTTCTTTCCAGTAACTTCACAAATTTTCGCCATCGTTATTGTTCTTTAAATCCTATTTTAAGAGTGTGCAAATGTAGGAGTTAAAATAGAAATGCACAAGCAGTAGATTATAAATTTAGCAATTCATTGTAAATAAGCTCTAAGGCCTTACTCACACTGCGTCCAATCACACGTTCTCTATGGGTTCCCATAGAAAAAAGATGCGCTTCAGTTTTATCCGAAGTTGAAATTGCCAAGTAGATTTGACCCACCTCAGCTTCAGAATCTCCTTTGGTAGGCCCAGCATTGCCCGTACTAGCAATTGCTAGATCCGCTCCTGATTTTAATCTCGCACCTTCGGCCATGGCGCAAGCTACCTCAGCACTAACTACTGAATGAGCTTCAATTAAATCTTTTGAAACGCCAAGTACTGAAGACTTCATAGCAGTGGCATAAGTCACATAACCTCCCAAGAAATAGGCCGATGAGCCAGAAACCGAACTGAGGGTAGATGCTATTCTACCTGAAGTAAAGCTCTCTGCAGTTACCACATGAATCCCTTTTTGTTTTGCAAGTTGGAGAATTCTCGATTCTAGCCCCCCTTCTGACTCTTCACCCTGGTAACAATCAGAAAGTCGATCTTTTAACTGCTGGGCAAAAGCATTTACCTTTTGCTCAGCATCAAAACGCTCGTGAGCTAAAACCTTAGCAGTAATCCTAAGACGCACTCTTTCAAAATTAGGTAAGTAGGCTAAAGAAAAACCTTGAGGTAGGGAGTCTTCTAGGTCTTCTATTCGCTCTGCGAGTCGGCTCTCACCTACCCCATAAGTAATAAGGGTCTTTTGAAGAATCGCCGTACGCCCCGGTAGTTCAAGAAGCTTCTTCTTCAACTTATTTTCAAATAGACTTTTCATCTCGAAAGGCACCCCCGGCATGAAAGCACTTATTACTTCCTTATGCTCAAACAGCATACCTGGAGCCGTCCCGTGATCATTGAATAGAACAGTGCAAGACTCAGGCAACTTTGCCTGATTGCGATTATGGGTATTCATTGGCGCCTTGATGTAATTGGCGAAGAGATACTCTAGGTGACTATAAACCTCCTGATTAAAGACTAATTCAGTATTATAAAACTGGCAGAGTGCAGCTTTCGTCACATCATCTCTAGTGGGCCCTAGGCCTCCGGTAACCAATACTACATTTACGCGACTATGAGCTAGTTGCAATGCTGAAGTAATATCTTCAACGGTATCACAACAAGTACTAATATACTTAACCGTTATGCCTAATTCAGTAAGTGATTTAGCGAGAAACGAAGCATTGGTATTAACGACTTGCCCAATGAGAAGCTCGTCTCCAATACTAATTATTTCTGCAGTCAGAGCTTTCATTATTTAACTCCTACCTTGAAGAACGATTCATTTTCAATAAAACCCTCTAATACGTCTCCTGCTTCTACTTTACCAACACCAGATGGGGTGCCAGAAAATATAATATCTCCTTTTTTAAGGGTGAAAAACTGAGAAACATAGGAGATTAATTCGTCGATCTTCCAAAGCATTAGTTCTGAACTAGCCGATTGAACTACTTCGTTATTCTTCTTTAAACTAAAACTTAACTGATTGAGGTCTTTATAGTTTGATTTTGAAACCCATTTACCAATAACTGCCGATCCGTCAAAAGACTTAGCCTTCTCCCATGGCAGCCCTTTAGACTTCAATTCATCTTGTATATCTCGAGCAGTAAAATCAATCCCAAGACTCACTTCATCGTAGTATTTGTGAGCAAATTCTTTAGCGATATGCTTCCCAACCTTAGTAATCTTAACAAGAAGTTCTACCTCATGGTGAACATTATTGCTGAATGGCGGTAGGTAAAAGTCCTGCTCCTTCGGCAATACCGCAGAATCTGCTTTAATGAATACTACAGGGTCTTTTGGCCTCTCATTTTCTAATTCCTCAATGTGAGCCGTGTAATTTCTACCGATACAAATAAGTTTCATAGCTAGGATTTAAAATAGGTTCCTAATTTGATTTGAGTGAGCACCTTTTTGGTATAAAGCGGAAAGTCAGCTCCTAAAATCCATCCGAAATAACCCGGTTCTTTTTCTAGAACTTCTAATACAGGAACTCCTTTGTGTTTGCCAAAGTTGAAAACAGGGACTCCATTCTCATCTTTCGTAAGCATACCCGCAAAATCTACTCGATCTTGTCTCGAGGTAAATTCAGATAGTGACTTTACATCTTTAGGGAGATCATCATATCTATTTAATTGCGCTTCGAGAACCTCATAGGTTGCTAGGGTGTCTGCTTCAGCACTATGTGCATCCTCAAGATCTTTATTGCAGTAGAATTTGTAAGCTGCGGTAAGGGTACGTTTTTCCATTTTGTGAAAAATAGTCTGCACATCTACAGAGACCATTTTCTTTAGATCAACATCTACACCGACTCGCAATAGTTCTTCGATGAGCATGGGTATATCAAATCGGTCTGAATTGAACCCTGCTAAATCCGCATCCTTAAACCAATCATATATTTCGTGCGCCAACTGCTTAAAAGTAGGTTCATTAGCCACTTTATCATCAGATATTCCATGAACAGCAGTAGCGTCAGCAGGAATCGGCATCTCAGGATTCACCAACCAACTTTGCTGCTTTCTATTACCATTAGGAAACAATTTCAGTATTGAAATTTCTACAATTCGGTCTTTAACAATGTTAATACCTGTCGTCTCGAGATCGAAGAAGCAGATCGGTTTAGAGAGTTCTAAGGCCATGAAAGTAACTTTTGATGTTATACTTTTCGATCCATCGACCAATTTTCGAGGAGATCAGCTACATGCTTGATGAATAGCCCTCCTAGTGCTCCATTCACCACGCGGTGATCATAGGAGTGAGACAAGAACATCTTATGGCGTATTGCAATGAATTCACCTTGATCAGTATCAACCACAGCAGGGACTTTTCTAATTGCACCGATAGCTAATATAGCTACCTGCGGTTGAGGAATAATCGGAGTTCCCATAACACTACCAAAAGAGCCGATGTTCGTAATCGTATACGTGCCTTGCATCACTTCGTCAGGCTTAAGGGCACTCTTTCGAGCTCTAGCCGCTAGATCATTAACCTTCTTAGCTAAGCCAACTAAATTCAAAGTATCTGCGTCTTTGATGACTGGAACAAGCAGGTTACCGTCTTCTAGGGCAGTTGCCATTCCCAGATTTACTGAAGCTTTCTTAATAATTTTCTCTCCGTCAAACTGAATATTCAACATCGGGAAAGCTTTCAAAGCCTTGGCTACTACTTCAAAGAAGATAGGAGTAAAAGTTAGCTTTTCACCATGAGTTCGCTCAAATTGATCTTTTATTGCTGCTCTCCATTCAACGACCTTAGTCATATCCACTTCGATAAAACTTTGAACATGGGCAGAGGTCTGCAAACTACCAATCATATGATCTGCAGTGAGCTTTGCCATTCGGTTCAGTTCTATGATCTCATCTCCAGAGGCAGGAACAGCAGTAGGAATTGATGCTGGTTTTACAGGTGCGCTAGGCGCAATTGGTTTGGATTCTTTTACGGGTGTAGTTATCTCAGAAGGAACAGCTGAAACAGATAGCGAACCACCGCGTTTTTCGAGATAGGCCATCATGTCATATTTTGTAACTCTACCGTCGAGTCCCGTACCTTGAATTTGACTTAACTCTTCATCAGAAACCCCCTCTTCCCTCGCCATATTTCTAACCAGTGGAGATAATAGGCCCGATGAAGCAATAGGTTTTGAAAAATGGCTAGCTATCGGAGATTCAACAGCCTCGATAACTTCAGGAGTTAACTCTTCCCTTTCAGGTTCTTCTGATTGCTTCGTAGACTCAGGCTCTGACAGATTTTGAACTGAAATAGATTCAGTTTCAACAGACGAATCCGATCCCCCTTCAGTCTCTATGATAGCAATCACAGCTCCTACCTCAGCCACCTCATCAATAGCGAATCGGTGCTCAATTAAAACACCGGCATATTCACTAACTACTTCAGAGTCAACTTTATCGGTAGCCACCTCAACAATAACCTCATCTTCTTCTACACGGTCACCTACCGATTTGATCCAATTGGTTATCGTAGCCTCAGCTACGCTTTCGCCCATTTCAGGAAGTCGAATCTCAATTTTCGCCATGGCTACAAAGTTAGCAATTATCCTTTATCGTAGTCGAGCGGAATACGATTAGAAATGCTTCGGCCAAGGGTTATTTCATCTGCGTATTGAAGTTCGTCACCAACTGCTATACCTCTAGCGATGGTAGAAAACTTAAGACTAAGACCAGCTAATTGCTTGTAAATGTAAAAGTTAGTCGTATCTCCTTCCATAGTAGAACTCAGTGCAAAAATAAGCTCAGTAATCCCCTCTGTCTTCACTCGTGAAATCAGAGAATCAATAGTAAGGTCCGAAGGTCCAATCCCATCCATCGGAGAAATCTTACCTCCAAGAACGTGGTATCTCCCTCTGAATTCAGAAGTACCCTCAATTGCAAGCACGTCTCTAATGTCTTCAACTACGCACAAGATCCCGATATCTCTTCTAGGATCCTCACATATTTGACAAATTTCGGTGTCCGATAGTGTATGGCAATGTTTACAATTTTTAGAGTTTTCTCGTAAGGAGAGCAAGGCTCTAGAAAGGTCTTCAGTCTGAGTCTGAGGTCTATTTAATAAATGTAATGCTAAACGGAGTGCAGAACGTTTTCCAATCCCAGGGAGCAATGAAATTTCATTCACCGCATTTTCTAATAACTTTGAGCCATATTCCATTTTTCAAAAATACTAGAAGCGACTCATGAATCCCACTCAAATTTTTATTCTTCTTATTGGTTATTTCGGTTTACTGTTTGTGATCTCATACCTTACAGGTAAAAGCGACTCTAACGAGGCCTTCTTTAAAGCCAATTCGAACTCACCTTGGTATCTCGTTGCTTTTGGTATGGTAGGCGCTTCTTTATCTGGAGTGACCTTTATTTCGGTTCCGGGCTGGGTGGGTCAAACGAGCTTCACTTACCTTCAAGTAGTAATCGGTTATTTTTTCGGATACCTTGTCGTCGCCTACATCCTATTACCGATTTATTACAAACTTCGCCTCCCATCCATTTACAGCTATTTGAGTGAAAGATTCAACCCAAGTACCCAAAAAGTCGGAGCCTTCTATTTCTTAATATCAAGAGTGATCGGAGCTTCTTTCAGGCTTTATTTGGTAGCACTTGTGTTGCATACCTATCTATTTGAACCACTTGGAGTACCACTAGAGGCTACCGTTATTCTTTCTGTAGCTTTAATTTATGCCTACACATTCAGAGGTGGAATTCGAACGATTGTAATCACAGATAGTTTACAGACCTTCTTAATGCTTCTTAGTGTTGGCCTGAGCATCTATCTCATTTTAGACGAGTTGAATTTCAGCGTTTCTCAGTATTTATCTTCTGCTTCCTTTGAAAGTATGAGTCAAGTTTGGGTCACCGAAGACTTCGGCAGAAGTGATTTCTTTCTCAAATCCCTAATCGGCGGAATGTTTATCACCATTAGCATGACCGGGCTCGATCAAGATATGATGCAAAAAAATCTAAGCTGTAGAAATTTGAAAGAAGCTCAGAAAAACATGCTTGTTTTCAGTACCGTATTAGTGGTAGTGACCACTCTATTTATATTTTTAGGGGCACTACTCTATTCTTACGCAGAGGTGATGGGAATTGGCATACCTACTCAAAATGGGGTTACTAGAACCGATTTATTATTTCCAGAAATCGCACTGAAAGGGAACTTAGGAATTCTTGTTTCTATATCCTTCTTCTTAGGACTAATAGCCGCGGCATACAGCAGTGCTGACAGTGCGCTTACCTCACTAACTACATCCATATGCTTTGACTTTCTAGACTTGGCAAATGACAACTCCAGAGCAACGATCCAAAAACGAAAGTGGATTCACCTAGGGGTAGCGATTCTTCTGATCTTGGTAATCATCGCCTTTAGTTACTGGGTAGGCCAAAATGTAATTGATAGTCTTCTTACAGTGGCTGGATATACCTACGGCCCTTTACTAGGATTATTTGCGTTCGGACTTTTTACCTCGCATCAAATCAAGGGTAATCGGGTTTTCCCGATCACTATTGCATCGGTGATTCTGATTACCTTGACCGCTAATTTGCCAAGTGACTTTTTAGGAAATTATAAACTAGGATACGAATTATTACCACTCAACGGAATAATAACCTTCAGTCTACTTTACTTATTTCGATCTAGAACTTCATAACTACACTACCCCAGGTAAATCCGCTACCAAAGGCCGCAAGAACCACGAGATCACCCGCGTTTACCTTGCCTTTTTCCCAGGCCTCAGTTAAGGCAATTGGGATAGACGCAGCCGTAGTATTACCGTAGTGCATAATGTTATTGTAAACCTGATCGTCAGACAATCCGAATTTGGATTGAATAAATTGAGCTATTCTAAGATTTGCTTGGTGTGGAACCAGCATATCAATATCTGAACTAGTTAAACCATTGTGAGCTAGACCTTCTTTAATCACCTCTGAAAAACGTACCACCGCATTTTTAAAAACGAATTGTCCGTTCATATGTGGCAAGTATGACTCGTCGTTCGGGTCATTATCTTTTAGAATATCTGTTACCCATCGCTTACCCATCCCAGGGGCAATTAAGGCTAATTCTTCGGCATGAGCACCTTCAGAATGCAAGTGAGAAGAAAGTATTTTACGATTTTCATCTTCACTTTTTGAAACAACTGCTGCTCCTGCCCCATCTCCAAAAATAACAGAGACAGATCGGCCACGAGTAGTCATGTCTAGGCCTTGACTGTGCAATTCAGAACCAATAACTAGTATGTTTTTATACATCCCTGAACGGATGTATTGATCAGCAACAGAAATTGCATATACAAACCCAGAACACTGATTTCTAACGTCTAATGCACCTACTGTTTTCAAACCTAAATCACGTTGTACAAGAACTCCCGGGCCTGGGAAATAGTAATCAGGACTAAGAGTAGCAAAAATGATAAAGTCAATTTCATCTTTATCGATTCCAGCGCGTTCGATAGCTACTTTGGCAGCCTCAACACCCATAGACGTGGTGGTGTCTTTACCTTTAACTGCAAAACGTCTTTCTTTAATACCGGTTCTTTCAGTAATCCATTCATCACTGGTTTCAATAATTTTTGAAAGATCGTCATTGGTTACCACCTGTTCTGGTAAATAGTACCCCAATCCTCTGATGTAAGCGCTGTTCATAACAATAATTTAGTCTTTTAAAGTTAGGCTTAATTTGACAAATACTTGAGATAAGCCTT
>DFQX01000107.1:2262-5215 GCA_002381155.1 Flavobacteriaceae bacterium UBA3478 | reverse complement strand
CGAATACATTGCGGTTTCTAGGCTAAGAATTATTGCACTCACCGAAAAAAGGATGACGTTAAAAATAGTGATAACCTCACCCACAGTAAGACTCGTTTTTCGTGAGATTGAAAGTGCCAGTACTTCGGTACCGTCGATGACTGCCCCACCTCGTATCGAAAAGCCTATACCTACGCCTAAGAAGAATCCACCAAAAACAGCAATAAGTAATTTATCTGAAGTAATAACAGGAAATTCAAGTAAGTGCACTAACAAGGCTAAACCAAGTATAGCAAGGCTACTTTTTACTGCAAAAGGGATAGATATTTGTCTTGCGCCCAGCATAATAAAGGGAGCATTGACAATAATAATCAAGAATGAAAGATTGAAACCTGTGAGTACTTCACCGAGTAGCGAGACTCCCATCGCGCCCCCATCGAGAAACTGATTGGGAAGTAACAAACCCTTTAAACCAATGCTAGCGGAAAGCACTCCAAGGAGTAAGAAGATTGTTTCTTTAATTCGAACCTTAACCATTAAGCGACCAAGTCGACTCATTACCATAAATAGCAAGCTTTTCTCAAAGGTAAAAGAAGCTTCAATTATCAGGTAGTTCTTTCACTTATATTTGCCTCATTATGGAAAGTATAAGTTACGGAGCAATCGCGGCGGTACTAACAACCACTGCTTTTTTACCTCAGGCCTTTAAAGTTATTCGAACAGGTGAGGCGAAAAGTTTGAGCCTCTCTATGTTTCTAATGATGTTTGTGGGGACCCTTCTTTGGGCACTTCATGGGTTTGATTTAGAAGATAAACCCATGATTTATGCCAATCTCACCACATCCGCGTTGAATGCGGTGATATTGGTCATAAAAATCCGATCAATAATTCGCGAAAAACAGACGAATTCTTAGTGCGCTAATCTGCTTCTTAGCAGACGAGTCACGATGAGCAATAATAACGAAGTTGGATTATTCGAAAGTTTTGCTCGTGTGTTTCTCTCGATGATGCGAGAGCGATTTTCCTTTAATGAAATAGTCATTTTTGATTTATTGCTATGAATTTCGGGGCGCAAAAGTACGACCGAATTATAAATAATAAAAGGTGATTTAATTAAAAATCACCTTTTACGCTAAACGCAACAACTCGTCCTATGCAATAAGGACTTTTCTTAATTATTTTGGAAGTAATCCAGGGTTCCAATAGTAGTCTTCAGAGGTAATTAATCCTTCCTTATTTACTGTAATTTGAGAGTGATGATACCCTTTAGAAATATTTCCTGATTTCTTATTTCTAACGGTCATTTCCCACCACGAAATAATAGTAACATCATTTGCCCCCTCGTATTCTAATAAATCTGGGTAGCCAATTTCAGTTACATCAATAACCTCGTAATCAGAGTAAAACTCTTTAAGCATTTCCATCTCTTCATCCGGAGTTTTTGTGTCTTTCAAGTCTGTAATACTCATTACATCTCTAAGAACAGCGTTATCAGCATATAATGCTCGCATTGATTCTAAATCTCCTAAAGCGATGTATGCATATAACAATCGTGATTTAGCGATCATTTGATGATCCTTATAAATGGTACCGTTAGTTCTTGTAGACCAAGCGTCATAGGCTTTTTGCCACTTCAATTGACTGTCTGAGACACCAAGACCTGCAATTTTTGTTGCATCCTCATTCATAAAGAAAATAGAGTTCCTTGGAATATTTAACTCAATTCCTGTATTCTTATCATAACCATGCATTGCTTGATAGGTGTATACATGAATTTGCTTGTCTTTTCCTTTTCCAAACTCCATAGCATCAGAATACGCTGAACCGCGATTTTTAATATCAAACCCAATAACATTGGTACTTAAATATTGTGACCTACCTATCATGTTCTCTAAAGTCAAAGGCTGTGGTCGCATTGTATTCATTTGCCACCAACGAAAATCATCGGTAGTAAGATTCTGCATAGTTAATGTATCACCTTTCACAAAGGCATCGGTGAATTGATCCACAATATCTATTGCAGGATGTTGATCATAAATTTTTCCATTAACATTCTTAACCTGGCCCAAGACCAGAGCTGAGCAAAGCATTAAGATGGAAGCTAAAATTTGTTTCATAATTAAAATATTGATTAAGGTTAAATATTAATTGGACGATGTGCCAGTAAGCCACTGCCATGTTGCTACTTGATAAAAACCATCAGGATTGATCTCAGCCATATTAGATTGATCAGCAGGCCAGTTAATACCATCCCCTAAACGATAATTAAATAAATCTTCAAGAGAAGAAAACATGTCCCATGACATCACTGCAGCCCAATCGGCTCCGGTTGGATGAATTTTTTGTCCGGTACCCCAAGAAATCATATTCATATTCGAACCATTTTCTTGGAAAAAAGGCTTCCACAACTCTTTGTTTTCTTGAAGAAATGCTGCGCTATTGGCTGGTCTAGCAAAATTGAATTGGATAATGGAATTCAGATAATCATCAGTGCTAGAAACCATCCAAAGTCCAGAATCAATTCGATACATTACACGAACATCCTTTTTCCAAGTGAACTTAGTCTGTAACTCTTGAAGTTCCTTAAACTCTTTATTGGATAATACATCTTCAGCTTTATTCCAAAATGCATTTTTTGGGCTTAAGGTTGCAGCAACAGATGAATTTCCTTGAACAAACATATAGTTGTATTCTTCTTCATCATTCATTCCGTCTAATCTAACGGCTCTAAGAAAGTTCCAAGCGGCAATATCACCGTCATTAACAGCAGATTGAGCCACTTTTTGAAAATACTTAGTCTGTACAGTTTCAAAGGCTTCTGTATCGCCTTCAACAAGTACCGCGTGCATGGTAACAATAGCACCTTCTTGTGCCCAAATAGCAACGGTAAATAATAGTAACAACAAGGTTGTAATTCTTTTCATAATGGGTTCATTTATGGGTTAGATTGATGAATTTACATTATTAATTTTAA
>DFQX01000107.1:0-1882 GCA_002381155.1 Flavobacteriaceae bacterium UBA3478 | reverse complement strand
AAAAAATATTACTATGTGTACTCTCTGCACTTACTATTTCCTGTTCGGACAGCACCAACACAAATCCTAATTTTGAGAAGAATTTAGCGACAGCTAAAAAATTCATAGAGCTACACGCTGTCGAAGACTGGCAATCACAAGCTACTCTAATTCATGATGAATTGAACTGGCAACCGCCTGTTTATGGAGCCAGTACATACGGTAAAACAGAACATATTGAAGCCATGAAGATGTATCAAGACTTATTTGATAATATTCAATACGAGGCTCAAAGCTGGCTACCCGGAGTCAACGAAGAGACCCTACTACCAGATGGTAGCGTTAGAACTTACGGAACATGGACAGGAATACATACTGAAACTGGTATTCCATTCCAATTAACATCATACCATGCGATGGAATTTAAAGATGGTAAAATCGTCAGAGGGGGCGACTACTTTGACTTCAATGGACTTATGAATTCATTTAACCAATAATCCAGATAATTATGAAAATTTTTAAAAACACTTTATTCTATGCGCTACTTTTTGCTGGCGGGCTCATTGTCAATGCGCAAGAAATGTACGTTTCTCTTTGGTATGGACAAATACACAATAAGGATGTTTCAGAGCATATTGAGCTAGAAAGAGAATACTATTCCAATTTTTGGCAACACCAAATCGATGAAGGAAATATCATGGGTTGGGACATGTGGCAAATCCTCAATTCTGATGTGAATGAAATGACAACAACTTTTGTTTATGCTACTCTTCATAGCGAACCTACTTTCACAACCAGCCCATTAAACTCTATGAAAGGGAAATCTTCGACTGATCGCAAGGCAGCGGAGAAGAGAGCTATGAGTCATTATATCAAAAATAAAGCTATCACTACCAGTGTGAAAGGCGGGTATGGGCCTCAACTAGAACCAGGTGGTGTTCCTACAGATATTGCCGTAATAAACTACATGGCGGTAGATCCTTATAAAGCAGACGAATACGAGAAAGCAGAATTAGAGATATTTATGCCTAATTTTAAAGAAAACGATAAGATCAAAACAGGTTGGGGTCTTCATAAAATTTTAAACTATTTAGGCACTGATCACCCCGTCAACTATATGACTGTAGACTTTTACAATAGCCTTAATGACCTATATGAGGTAAGGAATTCAACCGGGGAAATCTCCGATGAAGCTGAAGAATTCTGGAGAGGTTTTGATGAAATCAGAACTCTAAAAAACTCACATATTCTAAGAAAAGTTATGGTACTCAGATAAACCCAATCCAAACTTTAAGTACCAAAAAAAGGGAGTCATATGACTCCCTTTTTTTCATCTAAAAACCGAAACTCTCGGCTCGTATTTTCTTATAATTCTCAACATAGTGATTGATTACCTCTTCTTGGGAAGTAGCGTCATTGAATGCCTTCCAATTCGTTGTTCTTTCAGTATATTGAAAATCAACATGCTTGGTAGCCCAATTTTGAAGAGAATAAATCACAGGGTATAAGTCTATACCCGCGTCTGTCAAGTAATATTCTTTGATTTTACGATCTGATTCTTTCTTTCTATAATCGATAATACCTAATGAAACTAGCTTCTTTAGTCTATCATTCAGAATGTTAGAAGCAATGCCTTCAGAGGCTTTCCGCAGAAAATCAGAATAAGTACTATATCCTTTGAACAGATCTCTTACAATAATTAGCGACCAACGATCGCCTAACAAATCAAGTCCTACAGCACATGCACACTTAGGCTGTGTACCTTGATATTTAATTTTCTCTTTCATCTTTTGCTTCTGTTTTACATTAATCGTTAACGTCTAAGTTTTTGTAATTCAAAGTTAAACAAACACTAATTATTGTAAACTACAATTAACA
This sequence comes from Flavobacteriaceae bacterium UBA3478, assembly GCA_002381155.1. Classification (GTDB taxonomy): domain Bacteria; phylum Bacteroidota; class Bacteroidia; order Flavobacteriales; family Flavobacteriaceae; genus UBA3478. The sequence continues at coordinate 25 of DFQX01000107.1, read as the reverse complement.
ATAAATTTACAAAGTAAGTGATCAC
>DFQX01000045.1:6928-7288 GCA_002381155.1 Flavobacteriaceae bacterium UBA3478 | reverse complement strand
CATAAACTTTTATGGAATACCTCGAGACCAGATCGTTTAGGGACAACAAAGATTCATCCGAATCAATTAATGACCCGTTGACATTACAAAATTTCATAGCAACTTAAAGTTATTTATACTGAACCAATGATTTTCTTTAGATCATCAATTTGGTTCTCCCAAAGCATTTTAGTCTCATCAACTTCGTCGTCTTCTGCGAAATCAATCACAAAGAGACTAACATCATTGGTCAATTCATCGACAACAATACGCATCTCGAAATAGGTATCATCATCTTCAGAGTACATCCATTTAAAACGAACGAACTCATCGGTCTTCTTTTTCAAAAGCAGAGCTTCCTCTTCAGACTCATCCCAAATA
>DFQX01000045.1:6392-6619 GCA_002381155.1 Flavobacteriaceae bacterium UBA3478 | reverse complement strand
CCACGTGAATTAACGTTATCTGCATACCATTCAGATAATCCTGAAGGAGTTGATATATAATTAAATAATAAAGATGGTGAGGAATGCACCACAAACTCAATTTCAAACTTCGTCATGTTATCCTATTTTCTAAGGCTATTGTGGCCAATTTAAATAAATTGTTGAGATTAAAAAAAATAATAAACTATATTTGCAGCCTCTTAAAAACCACAATTGGCGAGGTAGCT
>DFQX01000045.1:0-6083 GCA_002381155.1 Flavobacteriaceae bacterium UBA3478 | reverse complement strand
TAACCCTGAGGTCGGGGGTTCAATTCCCCCCCTCGCTACAATCAGAAGAACCGAATATCTCAGCAGCTATTCGGTTTTTTTATTCTCTAAATAAATCCATAAAAAAAGCAGCCGAAAGGCTGCTTTTTGATAACGCAATATATTGTTTGTATTAAATCAATTCAATATTGGCGGCTTGAGTACCCTTTTTTCCGGCCTCTTCTTCGTAAGAAACAGCGTCACCTTCGTTAATACGAAGCCCGCGTAAAGCAGTTACGTGAACAAACACGTCTTCTCCTGTTTCATCATTGGTAATAAAACCAAAACCTTTGGTTTCATTGAAAAATTTTACTGTTCCAGTCATAATAAATTTAATTCTGCTGCAAAGGAACGCTATTTACCTGACAATAAATGATTTTCAGTCAATTATCTCTAAAAAAAACTTTATAAGTTTTCTAAATAGTCATTTACATTTTTTTCAATCCGCACTTGTAAGTCATCGGTATCTGCTTTGATAAATTTTTCAGCAGTGATCGCTTCGTACAACTCAATATAACGCTCAGATACTCCTTCAATATATTCGTCACTCATGTGTGGTAGCGTTTGCCCCTTAAGTCCCTGAAAATTGTTATCGATCAACCAACGTCGAACAAATTCTTTTGATAGTTGCTTTTGAGGTGATCCATTTCTTTGAAGCTCCTCATAAGTATCCGCATAAAAGTATCTAGATGAATCAGGCGTATGCACCTCATCAATTAAGACGATCTCTCCTTCATCGGTTTTCCCGAATTCATATTTGGTATCTACTAAGAGAAGCCCTCTCTCCTTTGCAATACGAGTGCCTTCTTCAAATAAAGTACGAGTGTATTTTTCAAGTACTAAATAGTCAGCTTCACTTACAATTCCTCTTGATAAAATCTCCTCTCGTGAGATATCCTCATCGTGATCTCCTTGTTCCGCTTTTGTTGCTGGAGTAATTATAGGTTCTGGAAAAGCATCATTTTCTTTAAGACCTTCAGGTAAGGCTACTCCACACAGCGTACGCTTACCTTTAGCGTATTCACGTGCCGAGTGTCCCGCTAAATACCCACGAATTACCATTTCAACTTTAAAGGGTTCACAAGCCTTTCCAATGGCAACATTAGGATCAGGAGTAGCAAGCAACCAATTCGGAACCTTTGAAGAGGTTTCCTGAAGCATACGTGTGGCAATCTGGTTCAATATTTGCCCCTTAAAAGGGATTCCTTTGGGCATAACAACGTCAAAAGCAGAAAGCCTATCGGTGGCAACCATCACCAATAGTCCGTTATCTAGGGTATATACCTCTCTTACTTTTCCTCGGTAAACCGACTTTTGTCCTTTAAAATGAAAGTCGTTATGCATCAATGTGTTCGTCATCTTAATTTTGATGTTCTATGTTTTTATAGGCATCTATAACCTTCTTAACTAAGCGGTGGCGAATTACGTCTTTATCGTCTAAATAAACAATTCCAATTCCCTCGACTTTGTTCAAAACAAGGAGCGCCTCTTTTAATCCTGATATTACTCTTTGTGGCAAATCAATCTGTCCAGGGTCACCTGTAAGAAGAAACTTGGCATTCTTTCCCATCCGGGTAAGAAACATTTTCATTTGGGCGTGGGTGGTATTTTGAGCCTCGTCGAGAATTACAAAGGCGCCATCAAGAGTTCTTCCGCGCATGAATGCCATTGGAGCAATTTGAATCACACCAGTCTCGAGATAATTCTCTAATTTTTCAGGAGGAATCATATCTCGCAGTGCATCGTACAAAGGCTGCATATACGGATCTAACTTTTCTTTCAAATCCCCCGGTAAAAACCCTAAACTTTCTCCTGCTTCAACGGCAGGTCTGGTTAAAATGATTCTACGAACTTGTTTTTCTTTAAGCGCCTTTACGGCAAGCGCTACACCTGTGTAGGTTTTACCGGTCCCCGCAGGACCAATAGCGAATACCATGTCGTTTTGCTGAACAGCCTCAACCAATCTTCTTTGATTTAGAGTTTGAGCTTTTATTTTTCGCCCATTAACTCCGTGAACGAGGGTAGCATCTGAAGATTCTGGAATATCATTGAGTGCAGTAACCTCAGAATCGTCTGAAGCAAGAATACGCTCGAGGCTATTCTCATCTAGTCGGTTGTAGCGTGCAAAATGAGAGGTTAACAAATCAAAACGCTTTTCGAATTCATCTAATACCACTTCGTCACCAAAGGCCTTAACCTTGTTCCCGCGGGCAACAATTTTCAATTTTGGGAAATAATTCTTGAGAGAGGTTATCGTCTCATTATTCATCCCAAAAAAGTCTTGGGCACTGATATCTGTAAGTTCAATGATGAGTTCGTTCAAAATATCTTTTCACTAATTTTACCTCAAACAAACTTAGCTAAAATACCCACAGAGGAATCTATAATTCTATTAACAATTCATGGCAGTAATCACCTTGACCACCGATTTTGGTCTGAAAGATCACTTTATAGCTCAAGTAAAAGGGAGAATACTGACCTTAAATGCTTCGGCAAGTATTGTTGATATCTCACACGAAATCAGTCCTTTTAATCTTAAAGAGGCTGCCTATGTAGTACGAAACGCGTACTCAGAATTTCCAGAAAAAAGTATTCATATCATTGGCATAAATAGCTCGATTACCCCTGGTGGGCGTCATGTTATTGTAAAGGCAAAAAATCACTTTTTTATAGCTGCTGATAACGGCATTATTCCAGCCATCGTCGGTTTATCTAATATTGAAGAGGTAATCGTAATTACAGCTTACACAGACTTTTCAGATTTTGTAGAGTTAGAAACCTTTAGTAAAGTTGCCACCCACCTATTAAAAGGCGGGTCATTGGCTCTGCTTGGGAAACAGGTACAAGACTTATACAATTACCCTGAGCAGTTCGGAATCATTGGCGAGGATGCTAGTCAGATCTTTGGTGAAGTGATCTATATTGATCGATTCGGAAATCTTGTATCGAACATCCGTAAGGTAGATGTTGAGGCGAGAAGATCAGGGCGAAAAACACAGGTTCATCTTAGAAATCATCAGATTGATCACATCTATGAAAACCTGAATGATTTCTCCTCAAGAATACTAAAAGACGAATCAGCCAATAGGGCTGCACTAGGCAAACAAATTGCTCATTACAACACTGCTGGTCATCTGCAAATTAGTATCTATAAAGGAGTGCCAGGGTCGTCAGGATCTGCCGAGACACTTTTAGGAATGCAAATAGGTTCAAGTGTTAACCTATTGTTTATAAGTGAAACTTAAATCGGTCGGCAAAACCTAGTTTTCAAATATATTTGTGTTATGAAATTTATAGTCTCAAGTTCTTATTTAAAGGATCACCTACAAATATTAGGAGGAGTTATTGCAACTAATAACACCCTTCCTATTTTAGATCATATTTTATTTGATTTAAAGGAATCAAGCTTAAAGCTGATCGCCTCAGATTTAGAAACAACCATCAGTGCAGAATTAGAGGTTGATTCTAGTGACTTTGGCGTAATTGCATTACCAGCAAAACTTCTTCTAGATACTCTAAAGACATTTGCTGAACAACCTCTCACCTTTATCGTTTCTGACAATGGTACGGTAGAAATCAGTGCCGCAAATGGTAAGTACGCCTTAGCCTCTGCAGATGGTAATGATTTCCCAAAACCCGTAAGTCTTAACGAAGCCGAAGGTTTTGAAATTAAAGGAGATATTTTAGCTACAGCTATTTCTAAAACATTATTCGCTGCTGGTAACGATGATCTGAGACCTGTGATGAGTGGTGTATTATTCCAATGTGATCTTTCAAACATCACTTTTGTTGCTACCGATGCACATAAGTTAGTGAAGTATCGAAGAGACGATTGTCGTGCCAACTCGGCAGCCGAATTTATTATGCCTAAGAAGCCATTAAATGTGCTTAAAAGCATACTGATTGGTCATGATCAAAACGTTTCGGTTACTCATACAGAGGTTAATGCCAAGTTTAGTTTCGACAATATCGAAATTATCAGTCGTTTAATCGATGGTAAGTATCCTAATTACGAAGCAGTAATACCAAAAGAAAATCCGAACCTTTTAACGGTTTCAAGAGCGCAATTCCTAGCTTCAGTTCGAAGAGTTTCGATTTTCTCTAATAAGACCACTCACCAAATTCGCCTTAAAATGGCAGGCGCTGAAATTAATATTTCGGCTGAAGATGTTGATTATAGTAACAAGGCTGACGAACGTTTAAGTTGTTCCTATCAAGGTGATGATCTTCAGATCGGATTTAATTCTCGCTTCTTAACAGAAATGCTTAACGCCCTTGATTGTGAGGATGTACAATTAGCAATGAGCCTACCTAACAGAGCAGGATTACTGACACCTGTTGATGGACTTGATGCCGGAGAAAGTATTACCATGCTTGTTATGCCGGTGATGCTAAACAGTTAATATGCTTTTCAACGATACCATTGCGGCAATAGCCACTGCGCCAGGTGCAGGAGCTATTGCCGTAATTCGTTTATCAGGACCCGATGCCATCGATCTAATAAACGAACATTTTAAACCTCTAGGACCCAAAAAATTAAGTGACCAGGATTCTCATACCATACATCTAGGAGATATTGTCTTCAATCATCAAATTATTGACCAAGCTTTAGTAAGTCTATTTAAAGCACCTAGATCGTATACTGGTGAAAACGTAGTTGAAATTTCATGCCATGGGAGCACCTATATTCAGCAAACACTTTTAAATCAGCTCGTTGCGACTAAACGTTGTAGAATTGCAGAACCTGGAGAATTTACCAAGCGTGCTTTTTTGAATGGAAAAATGTCACTGACCACAGCTGAGGCGGTAGCTGATCTCATTTCTTCAGAAAGTGAAGCTGCACATAAGTTGGCTATCAACCAAATGAGAGGCGGATTTACAGAAGCACTTAAAGATCTTCGGGCTCAACTCATCCACATGGCTTCTATGATTGAACTAGAACTAGATTTTTCAGGAGAAGATGTGACCTTCGCGAGTAGGGATGAATTGAAAAGTTTATTAGAAAAACTAAAAAAATCAATTAAGGAGCTTCTAGATTCGTTTGCTTATGGCAACGCAATCAAACAAGGTGTTTCGGTAGCCTTACTAGGTGCACCCAATGCAGGTAAATCCACCTTATTAAACGCACTTCTAAATGAGGAGCGAGCAATTGTCAGTGATATTGCAGGTACTACAAGGGACACCATTGAGGATCGCTTGATTATTGACGGTATTCTGTTTCGATTTATTGATACCGCAGGCATTAGAGAAACGAGTGACCAAATTGAAAAGTTGGGAATCGTTCGATCGATCGAAAGTGCTCAGAAGGCTGATATTGTAATCCTACTCATTGATGCTGTGTCTACGACACAGACTGACCTTAGTACAACCATTTCATTACTCGACAATCATAATATTGATCGTTCGAGAACGATGATTCTATTGAATAAAATCGACCTTAATCAAGATTTAAATCTTGAGGTTCCTAAAAACGTTCAGTTTTTATCGCTGTCGGCAAAAAATAAAATTGCCATTGATGACTTAAAGCACCTACTCGTACAACGAGTATTACAAGCAAAAACTGGGACAAACGAAACGGTAGTGAGTAATTCGAGACATTACGGTTCCTTGCATAGTGCACTACAAGAAATATTCGAGTTAGAATCAGGCATTGCCCAAAATATACCAAGTGACCTTTTTGCCATATCACTTCGTAAAGTGATTCACCATTTAGGAGAGATTACGGGTGAGGTTAGCACCGATGATCTTTTAGGGTCTATTTTCTCTAATTTCTGTATCGGAAAATAATTGGTGTTTCGTTACGCTGTAACTTAAGTACCTTGTGAAACTTCAGTATTAACTACCTTTGAATCGCTATTTAAATAGAACATGAAAGCAATTAAAAACATATGCTGTATCGGTGCTGGTTACGTTGGAGGACCAACGATGACGGTCATCGCTTCACAGTGTCCTGAGATAACGGTCAACGTAGCAGATATTAACCCTGAACGTATCGCACTTTGGAATCATGATGATTTAGACCAGCTTCCGGTGTACGAACCAGGCCTTGCTGAGCTTGTGAGTCA
>DFQX01000027.1:8416-10447 GCA_002381155.1 Flavobacteriaceae bacterium UBA3478 | reverse complement strand
TAGGTGCTCAGGTACAGTATCTAAGTTAACATGAGTAGCCTCAGCGTGATAACGCTTCTCCTGACAGGAAACTACCGACAACCAAAGGGTAAACAATAAAAGATTAATTAAAGTATGGACGCTGTATCGGAGCATTTTTAATTACTTGGGATAGAACAATATGCGTTCTAGTTTCACCATACGAAATTAATAAATCAATTAGCTTTTCTAGGTGCCTTTGGTCACGCAATACGACCTCCATGATGATATTCTCATTTCCGGTAACTCGATAACAATTGCGCACCTCCCTTAAAGATTTGACTTTTTCGAGAAATGGCTTAAGCATTCCCACAAAAGCACGAAGGTGAATGATGGCATGCAATTGATAACCGAGAGGCTCAGAGTCGATAGCGAGCTGATAACCTTGAATAATACCACGATCTTCTAAACGCCTAATTCGATCTGCTACGGCAGGAGCACTGAGGCCGACAACCTTTGCGATAGCAGACTGTGGTGTCTTAGCGTTTTGCTGGAGTTGTTTCAGTATTTGCCAATCAATTTTATCTAACCGATTCATTATTTATAAAACAAAATATTTTAACTAAAATACCTTATTTATATTAGTTAATATACAATATCACCTTATAATCTATATTCATAACCCCATAGAGTAAAGTAATTTCGTAGGGTATGTTAGCATCAAGAACCCTATATCAGCGAACCCTTACGATTTGCGACCTCACCGAAAAAGTGAGTCAGGCTTCTGCGTGTCAGCCGCGACTAAAGTCATTTAGTCTAGAACTATCCAATCATATAATTAGTGATAGCATTCTGTTGAAGTCTAGTATATACAATGCACTTTCTAAAGACCTTAGTTTTCATGGGCAAGGCAAAATCGTTCAGTTTGCCTTGATTTTAGTTAGAAATCTGCAGTATTACCTAAAGGGCTTAGAATATGATGCTAGCCTGCCTAGTGATTACACCAAAGCAATTCTAGACGAACTGAGAAAATACCAGCGGTATCTTTCAATGAATCACAAAAGGTGGAGTAGCCTTATTAACTAGAAAGTCCTTTTAAAAATTCGAGTGCCTTTTCGTTAAAAGTCTGTGGTCTTTCAACATTTACAACGTGACCACATTTTTCAACTACAAAAAGATCGGCTAATGGATTAGCACCCACTAATTCTCTTATCGGAGGGAGAAATAAATAATCCTCTTCACCCATTAAATAGAGTGTTGGTACCATAGACCGAGTTTCTCGATAAAAACGTAGAAGTGGGTTGAGATCAGCCGTTAGTTTAAACCATCGTAAGAATTCTTTCTGGTACAATTTCTTCGCCTCTCGAACAAAAAGATTTCTAGATTCTTTATGATTTTTATTGGGCATTATAATAAAGGCAAAGAATCGATATAACCATAGATAAGGAATCATCGATTTAAACCAATTACCTAACTTCATCAGTAATTGAGATCTAAAATCTAGCTTTACAATGGCACCTCCAAGGACCATCGCGTGTATGCGATTAGGGTATCGATCCTCGATATTTCGTATAAGAATAGTGCCTAGTGAAATCCCTATAAAGTGAGATTTTTTAATACCTAGATGATCTAAAACTTCAACAATATCATCGGTGACTGAATCAAAGGTATAACGCTGTAAGGCCTTAACCAGATTCGATTTAGAATTTCCATGACCTCTGAGATCCAGTAGAAGAACATTAAAGTGCTTTTTAAAATCTCTAATCTGGCGAAACCAAATCGTAGAACTACCTCCCGCACCGTGAACGAAGGTTACCCACTGATCACTATCAGCCTCGGTGTAGGTAGTGTAATGTAACATGACTATGAATCTAGCAAACTTTTCATTTGCTCTTGTAGTTCTTTGGCAGAATTTGCAGCAGCCTCTGCAAAATCTTGTCCAGAACTTGCATAAATAATACCACGAGAAGAATTGACAAGCAACCCAACCGAATCGTTTTTACCATTGTCGTAAACTGCTTTAAGATCACCTCCTTGAGCACCCACACCAGGAACTAGAAAAAAGGCATCAGG
>DFQX01000027.1:5350-8070 GCA_002381155.1 Flavobacteriaceae bacterium UBA3478 | reverse complement strand
TACATCACTCGCTCTGAGTTGCTGTAATTTTGAGTAGTTCGAATGACTTGTTCAAACAGTGTTGCACTATCGGATCCATGGTACTGAAAGTCTTCAGCGCCATTATTTGAGGTTAAGGCAAGAACAATTGGATACTTTTCTTCTTGTTTCAAAAACGGTTCAATAGCATCACTTCCCATGTAAGGAGAAAGCGTAACTGAATCAAATCCAAGCCCATTATAGAAAGCTTCAGCATAACGCTCGGCTGTATTTCCGATATCACCGCGCTTGGCATCAGCGATAGTAAAATGATCCGGATAGCTTTCATTCAGATAAGCTATCGTTCTTTCAAGCGATCTCCAACCCTTAACTCCATAGGCCTCGTAAAAGGCAAGATTAGGCTTGTATGCCACACAATAATCCGCAGTCGCATCAATGATTGCTTTATTAAATTCAAACAAAGGATCTTCGGCATCTCTTAAATGTGTGGGAATCTTTTCGAGATCGGTATCTAATCCGACACATAAAAAACTTTGCTTCTCGCGTATTTGCGCTACTAGACGATCTATTTTCATGTTAGAAAGACTCAGAGGCCTCTTTTAATTTCTCTGTGTTATCTACTAATTGAAGCTCATCGATGATGCGTTGAATATCACCATTAATGATGTTTTGAAGATCATAAAGCGTGAGTCCAATTCGGTGGTCAGTTACTCGACCTTGAGGATAGTTGTAGGTTCTAATCTTTGCAGAACGATCACCTGAGCTCACCTGTGAATTGCGCTTAGCCGCATCTTCTTCTTGACGCTTGGCAAGCTCTAAGTCATAGAGACGAGATCTTAATACCTTGAAGGCCTTTTCTTTGTTCTTGTGCTGAGATTTTTGATCCTGACACTGTGCCACGAGCCCAGTTGGTATGTGAGTCAATCGAACCGCAGAATAGGTCGTATTCACCGATTGCCCGCCAGGACCTGAAGAACAGAAGAAGTCGATTCTTACATCTTTCGGATCGATTTGAACATCAAAATCCTCAGCCTCAGGAATAATCATAACCGTCGCGGCACTGGTATGTACCCTTCCTTGGGTCTCAGTTTGCGGGACGCGCTGAACCCGATGCACACCAGCCTCAAATTTTAAGGTGCCATAAACGTTATTTCCCGTTACCTCAAAATGGATCTCTTTAAAACCACCAGCCGTACCTTCATTTAAATCAATCACATTGGTCTTCCAACCTTTACTCTCACAGTACTTGGAGTACATTCGATAAAGGTCACCAGCAAATATACTAGCCTCATCTCCTCCAGTACCGGCGCGAATTTCCATAACAACATCTTTTGCATCCTCAGGATCTTTTGGGATCAGTAAAAACTTTATTTCCTCTTCTAGCGGAGGCAGGGCCGATTTGGCCTCATCCAATTGCATTTTGGCCATTTCAACCATTTCTGCATCCTCGGCAGCTGAGATAATTTCCTCAGCTTCTTCAAGGTTCGCTAGTAAGGTCAAATATTGCTGTCGCTTCTCAACAATCGGACGCAAATTGGTGTATTCCTTATTTAAATTGACATAACGCTTCTGATCAGCAATCACATCGGGTTGAATGATCAGGTCAGAGACCTCATCATAACGTTGTTTAATGATATTTAATTTATCAATCATAGGTGCGCTTTGCAAGACTCAAATATAGGCCATTTGAGCAGATAGAATTGAAGATTTAGGCGTATTCAAATTGCCCAAACTCACTTCTTATGGTTAACTTCTTTTGGGTAGAAGCCTCTACCCTTCCGATCACTTTAGCTCGGATATTAAAGCTCTCCGATATACGAATCATCTCCGCTGCGGTTTTCTCATCCGTATAGGCTTCAAGGCGATGACCTGAGTTAAATACTTGATACATCTCCTTCCAGTCCGTGTTCGATTCTTTCTGGATCAATTTGAATAGTGGCGGAATTTCAAATAGATTATCCTTTATCACATGAATTTCATCGACAAAATGCAGCACTTTAGTTTGTGCTCCACCACTACAATGAACAAGCCCATCAATTTTATTGCGATCAATGGTTTCAAAAATTTTCCTCATGAGTGGTGCATAGGTTCTCGTAGGAGACAGTACTAATTTACCTGCATCGAGAGGACTACCCTCTACAGGATCAGTAAGACCAACACTTCCACTATAAACCAAGTTGCTCGGTACCGATGGGTCATAAGTTTCAGGGTATTTTTCTGCAATTGTCTTAGAGAATACATCGTGTCTAGCAGAAGTTAATCCATTACTTCCCATACCCCCGTTGTACGTATCTTCATAGGTAGCCTGACCATACGATTCGAAACCTACAATTACATTTCCCGGCTTAATATTTGCATTGTCGATTACCTCATCTCTTCGCATTCGAGCAGTCACAGTAGAATCAACAATTAGCGTTCTAACTAAATCACCCAAATCAGCCGTTTCACCTCCAGTGGTATGAATCTGAACTCCATAATCGGCTAATTGACGTACTAATTCCTCAGTACCATTGATGATCGCTCCAATCACTTCACCTGGAATCAAATTCTTATTTCGACCGATCGTAGATGACAGCAGAATCGATTCTGTAGCGCCTACACAAATCAAATCATCCAAATTCATAACCAGAGCATCTTGAGCAATCCCTTTCCAAACCGATAAATCTCCGGTTTCTTTCCAATAAGCATATGCTAGTGAAGATTTTGTTCCAGCGCCATCAGCATGCATCACAATACAATGA
>DFQX01000027.1:0-4998 GCA_002381155.1 Flavobacteriaceae bacterium UBA3478 | reverse complement strand
GCTTTATGAACTTCGTCTTTGGTAGCAGAAACCCCTCGCTGATCGTATCGTTTTGAAGAATTCGAACTCATGAATAGGTATTTGAGGCAAAAATAGAACTAATGTTTAACAAATAGAGCGCCACTTAAATGCACATTTACACAAAATGGGTGTAGTTTTTTAACAAGTTTATAATTATTTGATAACTATAGGTTTAAGAAATAGAATCCCACAAAAATTCAATTACATTTGGGCTTTAATGAACTAAATCCGATTCAATTACATCATGAACAAAGCGAAACTTGAGTATATCTGGCTTGATGGTTATACTCCAACACAAGAACTGAGAAGTAAAACTAAAGTAGTTTCAAACTTCGATGGTAAACTAGAAAGTTGTCCAATCTGGTCTTTTGACGGTAGCTCAACCCTGCAAGCAGAAGGTGGATCTTCTGACTGTCTTCTTAAGCCAGTTAATATTTACCCAGATCCGGATCGTTTGAACGGATTTTTAGTAATGTGTGAAGTTCTCAACGCAGACGGTACTGCTCACGAGTCAAACCACAGAGCAACCATCGATGACGATGATAACGATTTCTGGTTTGGATTCGAACAAGAATACTTCTTAATGGACAACCAAACCGACTTACCACTAGGATTCCCTAGAGGAGGTTTCCCTGGTCCTCAAGGTCAATACTACTGTTCAGTAGGTGGTCGTTACACTTGGGGTCGTGACTTCGTAGAAGAGCACCTTGACATTTGTCTAGAGGCAGGTCTTAACGTAGAAGGTATCAACCAAGAGGTTGCACCAGGTCAATGGGAATTCCAGATTTTCGCCAAAGGAGCTAGAGAAGCAGGTGATCAAATTTGGGTAGCTCGTTACTTATTAAATAGAATTACTGAGAAATACGGATACTACATTGAACTTCACCCTAAACCAATCAAAGGTGACTGGAACGGTTCTGGTATGCACTGTAATTTCTCAAACAGCACTCTTAGAAACGCAGGAAACCGTGAGACTTACGAGCAAATTTGTGAGGCTTTCCGTCCAGTAGCTAAAGATCACATTGCTGTTTACGGAGCATATAACAACGAGCGTCTTACAGGTAAGCACGAAACTCAATCAATCAATTCATTCTCTTACGGAGTTTCTGACCGCGGAGCTTCAATCCGTATTCCAATTGCAACTGTTGAAAACGGTTGGAAAGGATGGTTAGAAGATCGTCGCCCAGCGTCGAATGCTAATCCATATCAAGTAGCAGGAATCATCATTAAAACTGTTAAATCTGCTAAGGTATAACCCTCAGTTTAACACAAATACAAAGGCCACCCAATGGGTGGCCTTTTTTAATCTCATCATTTTCGATTAAAGGATCACCTTGTAAACGAAAGCGCCGTAGATCGAAAGAAGAACAAAACCTTCTTTCCAGCTCAATTTCATTTTACTCGGAGCAAATACTAACGGCAAAAGCACAAAGGCGATAAAGGTCATAAAAAATAAATCATTGGTAATAAACCCTTGATCTTTAACAGTTATTGGGCTAACTATTGCAGTAATTCCCAGAACCGACATGATATTGAAGATATTCGATCCGATTAAATTACCCAATGAAATCGCCTTCTCCTTCTTAATCATGGCAATAATAGAAGCCGCCAACTCAGGAATACTAGTACCTATCGAAACAACTGTTAAGCCAATTACTCGATCACTCACTCCTAAATCTTCAGCAATAGTTACAGCCGCCTCTACTAGCCACTCAGAACCTAACCAAAGACCTACCCCGCCAGCAAGCAAGTAGAGAAATGTCATAGGTATAGATAATAATTCGTCATCACTTGGCAACTCATCAACAACGGCAGGGCCTGATTGCATTTTGAGAAGCCACCATAAAAAAGCTATCATTACAAAAACCAAAACTCCACCTTCTACACGCGAGAGAACTCCGTCAAAATACAGGAAGCCCAATAATAGCAAAGAGGCAACCATCATCACAGGCCAATCAATCTTATAAAAAGATGAAGTAACCTCCATAGATCCAAAGAGAAGTGTAACCCCAAGCACTAAACCGATATTAGCCGCATTAGAGCCAACCACATTACCTAATGCTAAATCAGGACTACCCGCAAGCGCTGCCTTCAAACTAACCACTAATTCAGGTAAAGAGGTAGCGAAAGAAACTACCGTCATCCCAACAATGATTTTAGGAATAGACAGCTTAAGGGAGATTGAAACCGAAGATTTAAGTAAGCCGTTGCCACCAAAAATTAGAAGGACTAAGCCCCCTAGCAACAAAAGAATTTGCGTCATGCCTCAAAGATAGTTTTCTTCGCCTTATCTTAAACAGCATGAAACTACCTATATGAAAAAGAATTTTTTTCAAATACTCGCTAAACTAAACCGATCGCTTCTACCCTCACTGAGTAGGAGAAGAGTAGATTTAGCAAAAGCCACAAATACCCAGAAGTTACTGATTGCCTACAGATACTATGTAACTATAAGAGCTATTGAATAAACAATAAATGTATTGGTCAAAACAATCTTTCGAAAATCGATAAAGCCTTTGGCAATTTGATAATATCGGCTATATTTGCACCCCATAATCGGCCTCGTGGCGCAACTGAATAGCGCATCTGATTACGGCTCAGAAGGTTGCAGGTTTGAATCCTGCCGAGGTCACAACAAAGCAATAAATTGCGCTAAAACGCCCAGCCCAGTAAAAATCTGAGTTGGGCGTTTAATATTTAGGATAAATCCTAAATCTATTTGGTCGCTCAACTCTTGTTTTTCCTAACAGTTAGCTTATCGAAAATAACGAATAAGTAAGTCGGTTAGGGATACCATTATGTTAGAATGCCCCATAGCAGCTTTTAGCTTCTCTATAGAGTAATATGTAAGTACTATTTATATTAAAAAAACACCCTTTTTTTAGGAGGGTGTTTTCTAAAATTATTAAGTGAAAATTCAATTCTAATCCATTTTAAAGTCTGAATTTTTTGATTTTATAATCATATAAACAAAAATTAAGGCTAAAGCTAAGTGTGCATACCCATATTGAGCAGGAACATCTGTTCTTAATTGAAGAACAATATACCCCTGTAGGATGTTTAGAACAATAATTGAAAGGCCAATTTTTCTGGCTAAATGGACAGCCGCTATATTCTTAGAATCATAAGTGATTTTACTTGGAAAAGTTATAATTGCAGCACATAAAAAGGCGACAGCAGTTATAAGATTGCCGTAATCACCAGTCAAATGAAACTGATTAGATTCTCCGATTACAGGAAGAAGGGAATATAGAAAAGTACCTAAAAGTAAGTTTCTACGATTCATTTTAATCGCTCCATAGGCAGCTATTGCAATCGTTACAATACTGCTTACCGTAAAAAAAATTGATAATGCATCCATATTGATTATTTATTTGTTAAGTATTTCAATATATGAAAATAAGCGTTTATTGAAATTAAATATTTAACTTACCATACTAAGCTTAATAAAATGAGAAATTTATTATCCCTATTACTATTTATTTCAATAATTGGCTGTAACCAATCCCCAACAGAAAAGTTAAATGGGCAATCTGAACAAATTGAGATAGATGTTAAAATGTATTCAGAACTCTGGGATAGATTCCTTTCTGGAGAAACAGATGCAATAAGTGAATTAACTTTTACTGAAGATGTGGTTGTAGTTACAGGACAAGGTAATATAGAAGGAATAGAAGCAGTCAAAGATTTTTATCTTAACTACTTAGAGGGGTTTTCAGAAATAGAATTTACCATAATAGATGCCTTTGGAAGAGGAGATAAATTAATCAAACATTATAATTTTAAAGGAAAGCATACAGGAAACTTTATGGGAATTCCTGCAACGGGTAATTACCTAAATCTTTCTGGAACAACAATAGTTACTATGAGAGATGGAAGGATTGCCAGAGAACAAGACTTTTTCAATATGAAATCCTTATTAGACCAACTACAAAATAGTAAAGGGGAAGTGACTGTAGATGAATATCAACCCATTAATTAGTTCTCATCTTATCCTTGAGGACATCTTTTAAGTCATTCAAAGTAATTAAATAATACTTCAACGCAGCAATGCGGGTGTTGTAATATCTCATCTGAACTAAAAGCTCGGTTTGTAAGTTTTTATCCGTTTGAAATACCTTATGTAGCTCTTCAAGATATTTTGTTAGGGTAACTTCGTTATTTTCTCCACTTAAAATAATTCTTGGATAATTAGAGGTTATTAAGTTGATTAAATTGATTTTTAAGGACTTTTCATACTCCACCGTTGACTTAACTAAACCAAAGTCTTGATTATGTAAACGGGTGAGTAAATCCGATATTTCCTGTGAATTAATATATTTCAAATCTCCTGTGTTCACCATAGATTCATATCTATTCATAGGAGGGGAAAAATCCCGATAATAAATCAAATTATATTCCACCCTACTTTTACTTATTGCAATACTTTCTATTGCATCTGTATCTAAATCCTCCTTTAAAAGATTGGAGTAAATGTCAATGTCTTGATTCCAAATCTTCAGTCTTTCATTAGAATAATTTTCTATCTCTTGGACTTCAAGAAATAAACTGTTTAAAACCCTCAACCTTTCATTTTTTATATCATTATCTATAGAAATCTGATTTATCCAAAATGAAACACTTATACCAGTGATGATAACAATAGACTCAAGTAAATATTTAATTAGATATTTTCTCATATCACCGCCTATTCTTGAGAATCACAAGGCACTTCGTATGTTTGACCTGCAACAAAATCATAACATTTGTCGTCCTTTACGCACGATGCGAATACAAGAATTAAAAAGAGAAAAGGAAATCTCATGCAAAGTATTCGTAATAGACAATTGTCAAAATCACACCTTTTAAAAAGGCGATAAAACCAGAGAGATTAGGATTTGAAACCATAAAATTTCTCCTCCATTCTAAAAATGCTTTCATAAACCATGCTTTAAATTACAACCTCAATTTTGTCAGAAATCAAGACACTCAATACAT
>DFQX01000036.1:1458-3177 GCA_002381155.1 Flavobacteriaceae bacterium UBA3478 | reverse complement strand
GCCGCTTATTGAGCATTATCCACCGCCATCGCTGAAAGGGAAGTACGTGAAGATTAAATTCTGTACACAGTTGCCCGGGCATTATCCGCAGTTTGCATTTTTCTGCAACCTGCCTCAGTATGTGAAAGATCCATATAAGCGTTACTTAGAGAATCATCTTCGTAAGAACTTCAATTTTGAGGGAGTTCCTGTGACAATCTTTATGCGTAAGAAATAGGAGTTACCATCCTCCGGAGGCACCGCCTCCGCCGCCAAAACCACCTCCGAAGCCTCCACCGAAACTTCCGCCTCCAAAGCTGCCACCTCCACCGAAGCTTCCGCCACTGCTGCGTCTTCCTAAAGAGCTTAGGATAAGAATGTCCATCAGGTCAGGACCGCGCATACCACCTCTGTTTGATCCGCCACCGCCTTTGTTATGATAGATACCGCTGATGACAGTGAAGAGGATAATGATCAACCATATTACGAGTTCTGCATTAACCTTCTTCGAGGCTCGAAAGTTTCGATCTTCAGTATAAGCGCCCGTAAGAACCTCGGCAATTGCATCAGTACCTGCATCTAATCCGCCGTAATAGTCTCCATTTTTAAATTCAGGAATGATTCGATTTTCGATGATGCGCTTTGAAAGAGCATCCGTTAATCGATCTTCGACTCCATAACCGGTATTAATTCCGATGCGACGATCGTCTCGAGCCAATAAGATGAGAATACCATTATCCTTACCTGCCTGACCAATTCCCCAAGCACTTAACCAATTCGCGCCTAGAAACTGAATGTCTTCACCATCTGTAGAAGGGATACTAACTACAACGATTTGTGTTGAGGTAGAATCAGCGTAGCGAATTAACTTCTGAGTAAGTGCGCGTTCCTCATTATTGTTTAAAACATCTGCGTAGTCGTAAAGTGCCGTTTGCTTTCTAGGTTTACCAGGAATTTCAAACTGTGCTGAGGCTCCAAGAAGGGCTCCCAACGCTAAGAGAAAAAATAGTTTAACCTTTAGAGATTGAATCATCGAGTTCGTTTTGGTCGTCAGATTGATATGGAAAATACGCTTTAAGCACCTCACCGGCCTCAGTGATGCCAGCTATTAAACCCTCTGCAAAGGCTAATTTTTTAAAAGCCGTTTGCATTTGATCGCGGGTTGAGTCCCAGAATCCTACGGGTACTTTTTGATTGATCCCTTGATCACCAAATATGCTAAAGGCATGATCCTCGTACGCCAAGTAAAAAAGAACCCCATTGCGTGCCTCTGTTTGATGCATTTCTAGTTCTTGAAATACTTGGACTGCCCGTTCTAAAGGGTCTTTTCCCTTGCTACTTGCCTCGATATGCACCCGGATCTCTCCAGAGGTGTTTTTCTCAGCAGCCTTGATGGTAGCAACGATTTGTTCTTCTTCTGATTTACTAAAAAATTCTTCAGCCTTCATTTAGAAATTGAAGTTTACCTCTGGAACGCTTTCGGCACCCGATTCGGCCTGGAATAGGGCAACTTCTGTAAAGCCTGCCATGTTGGCAACAATGCTTGCAGGAATCTTTTTGATCGCAATATTATAGTCTCCAGCGATATTGTTGTATCGGTTGCGTTCAACGTTGATTCTGTTTTCTGTGCCTTCTAATTGAGATTGCAGTTCTAAGAAATTTTGATTTGCCTTGATGTCAGGATAACGTTCAACAGTTACCAATAAACGTGATAAAGCTGAAGAAAGCTGACCTTGAGCT
>DFQX01000036.1:0-1115 GCA_002381155.1 Flavobacteriaceae bacterium UBA3478 | reverse complement strand
TCGATGGTTGTGCTCGTCGCTTTTGCACGAGCTTCAACGACTGCCGTAAGCGTATTTCTTTCAAAGTCTGCAGCACCTTTTACAGTATTTACAAGGTTACCGATAAGGTCTGATCGTCTTTGGTAAGAGCTTTCTACATTGGCCCACTGTTTGGTGGCATTCCCTTTCATTTCTACAAAGCGGTTATTGGTACCAACGTACCATAATAGGGTAATAACGATTACACCGACAAATGCTGCAATTACGAGATAACTTTTTTTCATTTTAAGCTGTTTTTTAGATAGATGAGTTGTTGTTTGATTGATTCTAATTTACGAACGATTTCTTCGTTCTTCTTATAAGTTTTCTTATTGTTTTTAAGTTCAGTCTTTGCGCCCTCAAGGGTAAACCCACGTTCTTTGACAAGCTCATAGATTCGCTTTAATTGCTGAACATCTTCAGGGGTAAATCTTCGATCTCCCTTGGCGTTTTTTTTAGGCTTAATACCATCAAATTCTTTTTCCCAGAATCGAATAAGCGAAGTATTCACCCCAAAGGCATCTGCTACCTCGCCGATTGAATAGTACCGTTTATCACGAAGATTGAGTTCCATTAATCGAGAGATTGGTTGGATAGGGCGGCACGTTGACTGAGAATTTCATAGTCGGCTGCCGATAAAGTTCCTGCGTAGAAATCGATCGGATTAACCTGCTTGCGATCCTTATGCACCTCATAGTGGAGATGAGACCCTAACGAACGACCGGTGTTACCTACATAACCGATAATATCGCCGCGTTTTACTTTTTGTCCGGGTCGAACATTGTACTTCGAGAGGTGACCGTAAATGGTTACATAGCCGAAGCCATGATCGATCCTGATATGCTTACCGAGACCAGAGGCGCGTTGATCTGCTCTTTTAACCACTCCATCGCCGGTGGCGAAAATAGGGGTTCCTACTGGAGCAGAAAAGTCCATTCCGTAGTGAAACTTACGCATCTTAGTAAAAGGGTCAGAGCGCCATCCATAACCTGAGGCCATTCTTCTTAGGTCTTCGTTCTTGACAGGTTGAATGGTGGGTATCGCTGCTAGGTACTCTTTTCGTTTGGGAAGCATTTCAGAGATATCGTCAAGCGATC
>DFQX01000056.1 GCA_002381155.1 Flavobacteriaceae bacterium UBA3478 | reverse complement strand
TGAGCAGGACTTTGTATCGGGTATTCTGAAAATGTAAACCCCTTTTGCTCTAATCCCTTACGCAATGTAATGTGCGATTTAGGATAGGTATGGTCTAAACCATGAGCTAAAACACTGTGAACCGTGAATCCAGAATTGCTTGCAACACTTTGAGAATAACTATCGATACCATATGCCAAACCGCTGATGACCTCAAAATTAGGTTCATGTGCTATTTGAAAAAATTCATCTATTTGCGCTTTCCCATAAGCGGTCATCTTTCGGGTACCAACAATAGCAAGAAGCGGTAGTCGCCGATTAGATGCGCCAGCGTCTCCTGTTCGATAGATAAGAACAGGAGCATCACTCATCTTATTTAGGTTAAAAGGATATTCTTTGTCGAGAAAGGAAATTGATCTTACTCCTATTGCTTCTTGCTTTCTGTAAATCTCAAGGGCCTTGAAACACTTTGTTTTGTCTAAGGGATTAATTTTATATACCGATGAGTATTTTTTTGTCTTTCCCCTTATTAAAGAATCAACAATCATTTGATTATCATCGTTTAACAAAATCAAATCTCGTAGATTTTTAGGTGAAAGTCCTGAAAATTGACTCAATAAAAACAAGGCCTCATGTGTGGTTAGCTTCGAAAACATGCTTAAAGGTATCCCAGTGGGCTGAAGAATACTTGCAGCCCAATTTTAGGCCTATAAGAATTGAGTAAATTTTAAGATATTTGTGTCTATGGATCTTGCCCCATATATCGAAACGCTTCTTGAAGAGAGAAACTTCGTAATACTGCCTGGTTTCGGAGCTTTTGAACCAGGGGCTTATTTAGGGATTGGTATCAATGAAAACGGTGAACTTCTTCCTCCAAAACGTGCCGTTTCATTCAACCCTCATTTGTCAAACGATGATTCTGTACTAGCTAAGGTAATCGCTTCTAAGGAACTTTTAGAAGTTGATGACGTAAAGGCTAAACTGAAAGTGTTGGTCTTTGAATGGAAATCAACACTTAATAAAGAAGGCGCTTTAGTCGTTGCAGGTTTAGGAAGGTTTGAAAAAGCCAATGGCCTCATTCAATTGATCACAGAGGCTTCTCAACTTAAACTAGGAAGTTTTGGTCTCCCTGCCGTAGCTCCGCCGTCCAAAAAAGAACCGTTTATTAAGGAAGATGCCCAGCCTGTTCAAAAGGAAGTTGAACAACCAGAAGTCGAAAAAGCTGAAGAGCATAAGCCATCCAAAAAAGGTGAAGTAAAGCCTGAAGTGGTCGAAGTAGAAGTTTCTTCTCCTTCCTTTGCCTATCAACTAGCCATCGTTCTTGCAGTATTAGCAGTCTTGTCGGTAGGCTATTTCTTCTATTCTCAACTCAAAGGCGTAGACCTAAGCAACCTTATTTAGCATGAAGCCAAAAACTCCATCTGATTCTAGAACAGTAACCACTGATCTGGTACTCCCTAGCGAAACCAATCACTTGAGCCATCTATTTGGTGGGGCGCTTTTGGCAAAGATGGACCGCGCCGCTTACATCACTGCAAGACGTCATAGCAGAAGAATAGCCGTGACCGCATCGGTAAACCATGTCGCGTTTAACACCGCAATTCCACTAGGTAGTGTGGTAACTATAGAGGCGAGCGTTTCGCGAGCTTTTAAAACTTCAATGGAGATCTTTATCGATGTGTTCATTGAAGATCGAATTAGCGGGGAGCGAACCAAAGCCAATGAAGCGATTTACACTTTTGTTGCTGTTGATGACACCATGACTCCCGTTGAAGTTCCAGAGATTATTCCCGAAACTGAACTCGAGAAATCAAGGTATGAGGCTGCTCTTAGAAGGAAGCAACTAAGCTTAGTTTTAGCTGGTAAAATGAACCCTCAAGAAGCTACTGAACTAAAGGCGATTTTCGAGATAGAATAGCTCTCTAAAGCCTATAAACCCATTCCTCTGGGTTAAGCCTAGTTGTATTCTTGTAAAGATAAAATTTGAGAAGCGTTTGTCCGCTCACTTTGTCTGTGTGAAGGGTTCCAAGACTTTGCTTTGCAACCACCTTATCCCCTTCCTTCACACTTACGTCTTGAAGATTATAATACATGGTAATATAGTCGCCATGACGAACGTATACCCCTTTTATTCCCTGACGGCTAATCATCACATTCATTACTTCTCCGTCGTAAATCGCACGCGCCTTTGAACCAGATTCTGTGGCAATCGTAACGCCGTTATTGAAATGCTTTAATGTCGGATATAACTTGTCGGCATAAGTGCCATACCCAACACTTTTAATTCCCTTTTCTACCGGCCAAATGTGTCTACCTCTATTCCCTTCGAAACTTTTAGCCAACGCTTCTGCCTCTGGGGTGAGCACAAAGCCATCTTTTCGGTTCGCTTTTTTGGCCTTGGCTAATCGCTCTCTGTTTGCCTTTTCAATAGCCTCTCGAATCAACCGGTCAATTTCAGAATCAATGCGCTTTCGTTCTTTATCTCGATCAGCGAGTTCTCGGCGATAGGCACGCTCTTGCTTTCGTGCATTAGCAATCAATAGTTCTTGTTTTTCGCGGTCTGTAATCAAGACTCTTTGTTGGCGCCGGTTTTCTTCAACCTTCTCTTCTTTTTGCTTCAGTTGATCCTCTAATGTGGCTGAAATTTGTTGCAATTCTTCTTGTTTGCGAACAAGCCGCTCGGCTTGGGTGGTTCGATAAGAGGCGTATTGCAATAAATAATTCCATCTTCTTCGCGCATCCTTAAAGCTGTCAGCGGCTAATAAAAACAACCATTTATTTTTCTCGACTTTTCGCTTATACGAATTGACAATTACTTTCTGGTAATCTTGCTTGATTACTTCGATTTGTTCCTTCAGGTCGTCGATTCGATTATTGCTTTCTGCTATTTGTCGCTGAAGCAATTGCACTTCGTTTGCGGTAAGCTCTATGAGGCTCTCAAGAGCATATCTCTTGTTGTCAAGGAGTTGGATTTGATCAATGGCCGATCCTTTTAAACGCGCCTGTTGCTGTAATAACCGCTCCATCTGAGCAATTTCTGTCGCAATCTCCTCTTTACGCTTCTCAAGATTTCGTTGCTGTTGCGTCTTCTGCTGTGCAAATGAAAAATTACAGACGGTTAGAAGTACAACTAAAAAGAACCAGAAACGCTTCATTTAATTGTCGTAAAACCTGATGGTATTTGAAAAGGCAACGTCAATTTCTTGTCGAGTTGAACCCCTTCTAGTTCAAGATTAAGCACTCGGTCTCCCGCAACTAAACGTATTAGCTCTGGTGTATAAGAATCTTTGTTCTTGTACTGGTAAGTGATTTTCAGCTTATCAAAACCTTCGATCTGAAACTCTTGAAAGCTGATTTGAGACTTGTCGGTAGAGAGTCCAACTCGATAATAACCTTTAGCGGGTTTGGTTAAATCTCCGGCAAACACTCGACTAATCACCGTCTTATTGGTGAGCAAATTAACCTCCTTTCGTTCTGACTCTTGTAAGCTCTCAACAGACTCTAAAAACAATGGCTGTCCCAGAAAAAGCCTTTCAATGTGCTCGTAACTTAATTGGGCGGGTATTATGGTTTCAATGACTGAAACAGAGCCTTTGTAATAAGTTCGGTCTAGGCGATTGTAAAAGGCCACTTCTTCTGGAGACAACAAAGCTTTCGCAACACCGAGTGGTGCGCTTAAAAGAATTCCTTCGTTTGGCTTTAGTCGCATTGATAACGTAACAGCCTTGATATCAGCGTCGTTTTTTAATTCAGCCTTAATTCGAGCTCTAATTCCCTCTGATTCTTGAAAGTTTCTTTGATTAACCTCGAGCGGATGTGATCCTGTACGATTCGAAACGGCGTTTGCCCCTGGCCTAAGTAAGGCACATGAAGTAAAGCTGAGTGCTAATACGTAAAGGGCTGCTCGTTTCTTTATCATTCTATTCTAAGGCGCTGTAATCTCCTAAACTAAGTGAAGTAAAATCACCGTCGTAAATGACATGATTTCCTATCATTGAGTTTTGAATCTTTGCGTTTGAGATTTTTGACTGAGACTGAATAATAGTGTCCTTGATTTCGCAGTTATCGATATGGGTTTGGCTTCCGACCGAAACATAAGGGCCTATGGTGCTATTGTAAATTTTGGCTCCTTTCGCTATGCTACAAGGTTCTACGATAGTGCTGTTTACAATTTCGGCGTCATCATTGATTAAGGCCTCTCCTTCTTTGTGCAGAAACCCTAGCATTCGGCGGTTAGTCTCAACGGTGATAGCTTTATTCCCACAATCCATCCACTCCGCTACCTCTGCGGTCATAAATTTCTTTCCGGCCTGCATCATTCGCTTAATACCATCATTAATCTGGTATTCTCCTCCATTCACAATCTCATTGTCAAGAACACAGGTAAGCGCATCTCTTAACTCTTCAACGGCTTTGAAATAGTAGATGCCAATAACCGCCTTGTCAGACACAAAAGTGGTCGGCTTTTCTACTAATCCTTGGATTTGCCCGTTGTCGTCTAGTTCAACGACTCCATAGGCTTCTGGGTTTTCAACCTGTTTCACCCAAATCACACTATCTGCAGAGGCGTCTAATTCGAACTTTGCGCGAATAAGCGTATCTGCGTATGCAATCACGGCCGGGCCATCTAGAGATGGTTTGGCGCACATGATCGCGTGACCAGTTCCTAAAGGCTGGTCTTGACGATAAATCGAGGCTTTGGCCCCTAAACTCTCTGCGAGTTCGGTTAAGGAATCCTCTACGTCCTTACCAAAAAAAGCTTCATCTCCAATGACAAATGCAACTTCGTCGATAGGTTCATCTAATATGGCTGCGATGTCTCTAACAAGACGATGCACAATGGGGCTTCCGGCTACAGGAACTAAAGGCTTTGGAACAGTTAGGGTATGCGGTCTAAGGCGCGAGCCTCTTCCTGCCATGGGGACGATAATTTTCATTGGATTTTGTTTATGCGGTTCCTGTACTGCCGAATCCTCCAGATCCACGATCTGACTCGTTCAGAGATTCTACCTCTTGCCAGCTCGCAACTTCGTGCTTAGCTATTACCATTTGAGCGATTCGCTCTCCGTTTTCGATAGTAAAATCCTCGTTTGAAAGGTTAACTACAATCACTCCTATTTCTCCTCGATAATCTGCATCGATGGTTCCTGGTGAATTAACCAGGCCGATGCCTTTTTTGGCTGCTAATCCACTACGGGGACGGATTTGAGCCTCATACCCTTCAGGTAATTCAATGAATAAGCCTGTCGGAACAATGGCTCTCATCAGGGGCTTCAACACAATAGGCTCTGGATTATTCGCTCGAAGGTCCATTCCTGCAGACTGGGAAGTCTGGTAACTAGGTAATGGATGAGACGATTTGTTAATGATCTTAACGGGTACCATATGATGTAAAGAGTCTTTTTAAGGTTGATCTTTCAATGAGTATAACAAAGCTACTAAATAAGAGGAGGAACAGTGAGGCCATCAATAAGCTTGTCGAAAAGAAAAAGAAATGGGTGAGAGAAAGGACTACAGAAAGGGCGAGGTATCCCAACATAGGAGCCACCTTGTAAGGAATCGGATAGGATCTCGTCCCCCATAAAAACGAAATCAACATCATGGTCCCATAGGCTGCTAGAGTGGCTATAGCTGCAGCAATATATCCGATTTGTGGAATAAGGTAGCTGTTTAAGCCCAGGGTAATTAAGGCTCCCAAGCCCGAAATCACCGCGCCCACATAGGTTCGATCTGTAATCTTGTACCAAACCGAAAGGTTGTGATAAACTCCTAAAAACAAGGCGCCGAGCAACACAAAAGGAACAATAATTAAGCCTTCTCTATAGATTTCGTCACGTAAAAAAAGCTTGGCAATAGGCTGTAAAAACACCATAACCCCTAAATATATAACACTAGCTAAGGCGACGAAAAAATAGGTGACCTCTGCATATTGCTTCTTTTTATTCTCCTTTTTTGCTTCTCTAAAAAAGAAGGGCTCTACTCCCATTCGATAGGCCGTTGCAAAAAGTGTCATGAAAACTCCGAGTTTATAGCATGCTCCGTAAATCCCCGCTTCTGCTTCACCAGCCAATTTAGTTAGGATAATCTTGTCAAATACTTCGTTGATGGTAAAGGCAATTCCTGCAAGCATCACTGGCATTGCATACCGCAAGAGTTGTTTGTAAAGCTTATAATCGAATACCGGTTTATACCTGAAATAAACAGGAAGCATCCAAAAAAGGGTGAAAGCACTAGCGATGATGTTAGCCTCAAAGATGGCATCGATTTCATGGCCTAAGAATCTCGTTCCTGAGAACTTCAGGTAATAGATGTTTAGACCTACATTGATAACCACGTTGATCGATTTTACAACCGCATATCTTATGGCTTGTTCTTGTGCTCGTAGATATGCAAAAGGAATTACAACTAACGCGTCAAGTATTAGAATATATACCGTCTTCTTTACAAATTCTGGCTGAATCCCGGTGACGGCTCCAATAAATTCATAGAAGAGTATTCCTAGAGCGAGCAAGACTAAAGAAGATGCGGCAAGTGCCCAGATTGAGGTGGTTAAAACACGATCTGGCTTATCACTTTTGTGATAAAATCTGAAGAATGCGGTCTCCATACCATAGGAGAGCAGCACGTTAAAAAAAGCGATCCAAGAATAGATAAAAACATACTGACCGTAGCCCGCCGCTTGATCAAAGGTTGAAGTATATAAGGGTAATAAAAGAAACGATAATGCACGCGGAAGCGCTGTGGCTAACCCATAGACAAAAATCTGTTTTCCTAAACGCTTAATGGTCTCCATAAATCTACTGTCTTATAATCGGACGACTTAACGGCGGTAAGATAAGCTTGGTTTTGCGATTTGGGCGACTCAAACAATAAATAAAAACGGCTTCACCCTCCCGATAGACATCTAATCTAAGACGGTATGAGTCTTCTAGCTGCTCAATGGTTTTTGGCACACCCTCTATCGTTGCTGTCCAATCACAAGATTTAATTTCTGCTAATTGAAAAGTAACCTCAAAATAGGGGCTTCGCTCTGATCTGCCTGGTAATACTTTATTAGCAACGACACGAACAATCGGGTAATGATCTGGATAAGCACCACACGACCACAAAAGTCCCACGAAGAAAAAAGGAAGAATACGAAGCCTACTACTTTTCAAGACATAATTACTTATGTCCTAAAGATAAACAAACTGGGTCGGCGAACTACCCGTTAAGTGCTTCGGCTCCACCTACAATCTCAAGGATTTCATTGGTAATCGCCGCTTGACGCGCTTTGTTATAGGTAAGTTTTAACTGATCTCTAAGCTCCTTAGCGTTATCTGTTGCTTTGTGCATGGCGGTCATTCTAGCTCCGTGCTCACTAGCAAAAGAGTCTCTAATCGCCTTGTACAGCTGAATTTTTAGAGACTTCGGGATAAGTTCGTTTACGATTTCCTCTGCCGACGGCTCAAAAATATACTCCTCAGTGGTGGTCTCTGAAGCATCTCCCTCAGCTACCATTGGCAAGAACGCTTCGTTCTTAACAATTTGAGTTGCGGCATTTTTAAACGAATTATATACGAGTCTGATCTCATCGTATTGCTCCGTAATGAAAGCTTCTATTAAATCATTTGCGATAGTCGCAGAAGCATCAAAAGTAAGATCATCATAGATTGAGCTATGGTCTCCAGCTCTATTGGCTGCTTTGAGGCCGTCTGCTGCCTTCTTACCGATTGTTAAAATTTCAACCGACACATCTTTACCATAAGATTCAGATGCCGCTTTAACTGCTTTAATGATATTGGTGTTAAAAGCCCCGCAAAGCCCTCGATTTGAACTAATTGTTACAAGAAGTACTTTTTTGGTGGTGCGCTTTTCAGCATATACATTCTCCGTACCTTCTTCGAGGTTTTGTCCTAAGCCGGCCAATAAAAGAGAAAGCTTGTCGGCGTAGGGACGCATAGCAACAATAGCATCTTGGGCCTTCTTCAATTTAGCAGCAGAAACCATTTTCATGGCGCTGGTAATCTGCATGGTTGAAGAAACCGATGATATTCTGTTACGTATTTCCTTTAAGTTAGCCATAAAGCCTTTCTTATGCTTGGTGTCGTTTAGTTACTTCAGCAGCTACCTCAGTTAGTACTGCAATTGCCTCGTCGGTTAATTTTCCTGCTTTCAAGCTAGAAAGAACCTCTTGATGACTCATTCTTAGCGTTTCAATATAGTCCTTCTCAAAAGCCTTAACTGCAGTTACAGGAACTTCTCTAAGTAGGTTTTTAGAACCTGCATAGATAATCGCTACCTGATCTTCTACCGTATAAGGATCGTTCTGTGCCTGTTTTAGAATCTCCACGTTACGACGTCCTTTTTCAATTACGTTAAGGGTTGCCGCGTCAAGATCAGAACCAAATTTAGCAAACGCTTCTAGCTCTCTAAACTGTGCTTGATCAAGTTTCAAAGTACCCGCAACTTTCTTCATCGACTTGATTTGTGCAGAACCTCCTACACGCGAAACAGAGATACCCACGTTAATCGCAGGACGAACCCCTTGGTTGAATAAATCTTGCTCTAAGAAAATCTGACCATCAGTAATCGAAATTACGTTGGTTGGGATATAAGCAGAAACGTCTCCCGCTTGTGTTTCAATGATAGGAAGAGCGGTTAGCGATCCTCCACCTTTTACTTTATCCTTTAATGACTCTGGAAGGTCGTTCATGTTCTTCGCAATTGAATCATCTGCGATAACCTTAGCTGAACGCTCAAGTAGTCTTGAGTGAAGGTAGAAAACGTCTCCAGGATACGCCTCACGTCCCGGTGGACGACGTAGAAGAAGTGACACCTCACGGTAAGCTACCGCCTGCTTAGAAAGATCATCATAAACGATTAGTGCTGGACGACCTGTGTCTCTAAAATATTCTCCAATTGCTGCACCAGCAAAAGGAGCATAAACCTGCATAGGCGCAGGATCTGATGCGTTTGCTGCTACAATGGTAGTATAAGCTAAAGCTCCCTTATCTTCAAGAGTTTTAGCAATAGCAGCTACCGTTGAAGCTTTTTGACCAACAGCTACATAAATACAGTATACTGGCTCACCTGCATCGTAAAATTCCTTTTGATTTAGAATTGTGTCGATACAAACAGTGGTTTTACCCGTTTGACGGTCACCAATAACCAGCTCACGCTGACCTCTACCTACAGGAATCATTGCATCAATCGCCTTTACTCCGGTTTGAAGCGGTTCATTTACTGGCTGTCTGAAAATTACCCCAGGCGCCTTGCGTTCAAGAGGCATCTCGAAGGTCTCTCCTTCGATAGCTCCTTTTCCGTCGATTGGCTCGCCAAGAGTATTAAGAACACGACCAACTACACCTTCTCCAACATTGATAGAAGCGATACGTTGTGTTCTCTTAACGGTAGAACCTTCTGTAATTTCTTTAGATGGACCAAGAAGTACAATACCTACATTGTCCTCTTCAAGGTTAAGTACAATTCCTTGCATTCCCCCGTCGAACTCAACAAGTTCTCCGTATTGTGCGTTAGATAGACCGTAAATACGTGCGATACCATCACCAACCGCAAGTACAGTTCCTACCTCGTCAAGGGTAGCACTAGCGTCGAATCCTTCGATTTGCTTTTTTAAGATTGCTGAAACTTCAGCTGCTTTTACTTCTGCCATCGTTATAGACTATTAGAAAATTCTCTTTTTAATCGATTCAGTTGTTTTGAAAGACTTGCATCAAACTGCAGGTCGTTAATTCTTAAAACAAATCCACCAATAAGTTCAGGTACAATTTGTTTTTCAAGACTTACCTCTGAATAACCAGAGGCTTTGATTTTTGCAATGATTTCGTTGTCAAAAGCTTCAGTTGTAGCCGAACTGCTTTTCAGTGTTGCAACAACTGCTCCACGACCTTCATTGTGCTTTTCAGCGTAACGAGTAATAACATCTTGAAGTAATTCAAGTCGATCGTTGCTAACAAGAGCATTAAGCAGGCCGCTTGTCAACGGGTTTAAATCAGTGAAAATTTGATCGAGATAAGCTCTTTTCACTCTGCTACTCGCCACGGGCGATTCAAGCACAGCAACTAATTCGTTGTTTTCAGACAAAGTTAGTTTGATAGATGCTAGATCGCTTTGTACGGCGTCGACAGCGTTCTTTTCAGAAGCTGCAGCATACAAAGCTTTTGCGTATCGTAATGAGGCTCTCGAGTGTTTCATAGTTTATTTTAAGTTTACCTCTCCAAGTAAACCGTTCACAAATGACGCGTCCTTTTTGGCGTCAGAAAGTTCTTCTTTCAATAATTTTTCAGCTACCGAAATAGAAAGTTGAGCTACCTCAGATTTTAACTCTGCTAAAGCCTCTTTTTTCTCTGCCTCAATGGCTTCTTTCGCGCTAGCAATGATTTTTGCTGCTTCTGCTTCGGCGTTTGCTTCAGCCTCAGCAATTATCTTAGCCTTGATTTCACGGGCTTCTTTAAGCAAGGTGTCACGTTCTTCGCGAGCCTGATTAAAGAGCTTTTCATTTGACGAAGAAATACTTTCCATCTCTAGCTTCGCCTTTTCAGCAGACTCAAGAGCGTTCTTAATCCCCTCCTCTCTTTCATCAAGAGCAGAAATGATGGGTTTCCAAGCAAATTTGATCATCAAAAAAATGACAACTAACATTAATACGCTTTGTATAATGAATAAGCCCGGAGAAAAATCGTTTAATAGTTGATCCATGCGTTCTGTTTAATGACTTTAAATGAATCCAAACAGGAACCAACCGTCCCTGTTTGTATAGATTCATTATTACTTTCCTAGGAAGATCGCTGCAAACGCCAGCCCTTCTAATAAAGCCGCGATAATAATCATATTTGTCTGGATTTTAGAAGTCGCTTCTGGATTGCGTGCAATACCCTCCATAGCTTTACCTCCGATTTGGCCTAAACCAATACCAGCACCTATTACAATTAATCCGGCACCTACTAAATTTGGAATTGTCATAATTTAAATTTTATGTTAAACGAAATAAATACAAACTAATGGTGTTCATGTTCTTCTACAGCCATACCGATAAACAGTGCAGAAAGCATTGTAAAGATATAAGCTTGTAGAAAAGCTACTAACAGTTCTATTGTGGTTATAAAAAGTGATAGCGCAAAAGAAAGCGCGCTTGCGCCGATCACTCCCATGGTGTTTCTCAATGTAATGCCAATGGCTATAATGCTCATAACCACGATATGTCCTGCTGAAATATTTGCAAACAAACGCACCATTAGCGCGAATGGTTTAGTCAGGGTTCCTAACAGTTCGATTGGGGCCAAAATAATTTTCATAGGGATTGGGACTCCAGGCATCCAAAAGATGTGCTTCCAATAATCTTTTTTTGCGCTAAAATGTGTGATACTGTATGTGAATAGCGCTAGAGAAAAGGTCACTGCAATCTGCCCAGTAATATTAAAACCGAAAGGCATTAAGCCTAAAAGGTTTGACGTCCAGATAAAGAAAAAAACCGTCATTAAAAAGCCGATAAACTTTCTGTATTGCTTTTCTCCAATATTAGGCTTTGCGATTTCATCTCTAACATAAATCACAAGCGGCTCTAAAATTCTAGAAAATCCCTTAGGTATGCTATTCTTTCTGTATTGCAACGCATGTCTTCTAAACCAGAATATCAACAGGGTGAAAACTAACAACATTCCAAAAACGCTTTTCGTAACAGAAAGGTCTAATACAGCATGAGCGTTGGTTGGGTGGTGTGCTTCGTCAAACTCAACTCTATGAGCTCCTTGATCTAGCTCGTAAATCTTTTCATGATACTTAACTAGTGCGACACCATCTTTTTCAACCACATGATGGCCTGAGTCGTCATGATGAAATTTAGAGGACATAAAGGTCTTTATTCCCTTTGAGGTATGGACAATAACAGGAAGCGGAAAGCCTACGTGTCTACGGTGGCCTTCTGAATCATCGTAGGAAAATAAATGAAAGTCGTGGGCGTCTTTTATGTGGTGAAGAATATACTCACTTATCTCAGACTCACTTGTAATGGCTCCGTGGCCTTCAGAATCACCGTCTGATTTTGGTGCTGTGCCAGAGGCAAACGCCGAACAAAAAACGAATAAACTTATTAAGCCGAGTAACTTATTTCTACCAGATTTTCGTAGGTTCATGTGAGTTGTTTCTTTCACTAAAATTTTCAAAATCGTGGCAAAGGTAAGTATTCTTCTCTAGTTATAAACCTTTGTCAATTAATTTTATTCGGTTGGTCTTGAGTCTGAGACGACAATGCGGCTTGTAATCCAAAAACCTCTATAAAGAAAGAAATAACAAGCGGAATTAAATATCCTATTTTCTCCATGTCATCGGTGCCCGAAAGTGTTTCCAAGTCATCGAAATACAATAGAATAAACACAATTAATTTTAGGGCGAGAAACCCTAAGTACCCAAAACCAATATAAACTGATTTGCCTTTCGTTATCAATATCAAAACAATCAAACCCCCAAACACAATCATTGCCCCAAAAAATAGATAGAATGATCTTGTTAGTTGATCACTTAAAAGAAAATGGATCAAGCTTAAAACAAATGGTATGCTAATAGCTTTTAATCCTTTCTTAATCATTTGTTTTCTTTCAATACTTGAATAATAATCGAGGTCATGGCTAAAAAGACTCCAAGCAAGGTGATCGTTGAAGAAATCCATTCCTTTTCAAAATACTCGCCAAGTTTTTCGCCTAAAAAATCAAAAACAATGATGATAAGAGCCATTTGAATGGCTGCTCCACTATACTTTATCGCCGAACGAAATTTATTATCACTCATTTACAGCACTTGTTTTTCAGAAAAAAGAGTCCAGTTCTTTGTTTGATATGCCTTGATATACTCCGATTCTGTAATGACGTAGATAGAGGCCAAAGACAGGAGGTCGGTGTTGTTATCAATAAATTCCTGGATGTAAGAAGTCTCAAAAAAGCGGTGAAGTACAACCAGTGTATGATCAGTATCAAATTGTTCGATATAGGCTTTGGCTAAATAATTCTGTGCTCTGAGCACTTTCGATAGCCTGCTTTGAAACTTGACCTGCTCCTCTGAAGTCATTTTGCTAACATCCAATACTAATGACACTCTGTTTTTAGCAGAATCACTATTTGCCGCCTTTTCAGACTGAGCGTTGATCCCCTTAAGGGTTTGAATGGCTTTTCTTGATAGATAACTATTGGGGTAGAGCAATCGCAACTGTTCTAAGGCCTTTTCAAAAGCTTCAAGGCCTGCAATCTTGAATTCATTTTTTGCAAACAATAAGGCTGCAGAAGGGCTAGTTCGTAATTGAGCTTTGTTAATACTGTCAAATGTTGCTCGCAACTCTTGATGCTTGCGGTCAATATACAGCTTAGCCAATCGTTGCTCTATTGCAATGGTCTCGATTCCTTTTGAATTGAGGTGTCGCGAAAAAAGACTGTTCGGATGCTCCTTTAGCAATCTGTTTTTAAAAGACTTAGC
>DFQX01000100.1 GCA_002381155.1 Flavobacteriaceae bacterium UBA3478 | reverse complement strand
TCTTCGACATCTATAGCTATGGCCGACTACGCGATGGAAGATTTGGTTTACGAGCTCAATTTCGAATCAGCGAAATTAGCAAGACAAGCAGCCGATGAATTCACTGCTAAAAATCCAAATAAACCAAGATTTGTAGCCGGGTCAATGGGTCCTACTAACCGAACGGCAAGTATGTCTCCCGATGTAAATGACCCTGGGTATAGAGCCGTTCATTTCGATGAATTAAAAAAAGCTTACCTAGAACAAATTAACGGTTTGATAGACGGAGGCGCTGATCTTCTGCTAGTCGAAACCGTTTTTGATACCCTAAATGCGAAGGCGGCATTATTCGCCATAGAAGAGTACAAAGAAGAGAACAGTATTGATATTCCTATCATGGTCAGCGGTACGATTACTGACGCCAGTGGTCGAACACTCTCGGGACAAACCGCAGAGGCATTCTTCATTTCTATTTCTCATATTCCTGTGCTAAGCGTTGGATTTAACTGCGCCCTTGGTGCAGATCAACTAAGACCCTATGTACAGCGCATTGGTTCAATCGCTACCGAACAATTTGTTTCGGCTCACCCGAATGCCGGGCTTCCCAACGAATTCGGTCAATACGATCAATCTCCTGAAGAAATGGGAGAACTAATCAAACCTTTCTTAGATGAAGGTTTGGTAAATATTATTGGTGGGTGCTGTGGAACCACTCCTAATCATATCAAGGTAATCGCTGACTTAGCGGCTCAATCTAAACCGCGAAAGCTATGAAAGAGAGGTACACCAAACTTTCAGGTCTTGAACCGCTAATTATTACCCCTGAAACCAACTTTGTCAACGTTGGTGAACGAACCAACGTAACCGGTTCTCGTAAATTCTTACGACTGATTCAAGAAGAAAATTACGAGGCTGCGATTGAGGTAGCCCGCGAACAAGTTGAGGGTGGTGCGCAGATTATCGATGTGAATATGGATGAGGGTATGCTTGATGGAGTTGCTGCCATGACCCGTTTTCTGAATCTCATCGCAGCAGAACCAGATATTGCACGAATCCCGGTAATGATCGACTCCTCAAAATGGGAAATCCTTGAAGCCGGTTTAAAAGTGGTTCAAGGCAAAGCCGTAGTCAACTCTATCAGCTTAAAAGAAGGCGAAGAAAATTTCATTGCACAGGCAAAAAAAATCAAACGATACGGTGCAGCCGTAATCGTAATGGCCTTTGATGAAAAAGGTCAAGCAGATACTTACGAGCGTCGAATCGAAATCTGCGAACGCTCTTACCGAGTGTTGGTGGATAAGGTCAACTTCAATCCTGAAGATATCATCTTTGACCCTAACATCTTCCCTGTAGCAACGGGGATGGAGGAGCATAAAAATAACGCTGTTGATTTCTTTAAGGCAACCGCCTGGATTCGCGAAAATCTACCCTATGCCCACGTGAGCGGTGGAGTTTCAAACGTTTCTTTTTCTTTTAGAGGAAATAATACCGTTCGAGAAGCCATGCACTCCGCATTTTTATATCATGCAATTAAACACGGCATGACGATGGGTATTGTAAACCCAACACTGCTCGAGGTTTACGATGATATCGACAAAGAGCTGCTCGAATACGTAGAAGATGTGCTTCTGAACCGACGAGATGACGCCACTGAGCGATTACTCGATTTCGCAGAGAATGTAAAAGGATCGGCTAAAGAAGCCAATACCGATCGCTTAAAGTGGAGAGAACTACCTCTTCAAGAACGCATTTCGCACAGCCTTATTAAAGGGATCGATGAATTCGTCGATCAAGATATGGAGGAGGCTCGAGTTTCGGTTAACCGCCCTTTAGAGGTGATCGAAGGTCATTTAATGACCGGGATGAATATTGTCGGAGACCTTTTCGGTGAAGGAAAAATGTTCTTACCTCAGGTGGTGAAATCAGCCCGGGTAATGAAAAAAGCCGTAGCTTACCTACTACCCTTTATCGAAGCCGAATCTTCAGGAAAGCAAGAAAAAGCAGGAAAGATTCTACTCGCTACCGTAAAAGGAGACGTTCACGATATAGGTAAAAACATTGTTGGGGTCGTTCTAGGATGTAACAACTACGAAATCGTCGATTTAGGAGTTATGGTGCCGCCCGAGAAAATCATTGAAACTGCGCTCAAAGAGAACGTTGATATGGTAGGGCTTTCAGGTCTAATCACACCTTCGTTAGACGAAATGGTATTTGTCGCCAAGGAACTTCAACGTGTGGGAGCTAAGATTCCGCTCCTTATTGGTGGAGCAACTACCTCTCGAGCTCACACTGCGATTAAAATCGATCCTGAATACAAAGGAGGAGTAGTTCATGTAATGGACGCTTCTAGAGCCGTAACCGTAGCTGGCCAACTACTCGGAAAAGAAACCGGTGAAGATTACAAAAAACAAATTCGATCTGAATACGAAACCTTTCGAATCGAATACCCTCTTCGTAAGAAGAATAAAGAATACCGTACCCTTGAAGCGGCACGAGAAGCTGCGCTTAAGATCGACTTCGATGCTGAACCTCCAGTTGCCGCAAAACAAACCGGAGTATGGACGATTGAAAAACAAGATTTACGCGAACTAATCCCTTACATCGATTGGAGCCCTTTTATCTGGACTTGGGATCTACACGGTAAATATCCAGATATTCTAGAAGACCCTGAATTAAAAGATCACGCTAAGCAATTACTAGATGACGCGCATACCATGCTTGCAGATCTTATTGAGAATGGTAAACTCGTTGCCAAAGCGGTTTATGGTATTTACCCCGCAGCAAGTAAGGGGGATGATATTATCATCTATTCTGATGAATCGAGAACAGAAGAAAAAGACCGTTTACTCACCCTAAGACAACAGGGTGCAAGAGGTGGTAAAGAAAGTTTAGCTCTAGCAGATTATATAGCTCCTGTAGACTCAACTCATAAAGATTACATAGGAACCTTCTGTGTAACCGCAGGATTTGGCTGCGATGAACTTGCAGCTGAGTTTGAGAGAAATCACGACGATTACAACAGCATCATGGTGAAAGCTTTGGCTGACCGTTTAGCAGAAGCATTCGCAGAGTTCTTACATGAAAAAGTTCGAAAAGAAACTTGGGGATACGCTAAAGAC
>DFQX01000078.1 GCA_002381155.1 Flavobacteriaceae bacterium UBA3478 | reverse complement strand
GACATTTCCACACGCATTCGGCGTATCTAGTGAAAAGGTATTGAAAAAACCATCCGTCAATATGACTTCTGTGTCTGTGATTGAAATGCCAACAGGTAGCGTCGAAGAAAAAAGTAATTACGGCTATCTTTTCGAATGGCACGACTACTATGCACCAAAACTGCTTCATGCCCTTACTCAAAATGGCATTCGAGTAAAGGTAGCAATGACGCCTTTCAAACTTGCGGGTAGATCTTATGATTATGGAACCTTGATGATTCCGTTACAAAATCAAGAAAAGAGATCAGATGAGATTTATGCAATGCTCTCAGATTTTACATCAAAGCATCCACTCGAAGTTCATTCAGCTTCAACGGGTCTAACAGAAGGGATTGACTTTGGAAGTAATGATTTCGATGCCGTTGAGCCTATTTCTGTAGCACTATTAGTAGGTACAGGAATAAGTTCCTATGATGCTGGAGAAATCTGGCACCTATTCGATCAGCGTTATAATATCAAGGTAACCAAACTTGAAGCATCGAGAGTTTCTTCGGTAAACTTAGATCGTTATACCGATATTATCATTCCGAGCCTTGGTTATGGCCCCAACCCTCTAAACGATGCTGCAGCATCAAAACTGAAGCAATGGGTTCGTGAAGGCGGAACACTTATCGGATATCGAAATGCCTTAAACTGGTTGAACTCTAATGAACTTCTGAGTTTTAATACGCGACAAGCAAATGTAGCAGCCGCAAAAAACCTGAGGTTTGATCAAGCAGAGAATTACTACGGGGCACAGGTAACGGGTGGAGCAATCTTCGAAGCGAATATTGATCGATCACATCCCATCAATTTCGGCTATACTACCGATAAAATTGCACTATTCAGAAACACTAATCTTTTTATCGAACCTCGATCAAATAGTTTTGAAAACCCATTAACCTATACACAATCGCCCTTACTTAGTGGCTATATTTCTGAAGAGAATTTAGAAGCATTAAAAGGCAGTTCAGCACTTTCTATAAAATCGATAGGACGTGGAAAAGTGATCGGATTCACCGATAACACCAATTTTAGAGCATTCTGGTACGGGACCAATCGCTTGCTGATGAATGCTTTATTCTTCGGTGACTCAATGTAAGATTACCAACCCTTGCGTTTCGCTAGGTTTTCTAAGTGAGCGTAATGGTGGCCACTGTGCCAAGCGTATAGGAGCGTATTCTCTTTGAGATTACGCTCCTTATTATTTTCTGGATGTATGAAAGCCTTTTCTAAATCAGATGTACTAAGGTTTCTGATAATAAAAACAAGCTTGCTGTGGATTGCTTGAATCAGATTCAATGAACTCTCGATAGGCATCTTCGCATCACTGAGTGAAGCCCAGCCATTCTGGTCATAGGCTTTGATAAGAGGGGTTTGCTCTGATAAGGCCCACTTATATCTAATAAAACTGTGAGCGTGACTATCGGCAATGTGATGAATAAGTTGTCTTGCCGTCCAGGATCCTTCACGGTAGGGGGTATCCAACTGTAGATCATCCCAGTTTGCAACCAAGTGGCTTAGTTTACTTGGAAACTTTTCCAACTGTTCAGTAGCCACGAGGATATCCTCTTCAATTATTACCGCGGGCAATTGAAAGGGTCCGATTGGGTACTGCTCGGTGATCATTATCCGACTTTTACCAGTTCTACATCAAAAACTAGGGTAGCATTTGGTGGAATTACTCCTCCTGCACCACGCTCCCCATAGCCGAGGTAAGACGGAATTACAAAACGTGCTTTATCTCCCTCTTTTAAGAGCGCGATACCTTCATCCCATCCTTGTATTACTTGCCCGATTCCTAAAGTAAAAGTAATTGGATCTTTACGGCGGTACGAAGAATCAAATACTTGACCGTTGTCAAGGCTTCCTTCATAATGAACTGAAACACTCTTTCCTTTTTCGGCTTGAGCACCTGAACCCTTTTGAATAATCTTGTATCGAAGTCCAGAATCCGTTTGATCAAAACCAGCAGCGAGTTTATCGAGTGCTTCTTGAGCCGCTTTTTTGGCTTCCTCCTCCCGCTTCGCTCGAGCATTTTCAAAAACACGAAAAGCCTCAACGGCATTCCAATTCTGCGCAGCATCTCCTACTCGCTCAATGGCTAATGTTTCAATAACATCACCTTGAGCAATCGCGTCTACTACTTCTTGCCCTTCAACTACCTTACCGAAAACCG
The DNA here is from genome assembly GCA_002381155.1 of Flavobacteriaceae bacterium UBA3478. Lineage (GTDB taxonomy): Bacteria > Bacteroidota > Bacteroidia > Flavobacteriales > Flavobacteriaceae > UBA3478. The sequence goes on along the minus strand of DFQX01000078.1, from coordinate 2,576 downwards.
TGTGTTTTCCATCTAGCCAAGGAGTTGCAGTGTGTGTAATAAAAAACTGGCTACCATTGGTTCCTGGGCCAGCATTCGCCATAGAGAGTACACCTGGGACGTCATGCTTTAGCTCAGAAACGAACTCATCGTCAAATTTATATCCTGGGTCACCAGTACCTGTTCCTAACGGACATCCGCCTTGAATCATAAAATCAGCGATCACTCTATGAAATTTTAAACCATCGTAATAAGGGGTACCTTGTGGTTTTGCTGAATTTTCAAGATTACCTTCGGCTAATGCCACAAAATTCCCTACCGTTCCTGGGGTTTTATCATGAGTAAGCTGAACAATAATTTGTCCTTTTGATGTAGTAAATCGAGCGTAAATACCCTCCTGCATAATTGTAATTTTAAGTAAGTTTTATTAATTCTTTTGAGGCAAATAATTATCCATCAGATAGATAAGTGCTGTCATTGCAGCAGCCCCTAATTCTAATTCTCTTTTGTTAACGTGCTCAAAGCGATCGTTATCTGAGTGGTGGTGATCAAAGTAACGCTGAGAGTCAGGTTTTAAACCTGCCAGAATTAACCCTTGAGGTTTAAGCGGGCCAATATCCGCACCACTACCTCCTAATTCAAATCGATCAGAGAGATAAGGATAAAAGTAAGTTGACCAGGATTTGATTTGCTCAAACGTCTCCTTATCAGTATCAAAAGAAAAACCTCTAGGCGTAAAACCTCCACTATCACTTTCTAGGGCAAATACATGCTTCTCACCTTCAGATAATGCTACTCTAGCGTATTCATTTCCTCCTCTTAATCCATTCTCTTCATTCATAAATAGAACTACACGAATGGTGCGTTTCGGACGGTAGCCAACCTGCTTTAAAAGGGATAAAACATCCATCGATTGAACTACTCCCGCACCGTCATCATGAGAGCCATCTCCTAAATCCCAAGAATCTAAATGTCCACCGACAACCATAATTTCATCAGGATAAAGACTCCCTTTAATCTCACCGATAACATTATACGACTTCACATCAGGAAAGTTTCTACTATTCTGTTTAAAGTAGAATTGAGTTTGTTTGTTCAGTGAAAGCGTTGCAGACAATAAATCGGCCCCTTTAGTACTAATCGCTGCAGCAGGAATGCGCTGATCTAAAGGCAAATCTCCATAACTCATTGCCCCAGTATGAGGAAAGTCATCTAAACGTAAGTTCATTGAGCGAACAATGACGCCAACAGCTCCAAATTTTGCGGCAGCTTCAGCTCCAGAATAACGCTGATCAACACATCCACCATAGGCAGCAAATGTATTAATCAGAGTTAGCTCCATCGGACGATTATAAAAGACGATTTTACCCTCAATCTTAGTACGACCCAACTCCTCCAATTCATCGAGTGACTTTACCTCAACTACTCCAGCCTTTAAACCCATACTTGATGTAGCTATAGATCCGCCAAGGGCTGTAATAGGAACAGTAGTAGTTACTCCAGGAGTCGTCTCAATGTAAGCAAATTCAGGAGCCCCACGAACCCACTTCGGCACCATTACCGGCTGTAGATAGACACGATCCAAACCTAAAGCTTCTAACTCTGATTGAGTATACTCCACCGCTTGTTCAGCCTCGACCGATCCCGACAATCTACCGCCTATTTGCAAAGAAAGAAATCGCAACCAATCATGCGCCTTCCCACTAGTAAGGGCCGTATCAAAAATCTGCTTAATAGTTGTTGCATCTTCTTTCTGATTTATCTCAGATGTCTGAGCCATTGAAATTTGGAAGGAAACCAAAAGAATAAAAGCAAAATAAAATCTCATAAGGCGAATGATCTAACAAGTTCTAAAGTGATTTTATCCTCAGACAAAATCATTAATCGTTCTACAATGTTGCGAAGTTCACGAATATTTCCAGGATAAGACCTAGAAACTAATGCCTTTAACGCATCTTTATCAATAGGTTTATTCACGACACCCATCTGCTCTGCAATTTGAGCTGAAAAGTGATCGATTAGTTGAGGAATATCCTCTTTACGATGATCTAATGCAGGCACTTCGATAAGAATAACACTTAGTCGATGATATAAATCTTCTCGAAAACGACCTTCTTCAATCTCATGACGAAGATCTTTATTGGTGGCCGCAACCACACGAACATCAACCTTTATGGATTTTTCGGCACCGACTCTAACAATTTGAGACTCTTGAAGAGCTCTGAGAACTTTTGCTTGAGCAGACAAAGACATATCCCCTATCTCATCTAGAAACAACGTACCTCCATGAGCAATTTCAAATTTACCAGCACGATCCTTATGTGCCGAGGTAAAAGCACCTTTGACATGACCAAAGAGCTCGCTTTCGATTAGTTCAGACGGTATAGCAGCACAATTCACCTCAACAAAGGAAGAACTTGATCTTGAACTATTCTGATGAAGCGCCCTTGCGACTAACTCCTTACCAGAACCATTAGGTCCAGTAATTAAAACTCGGGCAGATGTATCTGACACCTTATCAATCATCGAACGAATAGCATTTAACGCCGCGCTATCGCCAATCATTTGATCTGATATAACGAGTCGCTTTTTTAGAC
>DFQX01000022.1:9859-19088 GCA_002381155.1 Flavobacteriaceae bacterium UBA3478 | reverse complement strand
TGATTGGCTCAAAGAACTTTGCGTTGCTTTTGCAGATGGTGTGAATTATTATTTAGAGACTCATCCAGAGTTGGAGCCACGGGTGATCAAGCATTTCGAGCCTTGGATGCCCTACTACTTTAGCGAAGGTTCTATCGGGGGAGATATTGAAAGGGTTTCGACGCGTAAGATCAAAGCTTTTTATGGAGATCAACGACCCATTGATATCATAGAATCTGAGGCTATTGCGACAGAGGTTGCACTTTTAGAACCTGCAGGGTCTAATGGAATTGCACTTAATTCCCATAAAACGAAATCGGGTAATACCATGTTGCTTATCAATCCACACACCTCGTTCTTTTTTAGAGGAGAGATGCATGTGGTTAGTGAAGAAGGCTTGAACGCCTATGGTGCGGTGACTTGGGGTCAATTTTTTATCTATCAAGGTTTTAATGAGAAGACCGGATGGATGCATACCTCAACCTACACCGACGTCATCGATGAATTTGTAGAAGAGGTTCGCGAGACTGCAAACGGTCTTGAATATCAATACGGAAACCAATGGAGGCCTATAAAATCTTTTGATACTGCCTTAAAAGTTAGGTCAGAGGATGGAAGCCTAGTTGAACAGACTTATACGCTTTATCGCACCCATCATGGCCCAGTAACTCATCAGTTAGATGATAAATGGGTATCTACGGCGATGATGTGGTCGCCGGCTCGTGCACTAGAACAGTCGTTTATTCGAACCAAGCAAAATGGATATAAGGGTTTTAGTAACATGATGAACCTTAAAACGAACTCATCTAACAACACGGTCTATGCTGATGCAGAGGGTAATATTGCCTATTGGCATGGGAATTTTATTCCGAAACGCAATACCAGATTCGATTATGCACAACCTGTAGATGGTACTAATCCAGAAACCGATTGGCAAGGGCTTCATGAGGTAAGCGAGCATATCACGCTCTTAAATCCATCGACCGGATGGTTGGAAAATTGCAACTCTACCCCATTCACCTTAGCTGGGGACGATAGCCCAAAGCCTGAAGATTATCCGTATTACATGAGTACAGCCCCCGAGAATTTTAGAGGCATTCACGCCATCAGAATGCTCGCTAATGAACAAAAACACGATTTGAAATCGTTGATTCAGCTTGCTTATGATCCGAGTTTACCTGCTTTTGAAGTGTTGATTCCGGGTCTTATTGATGCTTACGATCGTTTTCCAGACCCAGAATTCTCTTTCATTATCGAAGCTTTGCGCTCTTGGGATTTTAAAACAAATCTAGACAGCAAAGCCATGAGTATTGCGCACTTCTATGGCACTCGACTTCTTAAAGAAATTAAACGCCCTAATGGATATAGCGAATTGGAACATTTGACCTTTTGGGGAAGTAGTGAAAGTGATCCTAAAAGGAAATTAGCTCTGTTGAGAGCCACTGCAAAACAGATGATTACTGATTTTGGCACGCCGCTGATTGCATGGGGTGAGGTAAATAGATATCAAAGAATTGATGGCTCAATTTATCAAGCCTTCAGTGATTCTTTGCCAAGCGTTGCTATTCCGCATGCAAGTGGTCGCTGGGGCGCACTGGCCGCCTACGGTGCACGTTATCACAATAACACTAAAAAGATCTACGGTACCCGTGGCAATAGTTTTGTGGCCGTTGTAGAATTCGGTGATAAGGTTGAGGCTTATAGTCTACTAGCAGGTGGTCAGAGTGGTGATCCTAGCTCTAAGCATTTCGACGATCAGACCTCACTTTATGTAGACGGCGCTTTTAAGAAGGTTCCTTTTTACAAAGAAGAGGTGCTAAGAAGAGCGATAGAAACCTACCATCCTGGGGAACGCTACTAGTCTTCTAGAGTTGGTGTCTTAACAACAATAATTTTCGCTGTAGAACCGGTGGCTAGATACCAACTTTGGTTTTTAATCGCTTCGCCTTTGTTATCCAAAACCAATAATTGGGCGGTGTTTAGGCCAGCGTATCCTTGATTTAGTGCTCTGAATTCGATGGTATTAAAGCCTTCTTTTAATGCTACATTAAGCTTTTGAAAACGTCCGCCTAGTAAGGCATTGTACTCAACGACGACTTCATTGACAAGAATGAGTACGCGATCCCCGTCAATTTCTCCGTGATCTCTTATAGCGATTCCCACATTGTCTGCAGAGGTCTTGACGTCTCCGAGATACATATCTCCTCGAGCTAGATTGGTATTTGCATTTTCTGCCAGTGCGATCTTGGGATCAATGACTAAATCAAAACCTGCATCTTTGAGGTTCGATTGATCGATGAGCTGAGGTCCCGATTTAGGTTTGGTGAGGCTGCTGTCAAGTACAGAAGGTATTCTGAGTAGTGTTCCTTTCGAGTCATTTTTAACTCCTAGATTGGGATTTTGTCCTTTAATGATGGGCCTAGCCTTTGGCAAATCCCCGATTTGAGCTTGAAGATTCAAGCTCAGAATCACAAATCCGACAAAAAACAATTGCTTTACCACAACACTCCGTGTTAATTCCAAAAAAGGTCTAAATTGCAAAGTTACTAATCATAATGACAACTTTATGGAAACCCTAGGAGCTATAGATTTCACTGTAATCGCTGCTTATTTCTTATTGATTTTTGGAATTGCTTGGTTTGTTACCAAAAAAGAAAAGGCGGGAGCTGATGCCTCTAGCTATTTTCTAGGTGGCCGAGACCTGGGGTGGTTTGCCATTGGAGCCTCCCTTTTCGCTAGTAATATTGGCTCTGAGCACCTTATTGGGCTTTCTGGTTCAGGAGCAAGAGGAGCCTTTCCTGAGGCTCAATTTGAAATTTTAGCTTCACTGATCTTACTCCTTTTAGGATGGGTATTTGTCCCTTTCTACATTAAGAGTGGAGTATTTACTATGCCTGAATTTTTGGAGCGTCGATACAATAAAGGGGCAAGGACTTATCTCTCTGTGGTTTCTATCATTTCGTACGTTCTCACCAAAATATCCTTCACCATTTTCGCAGGGGCATTAGTGTTTGAAGTATTGTTGGGTATTCCCTTCTGGACAGGTGCATTGATTACGGTAATAGCAACAGGTCTATACACTGTTTTTGGAGGTCTTAAGGCGGTTATCTATACAGACATGGCTCAGGCGATCATCTTTATTTTGGGTGGTTTAGCGGCGACCTATTTCGGATTAGAAGCTATCGGAGGATGGTCAGAGGTGACCGCTGCAATTCAGGCGAATTCGCCAGATGCCGATACCTTTATGAGTTTGTGGAGAAATAAGGAGTATCCCTGGACAGGTGTACTGTTAGGAGCTCCTATTTTAGGTATTTGGTACTGGTGTACAGATCAATTTATTGTTCAACGTGTACTTTCAGCTAAGGACATATCTACGGCGAGAAAGGGAACTATTTTTGGTTCTTTCCTAAAGCTACTTCCTTTATTTATTTTCATCTTCCCTGGTATCATTGCATACGCACTTTCAGTGACTTCGTATCCAGACTTATTTACAGTTACCAACCCAATTACGGGAGAGGTTCGCACAACTACCGATGCTGCATTACCTGCACTGATTTTACGAGTACTCCCTGTTGGTTTTAGAGGTCTTGTTGTGGCAGGGTTTCTTGCGGCGCTGATGAGTTCGTTGTCTTCTGTGTTTAATAGTACTTCAACACTTTTCACCTTTGACTTCTATAAGCAATGGAAGCCAGAGGCAAGTGAAAAACAATTAGTAATGGTAGGTCGAATTGCTACCGTAATTCTTGTAATTGTTGGTTTAGCATGGATTCCTTTTATGAAAAAACTGACTGAGGGCGGTGGAATCTACAGATATCTACAGAGTGTACAGGCCTATGTTTCACCTCCGATCGCGGCAGCCTTCTTACTAGGTATTTTCTATAAGAAGATTAATGCAAAGGGTGCAGTAGCCGCACTTTGGACTGGCTTCTTTTTAGGAATGGCTCGTCTAGTTTTAGAATACATGACTCAAGAAGGTGGTTTACAGTTGGCTGAAGGTGGAATGATTGACACACTGGTTACGATGAACTTTTTGCATTATGCCATTTTCCTTTTTGTCGTTAGTATCGCCGTAATGGTACTAGTTAGTCTTTCAAATGCATCTACCGCCAAAGAGGTGGAAGCAGGTTTAGTTTACGAGCGTGGGTCAGTTGCCTCTGCAGAGCAAAAAACGCAGCCTATTGAACGCTACCTAACCGTAGCAATCATTATAGTGGTTCTATTCTTGTGGTATTATTTTAGGTAGGTCGGATCGCTTTATCTTGATTACATTTGTCCCGATAAAAACAAGGGTATGAGAAGTGGTCGCAACGCTTTCATCTTTGATCTTGACGGGGTAATTGTAGATACCGCCAAATACCATTACTTGGCGTGGAAAAAATTAGCCGATCGTCTAGGGATCTTTTTCGATGAAATAGAAAACGAGAAGTTTAAAGGAGTAAGCCGTCACAAGAGCCTCGAATTACTGCTGCAAAGTGGAGGAGTCAGTGCCTCAGAGTCTGATTTTGATCAGTGGATGCACGAAAAAAACGAAGACTACCTGAACCTCATTCAAGACATGACTGAGGATGAAATTCTCGTTGACGTCAAAAAAGTTTTAGATCACCTCAAAGAGAGAGGTCAAGGGGTTGCCTTAGGTTCTGCAAGTAAGAACGCCACTTTAATTCTCGACCGTGTTGGGTTGACCTCTTATTTTGAAATAATTATAGATGGTAATAAGGTTTCTAAAGCGAAACCAGATCCAGAAGTTTTTATAAAGGCTGCAAGCGGATTGAATGTGGCATCTAGTAATTCAGTGGTTTTTGAGGATGCCATTGCAGGAGTTGAGGCGGCCAATCGAGCCGGGATGTATAGTATTGGTGTTGGAGACACCGAGACATTGCAGCATGCCAAACATGTAGTGAAAGATTTTACCGAGTTAACCCTTCCATTTTTAGATAAATTAATTGATAGATAATAGATGAATCAAAGCTTAGTAGAGGCCAATGAGTGGTCGATTATAGAATCGAAGTACAGCCCTGAAACTGTAGTTTCTGCAGAGAGTCTTTTTAGCCTGGGTAACGGGGCTATGGGCCAACGTGCCAATTTCGAGGAGAATTACAGTAAGGATACGTTTCAAGGGAGTTATATAGCTGGTGTTTACTATCCAGACAAGACCAAAGTAGGATGGTGGAAGAATGGATACCCAGAATATTTTGCAAAGGTGTTGAATGCTCCGAATTGGATCGGTATCGAAGTGTTGATATCAGGTGAAGAGCTTGATATTGCGGCTGCCGCTGAGGTTTTGAATTTTCGCCGTGAGTTGAATATGAAAGAGGGTTGGTATTGCAGAACCTTTGAGGTCATCTTAAATAGCGGGGCTCATGTTCAAGTAAAATCAACACGTTTTTTAAGTCTTGCTTTAGATGAAGTTGGAGCTATTTCTTATGAAATCACACCGCTTAAGGATGGAATTGATTTAGAGATTCGTCCCTATATCGATAGTGGTATTAAAAACAGAGATAGCAATTGGGACGACGCTTTCTGGTCGACTACCGAGGTTACTCAAAAAGGAAATCGCGCCTTCATCGAAGCACACACTAATAAGACGAAATTTTACACTTGCACCTTCATGCAATCGAATTTAGAAGTTGATCAGCGTGCAATCAAGCCGGCGGGCGAGGAATGTTCAGATTCTAAGGTTTCGATTCATTATGTCACCCGTGTAAATTCGGGTCAAACAGCAAGACTAACGAAGTTTGGAGGATATACAGTTTCTAGATATCACGCTAAAGAAAACTTAGTTGCCGCAGCTAATGAAGCCCTAGATAAAGCAAGTGGATTTGGGTTTAAAGGGCTTCTTGATCTTCAAAAATCAGCATGGGCCGAAATCTGGGAGCGTTCAGATATTGAGATTAAAGGAGATGTCAAAGCACAACAAGGTATTCGTTATAATATCTTTCATTTGAACCAGACCTATCTTGGTAAAGATCCTGATTTGAATATTGGTCCTAAAGGCTTTACGGGTGAGAAATACGGTGGAAGTACTTATTGGGATACCGAAGCTTATTGTTTGCCTTTTTACATGGTAACCAAGAGTGAAGAGGTGGCTAGAAATCTTCTTGCCTACCGATACCGACAACTTGATAAAGCCATTGCTAATGCTAAGATGTTGGGCTTTACGGGTGGAGCAGCTTTGTATCCGATGGTAACTATGAACGGAGAGGAGTGTCACAACGAATGGGAAATCACTTTCGAGGAAATCCATAGAAACGGAGCGATTGCTTTCGCGATCTTTAACTATGTAAGATTCACGGGTGATTATAGTTACATCCCAGAAATGGGACTTGAGGTATTGATTGCGATTGCAAGATTTTGGAAGCAGCGCGTCAACTACTCAGAAGACAAAAATGCTTATGTAATGCTCGGTGTTACTGGGCCGAACGAATACGAGAACAACGTCAATAATAACTGGTATACCAATTACATTGCAAAGTGGTGTCTACAATATACCAAGAGACAAGTAGAGAAGGTTCAAGACGGATATCCAGAGGATTATGAGCGAATCATCGGTGTGGCTAAACTAACTAACAACGAGCTTTCGAAGTGGGAGGAAATTGCAAAAAATATGTACTTCCCGTACAGTGAGTCTAAAGAGGTGTTCTTACAACAAGACGGGTTCTTAGATAAGGTTTTAAAACCGGTTAGTGAGTTAGGTCTCACTAATCGTCCCATCAATCAAAAGTGGTCTTGGGACCGTATTTTAAGATCGCCTTATATCAAACAAGCAGATGTGCTTCAAGGATTCTATTTCTTTGAAGATCATTTTTCAGTAGAACAATTAGAGAAACATTTTGACTTTTACGAGCCTTTAACGGTTCACGAATCGTCACTTTCTCCATGTATACACAGCATTCAGGCCGCAAAGCTTGGTCGTATGGATCAGGCTTATGAATTGTACCTCAGAACATCAAGATTAGATCTAGACGATTACAATAAGGAGGTTCATCAGGGGTTACATATCACCTCTATGGCGGGTACATGGTTAAGTGTTATTGAAGGTTTCGCAGGGCTTCGATTGATTGAAGATAAACTTCACTTCAATCCTCAGATTCCTAAGGAGTGGGATAGTTATAAATTTTCGATCACTTTTAGATCAAGAAGTATTGAAGTCGAAGTGTCTAAGGATGCAGCTACCTTCACACTGAGATCTGCTGAATTACCAATGAGTATCCGAATTAAGGGTGAGCGAATCGAATTACAACCAGAAACGAAGTATACCTACAGCTTATAATCATGCGTAAATTCAGAATATTCTTAGGTCTTTTTCTGTTAACCTTTTGGTTTGCAAAGGCCCAAGATATTCGTGTCGAGCCGCCCAATTGGTGGGTAGGGATGGCAAATTCTGAATTGCAATTACTGGTTAAAGCTGATGATGTAGGAGCCTTTCAGGTAAAGCTGAAAAAGGGTCGAAATCAGTTGATTAAGAAAGTTCATCAGGCAGATAGTCCGAATTATCTTTTCATAGATCTAGATCTTTCTTCGGTAAAGAAACCTGAGAAATTGGTCTTCGAGTTCTCTAACAAAGCCTCGAAATTCGAACATGAATATGAGCTGTACGAATTAGAATTTGGCGCTGAGAAAATCAAAGGTTTTAATTCTGGAGACGCGATATACCTCATTACACCTGATCGTTTCGTCAACGGGGACGAGTCTAACGATAGTGTTTCTGGGCTAAAAGAACAGACGGTTGATCGATCTCACGATTACAAGCGTCATGGTGGTGATATTAGCGGTATTATACAGGCTATTCCTTATCTAAATGATCTGGGAATGACCGCCGTTTGGTCAAGTCCACTTCTGATAAACGACATGGCCGAGCAGTCGTATCACGGCTATGCGATTACGGATTTTTATAAAGTTGATCCGAGATTTGGTGCTCTTCAGGAGTATCGTCTATTATCCGATGAGCTACGAAATCGCGAGATGAAGCTAATCATGGATCAAGTCAATAACCATTGTGGGTCGAACCACTGGTGGATGAGTGATCTGCCCTTTTCAGATTGGATTAATGGACAAGAGGCTTTTTTAACCTCGGGTGAAATTCCTTATTCGAACCATCGTAGAACTACGATACAAGATCCTTACGCCGCTCAAAAAGACAAGGACGGAATGCTTGAAGGATGGTTTGTATCTGCTATGCCCGACCTGAACCATCGCAACCCTTTTATGGCGCGCTACCTTATTCAAAATAGTTTATGGTGGATAGAAACCCTTGGCTTGGGAGGAATTCGTCAAGATACTTATCCTTACAACGATCCTACCTTTATGGCTGAGTGGGCACAGGCAATTCAAACCCAGTATCCGAAGTTTACCATTGTAGGCGAAGAGTGGAGTTATAATCCCCTCAGGGTCGGATATTGGCAACAGTCAGAGTCTAATGCGGATGGATATGAATCACATTTACCGTCTGTCTTTGATTTCCCATTACAAAAGGCCCTGGTAGACGCCCTTACCAATGAAGAATCTTGGGATAAGGGACTCATTGAATGGTACACTGCCTTGTCGAATGATTTCTATTATCCGAATCCTAAGGCATTAGTTTTCATGGGTGATAATCACGACATGGATCGTATTTATACTCAGCTTGGTGAAGATATTAATCTTCATCATATGGCACTAGCCCTACTGGCTATGGCACCTCGAACCCCACAACTCTATTACGGTACAGAGATCCTCATGCAAAATACGGCTAAGCCCCATGATCATGGGTTGATCCGTACTGATTTTCCTGGAGGGTGGCCAGGGGATGAAATTAATGCCTTTACCAAGTTGGGGTTGACTCCTGAGCAGAAGTCAACCCAAGTCTTATTTGCCCAATTATTTCAATTTAGAAACCGGTCAGAGGCGATGAGGTTTGGTGAGACCTTACATTATGCCCCGAATGATGGAGTTTATGTGATCTCAAGGTTTTTTGAAAGTGAAAAGCTTGTTCTATTTTTGAATAAGAACGAGGAGGATCGTCAAATCGACCTCTCAGATTACAAGGAGTTACAGGGTTATGATCGTTATTACGATCCCATCAGTGAGGTTGAGTCCTCGATATCAGAACTTATAAGAGTTCAACCTCGCTCCTTTTTATTAATACAATTGAAGCCATGAGAAAAAGCATTTTAGTTACTATTGCAATGATTCTAAGTTCTTGTCAGATGAATACTTCAGACGATTTTCTAGTCATTGGTCATCGTGGTGCAATGGGTTATGTCACCGAAAA
>DFQX01000022.1:1771-9514 GCA_002381155.1 Flavobacteriaceae bacterium UBA3478 | reverse complement strand
GTGTTTCGTATTCGTTCTGGAGAGGTTGTTGTGTTTCATGACGATCGAGTAGATGATTTGACCAATGGAGCCGGAGAAATAGAAGATCTATATATGCCCGAAGTGTTGGCTTTAACCCTTCAAGGAGGCCATAAAATACCTAAACTTCAAGATGTGCTTAAGGCTGTAGATGGTCGAATTTCTCTAAACATAGAGCTGAAGGGAGCTGATACCGCAGCCAAGGTCAACCAAATTATTGAATACTACAGTTTACATCAAGGCTGGAGTCTTGACCAGTTCGTGATTTCATCATTTCGTTGGGATGAACTTGAAAAAATGCGAGAACTGAACCCAGAGGTAGCTATCGCAGTACTTACCGAAAAGGATCCCTTAGATGCCATCCCTATGGCCGAAAAGTTAGAAGCAATTGCAATTAACCCTTGGTATAAAAATCTTACTCAAGAAGCGGTAGACGCCATTCATGCTAAAGGCTTCAAGGTTTATACCTATACCGTCAATGAAGCAGAAGATATTGCTCAAATGAAAGCAATGGGCGTTGATGGCATTTTCTGCAATTATCCTGACCGAGCGCTTTAACTGATCAGAAATTGGTGCAATAGTGCTGCGAAAATTCCTCCTGCAATCGGAGCAATTACGGGTATCCATGCATAGGACCAGTTGCCGTCAGCCTTTTTTTGCATAGGCAGTAAGGCATGGGTTAGTCTCGGCCCTAAATCTCTTGCAGGGTTAATGGCGTATCCCGTGGTACCTCCTAAGCTGAGCCCGATTCCCCAAACGAATATCGCTACCGGTAGTGCCCCTAACGAACCCATTCCGAGCTTTTGACCCGTTTCAAGCACCTCAGGATCGGTAATATGGAAAATAGCAAAAAGGAGTACAAATGCCCCAATGAATTCACTGAAGAAATTTCGACTTACGCTGTATACCTCAGGAGCGGTGCAAAATACCCCGCGTCTAGTTTCAAGACATTCAGTTGCCTCAAAGTGATCCCGGTACATGAACCACACAGCTAAGGCTGCGAGCATAGCACCTGCAAATTGTGCAGGGACAAATAGAATGAAATCAGTTATAGACAATGATCCCTGAATCAAAAGTGCCGAGCTAACCGCTGGGTTGAGGTGAGCGCCACTTATTGGTCCAGCAACTACCACTCCTATGTAGACTGCAAATGCCCAGCCTGCACAGATGAGTACCCATGCACTCGCACTGCTGTAAGACCCTTTAGTTCCTTTAAGAGCAACGTTTGCATTGACCCCTAGGCCTAGAAGCATCATTAAAAAGGTTCCGATAAATTCTGCGAAAACGATATTCATAGTTATTTGGTTAGGCAAGTTGACACAGCCTCGTGCCAACCCTTAATGCCGTTAGTAATTTTTGAATTTAGGGATTCTGGAATAAATCTTCGATCCTCTTCTGAGATGCTATTAATCTCTTTAGTAGAGGCCCAGAAATTTACCGCGAGGCCCGCGAGGAAAGCAGCTCCCATGGCTGTGGTTTCTACTTGCTTCGGTCGAAGCACTTGGCTTTGTAAAATGTCCGCCTGAAACTGCATAAGTAGGTTGTTATTTGAAGCGCCTCCGTCTACTTTGAGTACTTGAATCGAGGTGTCTGCATCTTTTTGCATTGCCTCTAAAATATCTAATGTTTGATAGGCAATCGCATCTAATGCGGCTCTAGAGATATGAGCCTTTGTGGTTCCTCGAGTCAGCCCGGTGATTTGACCTCTAGCGTAAGCATCCCAATAAGGTGCTCCAAGCCCGACGAAAGCAGGCACAAAGTAAACTCCCGAACTATCGGGTACACTTGCCGCAAGCGCCTCTACCTCTGAAGAGGCTTCGATGAATCCTAGACTATCTCTAAGCCATTGAACGATGGCGCCAGCCATAAAGACACTTCCTTCAAGCGCGTAGGTGACCTGACCGCCGATTTGCCAAGCTACCGTACTAAGGAGATTAGCCTTTGAAAAGACGGGTTTGTCACCGACATTCATCAGCATAAAACAACCTGTACCATAGGTGTTTTTTACCATGCCTACTTCGGTACATTGTTGTCCGAATAATGCGGCTTGTTGGTCTCCAGCAATCCCCGCGATAGGAATCTCTTCTCCGAAAAGTTCTTTATGAGTATGTCCATAGACCTCGCTTGAAGACTTAACCTCCGGTAAAAGGTTGCCAGGTACTTTGAAAAGTTCGAGCAACTCCTCGTCCCATTCGAGTGTATTAATGTTGTAAAGTAAGGTTCGTGATGCGTTAGAAGGGTCAGTAATGTGAAGCTCGTGATTACTCAACTTATAACAAAGCCAACTATCAATAGTACCGGCCATAAGCTCACCTTGCTCAGCTCTTTTTCGTGCTCCGGGTACATGGTCGAGTATCCAGGCAATTTTGGTTCCTGAGAAATACGAGTCGATAACCAGCCCGGTTTTAGACTGAATGAAAGAAGCTTTACCTTCGGTTTTTAATTGTTCACAGACTTCTGTGGTACGTTTATCTTGCCAGACAATGGCTTTGTAGATGGGCTTTCCCGTTTTTCTATCCCAAACTACAGCGGTCTCTCGTTGATTGGTAATTCCGATCGCACTTATTGACGATGCTTCGCCTTCGATTTTGGAAAGCGCTTCTCGAGTAACTTCGAGTTGACTTTCCCAAATTTCATTGGCGTCGTGTTCTACCCAGCCGTTTTGAGGAAAGAATTGCTTGAATTCTTTCTGAGCCATCGCAACAACTTCACCTTGGTGATTAATAACTAACGCTCTTGAGCTGGTGGTTCCCTGATCGAGGGCCAGTATATATGATTTCATTAATAACCCATTTAGCTCCAAAAAGATACAATAACATTCTGTTATCTTTGCTCTTTACTGAGGAAGTTATGAATGATCTATTGCTCGAAGAATTTAAATCAAACCTCAAAGAGAACAAGTTTTCTTATCGCACCACACATCGTGCACCGAGCAATATTGCTTTAGTAAAGTATTGGGGAAAATACGATCCTCAGATTCCTGCTAATCCATCGATTTCGTTCACCCTTAGTAAAGCTTTTACCGACACTACGGTATTTTTTGAAGCTTCTCATACCCCTGTAATTAACTTAAAATTTGAGGGTGAGGCCAAGCCAAGTTTTATTCCAAAAATTCAATCTTTTGTCGATCGAATAGGGGTTTATTGCCCTTATTTGAAAGGCTATAGTTTGAGTATTGAAACGTCGAATAGTTTCCCGCACAGTAGTGGAATTGCTTCTTCAGCTAGCGGAATGGCAGCTTTAGCAATGGCTATTTGCAGTTTTGAGGCGAAGTTATCTGGTAGTGAAATGAATTTGAAGAAGGCTTCTTTTCTAGCTCGTTTGGGTTCGGGAAGCGCGGCTCGAAGTATTGAAGGGCCGCTGATGAGTTGGGGTTTTCATAAAGATATCAATGAAAGCTCAGATCTTTTTGCAACACCTTTTTTAGAGGGTCATCCGATTTTCAACACTTATCAAGACGCCATCTTGTTGGTGCATAAAGGAGTAAAGTCTGTGAGCAGTACGGTGGGGCATAACCTAATGAACAATCACCCTTTTGCTAAGCAGCGATTTGCTCAAGCAAATGATCATCTAGCGAAACTTCTCCCGGTCTTGCGCGGGGGTGATCTCGATCAATTTATCGAGATTGTAGAACTCGAGGCGCTTAGTCTTCATGCCATGATGCTTAGTTCTACACCTAGCTATATTTTAATGCAACCGGGTACGTTGTCGATTATACAGCGCATCAGAACGTTTAGAGCAGAGACCAACATACCGGTTTGTTTTACCTTGGATGCTGGCGCAAATGTACATGTGTTATACCCGGCTGAAAATAAGAAACGTGTCATTGAGTTGATTGATAATGAGCTAGCTGCGTTTTGTGAAGACCGACAGTACTTGTTAGACGAATGTGGATTTGGAGCGAAATAATTGTTTACCTTTGAGATGAAAAAATTAAACAAAATGAAAGGCCCATTATTTTACGCTAAAATTCTTCTTTTTGGTGAATACGGGATCATTAAAGATTCTAAAGGCCTTGCTATACCGTTTAATGCGTTCAAAGGAGCCCTGCGTTTTCCGGTTGATCAGCCTATAGAGTCTGCCACTAGATCTAATGCTCATTTAAAGAATTATACTGCTTACCTAAAGAATCAAGTAGCCGAGAAGCGTCTTGATGTTACGTTTGATTTTGAACGACTAGATGCCGATTTAGAGAAAGGCATGTATTTCGATAGTACGATTCCTATGGGCTATGGTGTGGGGAGTAGCGGAGCGATTGTTGCTGCGATTTATGACCGATACGCTGATGAGAAAGTTTCAGTGTTAGGTTCCTTAACCCGAGAAAAATTGCTTGCGCTTAAAGGGCAGTTTGCGATAATGGAATCTCATTTTCATGGGACTTCATCGGGTCTTGATCCGCTCAATAGCTATCTAAGTCTACCTATTTTAATACACGCCAAAGATCATATAGTATCTACTCCAATACCTTCGCAAAATCAGGGGGGTAAAGGAGCAGTTTTTCTTTTAGATAGCGGCATAATTGGAGAGACGGCACCTATGGTTCAACTGTTCATGGAGAATCTTAAGAACAAGCAGTTCGAGGAGGTCATGAGAGAGCAATTTGTTCAATATACCGATGCGTGTATTGATCACTTCTTAAGCGGTAATATACGCTCTCTTTTTAGCGATCTTCGAAAGTTATCTGGAGTAGTCTTTGATCACTTTAAACCAATGATTCCTGCGAACTTCCACGATATTTGGCAGAAGGGATTAGAAACCGATACTTATTACCTTAAACTTTGTGGCTCTGGCGGTGGAGGCTATTTTTTGGGATTCACTCAAGATTTAGAGGCTACTAAAAAGGCGCTAGACGGTCATCAATTAGAGGTAGTTTATACCTTTTAGGTATGCCTAGCGTCAAAAGAAATCTTCTTACGTTTTTTAGTGTTACTAGGCTCCAAAACGCACTTTTGGTAGTCTTAGCTCAATATTTATCTGCTATTTTTATTTTCGGATCGACTTATCCAGTCGCTGATCTATTGCGAAATCTAGAGCTTCATTTAATCGTTGGTTCGAGTTTCTTTGTTGTTACGGCCGGATATCTGATCAATCAATATTATGATCATCCCAAAGACCTTATTAATCGCCCGGTGAAAACGGTCATTGACGGGCAGTGGTCATTATCCTCCCTTATGCGAGGGTATTTGCTGCTTAATCTTGTTGCCTTTTTAATGGCGCTTAAGGTCTCTCTTTTAGCAGCGCTTTTTTTTGTCGGATACATCACGACCATTTGGCTATATTCCCATAGAATTCGTTCTCTCTTTATTTGGGGATCTGTACTCAGCGCTTTCCTTGCTGTCAGCCCTATTATTGCTTTATTTCTTTATTACAGGCATTTTGAAATCCGTATTTTACTCTTCGCTAGCTTCTTATTTCTACTCCTTTGGGTACTCGTTCAATTAAAAGATTTGAACAACCTTAAGGGAGATCTCTCTAGCGGTTTACATTCGCTACCCATTCAATTAGGCGAGTCAAAAACCAGAAAAATTACGGCCGGTGTGCTTTTTGCTCTTGCCTTCTTAGGCCTTGGGTTAAGTCTACGGGCTGACCTCGGACAAATGCAACTTTACTTTAGTACCTCAGTGGCAGTTCTAGTTTTCGTAGCTATCGAATTGATTTTCAATTTCATAGGTATTAGCTATTTAAAAATGCGCTTGTTATTGAAATTTTGGGTGTTGTTAGGCACTCTAAGTATTTTATTGTTCGATTTGAATCGATTACATCAATTAAAAGCGTTTATTTTTGCGCTCTAAACGAGTCACATTGAACAACCGTAAACCAAAGAAAAACACAGGAGGTCAGAGATCAGGTAAACAAAGACCCTCAGAAGGACCAAAACGAGGAAGCGAACAAAGGGGAGGTCAACCAAGGGGAGTTCAACGACCTTTCAATAAGCGTCCCGCCAAGCCCAAAACTAATGAGCCTAAAAAGGCAGATGATGGAAGCATGCGACTTAACCGTTTCATTGCTCATGCAGGAATCTGCTCGAGACGAGAGGCAGACACCTTCATTACTGCCGGTAGTGTAGAGGTTAATGGCAAGGTGGTTAGCGAAATGGGATACAAGGTGATGCCGGGGGATTCGGTTAAATTTGATGGCCGACTACTAACCCCAGAAAAGATTGAGTATGTACTCCTGAATAAACCTAAGAACTTTCTTACTACCACCGAAGACGATAAAGGCCGTAAAACGGTCATGGATCTAGTTAGTAACGCAAGCAAGAGTCGTCTTTTGCCTGTGGGGCGATTAGATCGCAATACTACGGGTCTGTTGCTTTTTACTAACGATGGCGAGATGGCAGCGAAGCTTACTCATCCACGCTATGCCGTAAGAAAGATTTACCACGTTGTATTAGACCGCGCATTAAAGGTGAGCGATTTACAACAAATCGAGAAAGGAATTGAATTAGAAGATGGCCCAATAAGCGTTGATGCCGTTTCTTACATCGCTGGTGCAACCAAGCGAGAAGTTGGTCTTGAAATTCACTCTGGAAGAAACCGTATCGTACGCAGAATTTTTGAACACTTGGGTTATGAGGTTTCAAAACTCGATCGAGTGATGTTTGCGGGCCTTACTAAGAAAGATCTTCCTAGAGGGCAGTGGAGAGCTCTTGATGCTAAAGAAGTTTCTTTTCTAAAAATGATCGGAAAGAGAAGCTAGTCAGTGACATCACCACGGGGATAAACTGAAGGGCCACAAGCCATAAAGGTAGTTCGATTGGGTTCATGTTATAAGCTATATAACTTAAGATAATGGTAAGCGACCATAACATTGCTGACGGGTGTTTGCTAATTGCTCCGAGCGCAAGCAGGGTAATTAGATACCATGGATGAATGGTTGGTGCACTTAAAAGATAAATCAGTAGAAGCAAGTAGCTTTTATCAAGAACCTTTGAAAAACGATCACATTCCCAGGTAAATTTTAGAGCGAGAACTAAAATGACAAATGAATGCGCCTTCCCGTAAAATCGAATTATTTGCCATTCTTGAACCCCAACTAGGCTACCCAATTCTTTGATTATTCGGTAGATACCTGCATTAAATTCAAAATTCGAAAACCATAAACCCAC
Source organism: Flavobacteriaceae bacterium UBA3478 (assembly GCA_002381155.1). GTDB lineage: Bacteria > Bacteroidota > Bacteroidia > Flavobacteriales > Flavobacteriaceae > UBA3478. The sequence continues at coordinate 2,388 of DFQX01000022.1, read as the reverse complement.
ACTCTCGCTATAAGTATTAAAAAACGATGGGTTTAAGAAAGGAGTGGTGAAAAGGGCAAGGGTTGTTATGAAACCGGTTGCCATTATTTTAAACTGCCTTTGACTCATTGTTTTTAATATCAGTGGAGCGAACATTAGGGGAATCAGTTTTAAAAGCACGGATGCTGCTAATGCAACAGAAGACCTAAGGTGTTTACCTTGCTTAAAATGATAAAGGCCTAGGACTAGGAACGCGACCATCACTGGCTCAAAATGCAGGTTGCCTGCACCTTCTAGAATAACCATTGGAGAGAGCCAATAGGTTAGACCCCAAGATTGCGAGCTTAGTTTAGTCAGTAATTTAAAGGTGATGAGGTCTGCAACTATCAGCAGTATTCGGTAGGTCAGTATCGGCTTTGTTGAAACAACTCCGAGTGTAAATAGCAGCTGATTAATCATCGGATAGTTCGTGTAGTGTCCGGCACTCATTGGGCCCATTCCAGAATACAAATACTCCCACTTACTAAACATTTCGATGAGTTCGTCGGGAAGATAGAGGTAGGGATTGATTCCATTCGAAAGGAGGCTTCCGTCCCAAATAAATCGAAAATAGTCTTGTGAAAGAAGTGGGGTGTAGC
>DFQX01000022.1:0-1415 GCA_002381155.1 Flavobacteriaceae bacterium UBA3478 | reverse complement strand
CTGATAAAAAGAAGGCTGAATAGGCCAATCAGCATGAATACTTGTGATCGCTCTACCTGAGCAAGCAGATAATACCCTAAAAGGGATAGTAGTAGAAGACTATAGATGCTATATCGTCTTAGGCTTTCCATGCGTGCGAAAAACTTAAAAGATAGCCTATTCCACCGACGAGGTGTATTCCTAAAATAGGCCAAAACCCAATTATCAGATCAATTACAACTGCTGTAAAGAACAGAAGGGAAATGAGTAATTCGGTATAGGGTGGTCGATGCTTTTTTGAAGTTGCACTTCCTTTTTTAGGAGTTCTTTCAAAAGGAGATTTTAGCCCGATAAGACCTTCAAGTACTGCTTTACCATGATGCCAACCTAACCCCGTGGTGTATAAAATATAGGTGATGAATAAGCGAATAAATCTTAAGCTATTGAAGCCAAATGTAGATTTGGAATACGCCCGGTAAAAACAGGTAAAGAGAATCAGCGTGTTGATACTTAATGCCACCTGAATGCAGGTCCAAAAGAGGGTGTTTTCGTTTAAAATGCCTGAGGCCTTAAGAGGTAAGCCAATCAAACTTAATAGGAAAAGACCTAAAGAGGCGAGATAAAAACTAGATCCTGATAAGTGAAATAATGCGAAGAGTTTTTGCGAAAAACTTAAGTCTGATTTAAGAATAGATACAAACAATTTCTTAAGTGTTTCAGCGCCACCTTTATTCCATCTTCTTTGTTGTGTTCTATAGGCGTTCGCGGTATTAGGTAGCTCAGAATCTAAAGAAGTTTCATTAAAATATACCAATCGGTATTTTTTTAACTGAATACGATACGACAAATCAATATCCTCGGTTAAAGTGTCACCACTCCATCCTCCTGAATTTTCTATAGCTGATCTTCTAAGAATCCCAGCCGTCCCATTAAAATTACTTAAATACCGATGGTTATAACGGGCATGATGTTCGTTTCTAAAGTGAACCTCTAAGGGTAATGCCTGCATTTGAGTAAACCAACTTTCATCTAAGTTGAAGTAGCTCCATCTGAATTGTACGATACCTACCTTAGGGTCACTAAATGGCGTAAGTCCCTTTTCTAACCAATCCGGTGTGCCCCTAAAATCAGCATCTAAAATGGCTATGAATTCTGAGTCTGTTTTTTCCAAACCTTCTCGAAGCGCACCAGCTTTAAATTCAATCCGATGGGCTCGCCACAAGTATTCTGCCTTGAAGCCATAAGTATGCAATCGTTCTACCCATAGTTGGGCTAAAGCACGTGATCCTTCATCGGTTGAATCGTCAAGAACTTGAATTTGTAAACGTTCTTTAGGATAAGGTAATTCAAGAATCGAGTTAAAAGTTGCATCAATCGTATTGCCTTCATTAAAAAGGAGTGATTGAAGAACTACCGATGGGAATTCTCCTAATTTT
>DFQX01000096.1 GCA_002381155.1 Flavobacteriaceae bacterium UBA3478 | reverse complement strand
CCGAATGCGTGTGGAAATGTCCAGGCTGAAATGTCATAGAATAAACTATCCGTAAAAGTGGTTCTCTCCTCGAAAATAGCGTCAACCAGTCTTGGGTTTCTTTGATTCAGGGGAACAAAATAGCTTTTGCCTGAACTGAATTCTTTTTTTCCACTGCGATAATCTTCTTCTAGTGCCATAACGTTAATACCGTGACGTTTTAACACCTCGGTTAGGTGCCACGCACTACCCGCATCTTTAGAAGTTCCAAACACATAACCACTAGTTTTGTGAGTAGCAGCTTCTTTTCTTAAGGTAGCGTAGTAGTCTTTCTGGTATTCCATTAATTTAGATTTCAATCCATTAGCTGCTTCAAGAGTAGAAAGGGCAGTGGTGAATTGATTTCTGATAGTAAAGGGAAAGGTTAAAAGCCCATTTTCACTTTCTTGACCATGGCCTCGAGAACTTCCTTGCTCGAATAAAATTCCTATGGTTCCATTCAAATCAGGAAAGGTAGAACCCTTTCCGTAGTAATAATCATCGTAGTTCTCTTCAGAGTAGTAGAGTGAACCAATCTTATCGAGTGCCTTAGCATGATAAGATCCGATCATTTTGGTTAGCTCCTGGTTGATTTTTGGAGTGAGCGGATGCACACGGGTAGGCTCACCGGGTTGAAAGAAGAAAGTTGAATTGGTTCCCATCTCGTGGTGGTCGGTAAGTACATTGGGTAACCATTTATGATAGGTTGCTATTCTTGCTCTACTTTCAGGTAATTGAACCGGTAGCCAGTCTCTGTTTAGGTCAAACCAATAGTGGTTGGTTCTTCCTCCTGGCCACACCTCACGATATTCTCTATCATTCGGGTCGTAGTTTAATTGATGAGCTCTGTGAACATTCGCCCAGTAAGCAAATCGCTGTAATCCATCAGGGTTAAAACTTGGATCGAAAAGAATGACTGTATTTTCTAGATTTCCTAATACCTCATTCGAAGCAGCCAGATGGTAGGCATAGGCTAGTGCTGCGTTGGACCCACTCGGCTCGTTTCCGTGAATGGAGAAACCTTGATAGATCACTACAGGCATATCCTCTGTGGGTTCAATCTCTCCGTTAACTAATTTTTTTCGATCGGCTATAATTTGATCAATTCGTTCATGATTTCTCGGCGAAGTCACCGTAAGAAGAAGTAGGGGTCTACCTTCGAAGGTTTCACCTCTATTTTCGAGTGAAATACGATCACTAGCCTTAGAAAGCACTTGCAAGTATTGAATCAGTTTATCATGTGTGATATGCCATTCACCTACCTCGTGACCGATAACCGATTGCGGAGTAGGAATGTCTGAATTGTAGGTGTGGTTTTTAGGTAGATAATAATTCAGATCTACCGTATCTGAACCTACTTGACTAAAGGCGAAAAGGGGTAGGCACAGCACTAGAATACTGCGAAAAAAATGGTTTTTCATTGTCTTGCTATTAGCGGTTAAATGTCTTCGAAACTGATATCGGTAAATGAAGAACTGTCATTCTCTTCATTTTCAGCCGAAGCATCATTAGTTTCGTTATCGAAACTAGATTCCTTTTGATAATCTGAACGGTGTCTTTCAGAAATGACTTCTTCTCCTTTTTGGTCGATGATAAAGGACATCATTTCATCGAGAGTTTCTTTGAAAGATTCAAAATCTTCCTTGTATAAATAGATCTTGTGTTTCTTGTAATGAAAACTTCCATCAGGATTGGTGAACTTTTTACTCTCGGTAAGGGTTAAGTAATAATCACCTGCTTTTGTGGCGCGAACATCAAAGAAATAAGTACGTCTACCTGCTCGCACTACCTTCGAAAAAATCTCTTCTTGTTCTGTGTTCACCTTATTTTCCATGAAATAGTTTAATTATGTCTATCTCAAATTTGGAAAAAAAAAGAATGTTGGGCAACTTTTTTAACCGTTGAGTTGTTCTTGATAGAGGTCTTGGTAAAACCCAGGAGTAGAAATCAATTCATTGTGAGTTCCTTCCTGTACAATTTGTCCCTCTTCTAAAACAAGTATACGGTCAGCGTGCTTTACGGTAGCCATTCGGTGACTGACAATGAGTGTCGTCTTTTCTCTGGATTGATTTTTAATGTTACCCAAAATTACCTCTTCGGTCTCGGTATCAACGGCAGATAAGCAATCGTCGAATAGAAAGATTTGAGGGTCCTTAATCATTGCACGGGCAATAGATACCCGTTGTTTTTGACCGCCACTCAAACTAATTCCTCGTTCCCCAAGCAGCGTTTGATACCCTTTCGGAAAATCTAAAATATTCTGGTGTACATCTGCTAATCGTGCTGCATTTTCGATCTCCTCTTCGGTAGCATTTAATTTTCCGAAGAGGATATTATTCTCGATAGTATCAGAGAATAAGAAGGAATCTTGAGGCACTACGCCCATGCTCGTTCTAAGTTCAGTTAGGTAATAGTTATTGATAGAAACACCATCAATTAGCACTGTCCCTTCTTGTGGTTCGATGAGTCGCGTAATTAAATCGATCACCGTCGATTTACCAGCTCCTGTTTTACCCATAAGGGCTACGGTTTCTCCAGAATGTATTTTCAGATTAACGTTTTTTAGTGCCTGAATACCGGTGTCTGGGTATTTATAGGATACATTTTTGAACTCAACTTGACCTTGAATGGGGGGTTGAGTATTTGCCAAACGATCGTTGATTTCGGGTTGAATATGAAGAAAGTCATTGATTCTTTCTTGAGAAGCTTCGGCGCGCTGAATGATTGAAGTGAGCCATCCGACCACTGTAACAGGCCAAGTGAGCATATTTACATAAAGGATGAATTCAGCAATAAGACCTACAGAATCGATACTTCCATCTAGGTACATTCTTCCGCCTACGTACATCACGATAATATTAGAAGCGCCAATAAGCAGTAACATTAGGGGGAAAAACCAGGCGTTAATCTTGGCCAAATCCATAGCAGTTCGTTTTCCATCTTCAGCGAGTGCTTGCATATCATGGTCAATCTTTTGCTCCAAATGGTAAGCCTTGACTATTGCTATTCCTGAAAATCGTTCTTGTGTGAAGGTAGAAAGTGTAGAAAGGTAGGTTTGTACAGCGGTGCTTCTAACGTGTATCAATCGACTGATTCGATAGATTAGAAAAGAAAGAAGTGGAAATGGTAAAACGGTATAGAGCGCCAATTCAGGAGCCTTTAGAAACATAAGTGGGATAAGAATAACAAATAAAGTCAGCGTCTGTAATCCATACATAATGGCTGGCCCAGCATACATTCTTACCTGAGAAACGTCCTCAGAAATTCGATTCATAAGATCTCCCACCCGGTTCTTCTTGTAAAAACTAGAGGACAATACCTGGTAGTGATCGTAAATAGTGTTCTTGAGATCGTATTCTATGTATCGAGAAACGTTAATGATATACTGACGCATTAAGAAGGTTAGAATAGCAGCAATAAGTGTTGTTCCAACGATAATCCCAATATCGATAAGTAGCATTTGTTTTGCTTCTGCTTGGCTGATCTCGTTTCTAAAGTATTGCTCAATGACCTGAATCGATTCATTGATGTAGGAAGGCATGAATAGGGAAAATACACGAGCACTAATGGTAATGACTAATCCGATGAGTAACTTCTTCCAGTATTTTAATAAAAATGAATTGAGATATTTTAATGCCTTCATGAGTGCGATTCCGTGAATTCAAAGATAGCGCAATCAAAATATAACTTAACTTTGCGGCGCAGTATAAATGTAAATAGAGTTCTTTCTCATGCTAACGCGCCGACACATTCGCATCAAGGTATTACAGACCTTGTACGCTCTTCAGAAATCACCTGAAACAAGTTTAGATTCGTATCAACGTTTTTTAAAGAAGAGTATGGATGGTGTTTACTCTCTTTATCTACTTCAACTCCATTTCTTTAAGTATTTCAGAGATTGGAGTTTGAGAGAGGTTGAGGCTAGGCAGAAAGCTTACTTAGAGACTTCGAAAAGTACATTTCCTGACCCCTTAAGATTTTACAATAATTCCTTTTTAACTCAGATCACTGAGTCAGAGGTTCTTTTCGATCAGTGGGATCGAAGAAAAATGAAGCAGTGGTATTTGAACGAAAAGTATGTCGCAAACGTTCATGCTTCTTTTACCAAAAGTGACGCGTACCTAGAATATATGAATCTAGAGCAGGTAGGGTATGCCGAAGACAAAGAGATTGTAATGCTTTTGTTTAGAGAGTTTTTAGCTCCGGATGAAGGTGTTTATGATTTTATTGAAGATGAGCAGTTGACATGGATTGATGATTATCCTCTGGTTAATACTTTTATTCTCAAGCGTTTTAGCGCAGCGCGTAAACAGACCGAAGATTCTTATTGGCTGCCAGAGCTGGTTGTCGAAGATGATGATCTCGACTTTGGAAGAAAACTTTTAGCTAAGGTAGCTTTGAAGTATGGGGAGTATGCGAAAGAGATTGAGGGTAAAACTCCCAATTGGGATCAAGACCGAATAGCAGAACTTGACAAGTTGCTATTGATTCTTGGTATTGCCGAATTACTCGATTTTCCGTCTATTCCTCCTAAAGTAAGCCTCAATGAGTACCTTGAAATTGCGAAGGAGTATTCTACCCCAAAAAGTATTTTGTTTATTAATGGAATTCTAGACAATCTGTCAACTACTTATAAAGAAGAGGGTAGGCTTATTAAGTCAGGTAGAGGATTACTGTAATCGTCTAGAATTATCCTTATTTTTGAGTCACACTATTAAAATTATATTCATGAAAACTAAATTAATTTATGTCTTTGCTACAGCATTTGCTGTTATGTTTAGCCTTACTAGTTGTAAAGGGCAAGGTGAGAAAAAAGAATCCTCTAGTGTTTCAGTAACTACTGAAGTAGCTGCTGACAACAGTGCTAAGCGTCCAGTAATGACTTTCGAAAAGAAAGAGCATGATTTTGGAACTATCGTAGCTGGAACACCTCAAGAGACTGTTTTCGAATTCACTAATACCGGGGACGCTCCGTTAATTATTTCTAACGCAAGATCAAGCTGTGGATGTACGGTACCTGATTACCCTCAAAACACTCCAATTGCTCCTGGTGATAAAGGTGAGCTTGTCGTGAAATTTAACGGTGCTGGTGCGAATCTAGTGACTAAAACAATCACGCTTACAACCAACACAGCTGCCGGAACTGAAATGTTACGAATTAAAGCTTTTATCGAGCCTAAGGGTTCAGGAGCTTTTGATGTTCCAATGAAGAAATAGTTTTAGATGGAAGCACTTAACCAATTTGTTCCTCTTTTACTAATTTTCGCGGTAGCGTATTTCTTTATGATTCGTCCGCAGATTAAACGTCAGAAAGAAGAGAAGAAGTTTATCGAAGCCCTTAAGAAGGGCGACAAGGTAGTAACCAAGAGTGGATTACACGGTAAGATATCTGATATCAATGAAGGTAATCAAACGGTGGTTATTGAAACCTCTGCTGGTAAACTAAAATTTGAAAGTAGTTCGATCTCTCACGAATTGAGTAAACGAGAGGCGGCTGCCAAATAAAGGCATTTGTCAATTAAAATTATAGGGGTGCAACGCACCCCTTTTTAATGATGTATCAATTTTTTATTCGCCCCATTTTATTCCTGTTCGAAGCTGAAAGAGCTCACCATATTGCTTTTCGTCTTCTGGGAATCGCAGAAGGTCTAGGATTTACCCGATTGTATAAATTCTTATTCGTCAGAAAAAGTTCTTTACTTAGAAAAGAAGTAATGGGTATCGTATTCGATAACCCAGTAGGTTTAGCTGCGGGATTCGACAAAGATGCTAAACGATATAATGCCTTCGGGGATTTAGGATTTGGATTTGTTGAGATTGGGACGCTTACTCCAAAGGCACAGCCTGGTAATGAAAAAAAGAGATTATTTCGATTGAAGAAAGACGATGCTATTATTAATCGAATGGGATTTAATAATAGTGGGGTTCATGTAGCAGTTCATCGACTTCGTAAATCGCATCGAACCATTGTTGGTGGAAATATTGGTAAGAACAAGATCACGCCTAATGAAAATGCGGATGATGATTATTTGTACGCCCTTAGAACGCTTTATCCCTATGTAGATTATTTTGTGGTGAATGTTAGTTCGCCAAACACACCAGGTTTAAGAGAGCTGCAAGAGAAAGAGCCATTAGAGCGGCTGTTAAGTACCTTGAAATTAGAGTGTAAGAATCTTGAAGAGTCATCTACCCAAAAGCCAATTCTTTTAAAAATTGCACCTGATTTAACCAATCATCAATTAGATGATATCATTGAAATTGTTGAAAATGTAAAGCTTGAGGGAGTAATCGCTACTAACACTACCATCGATCGAGCGAATTTAAAATCTGATCAACGTCTCGTTTCTGAAACAGGTGGGCTCAGTGGTGCTCCACTTAGAAGTCGATCTACTGAAGTTATTAAGTATTTAAGAGATCATCAAAAATCTCCCTTTGTAATTATTGGTGTTGGAGGTATTCATTCTGCTGAGGCTGCTATCGAAAAAATCGAGGCGGGGGCTGACCTTATTCAACTATATACGGGCTTTGTATATGAAGGTCCCAAATTAATTTCCGAAATTCATAGGAAATTAATTGATCGTGCATGATTGAAATTGTTGAATGTCCTAGAGATGCGATGCAGGGCTTAAACGCCTTCATTCCTACCTCTGAGAAAGTAGCTTATCTTCAATCGTTACTTAATTGTAACTTCTCGTATTTAGATTTTGGGAGTTTTGTCTCGGAGCGAGCAGTTCCCCAAATGAAAGATACCGCTGAGGTATTATCATTACTCGATTTGGACCGTACCCGTACTGAGCTTTTAGCGATCGTTGCTAATCTTAGAGGTGCCCAAATAGCATCTGAATTCAAAACTATTGGGGTTCTTGGATTTCCTTTTTCCCTCTCAGAGATTTTTCAAATGAGAAATACCAATCGTTCTCAGGAGGAGGCTTTTAATGAAATTCAAAGAATAGCTGAAGTCGCTGCCGTCTCTGATAAGAAGTTGGTGATTTATTTTTCTATGGGTTTTGGGAATCCCTATGGTACTCCATGGGGGTTAGATCAAATTAGTTATTGGATTCATCGATTCGAAGGTTTAGCTATCGATTGCTTTTCACTTTCAGACACCATGGGAAATGCTACGCCAGAGCGAATTCACGAAGTATTTTCGTATGTTTTAACCGAGCATAATGAGCTTAATTTCGGAGCGCATTTACACACTCGACCCGATCAGTGGAAGTCAAATTTAGATGCTGCTTATAAAGCTGGATGTCGCCGATTTGATGGAGCTATACAAGGTTTTGGGGGCTGTCCAATGGCCTCAGATCATTTGGTAGGAAATCTCCCGACTGAAAAATTGATCAGTTACCTCACCACCCAAAAGGCACCAATTAATATTGATATTCATGGTTTTGAAGTTGCTTACAACAAGGCCAAAAATCTTTTTAGTCGCTACACATAAGCGCTCGTGCCAGAATTTTAAGTATTTTTGCATGCAATTAATTCCTTAGTTGCATGAAAGCTCATCTTTCTAAAATCGTTGGCGAAGGCCTTACCTACGACGATGTTCTATTAGTCCCTGCTTTTTCTGAAGTATTACCTCGCGAGGTAAATATAAGTACGCAGTTTACCAGAAATTTACGAATTAACGTACCTATCGTTTCTGCGGCTATGGATACGGTGACAGAATCTCGAATGGCTATTGCTATGGCTCAAGAGGGGGGAATTGGAGTCTTACATAAGAATATGACCATTGAAGAGCAGGCTGCGAAGGTTCGCAAAGTAAAGCGTGCAGAATCAGGTATGATTTTAGACCCTGTGACCTTACCGCTTACTGCCACTGTTTTAGATGCTAAGGCAAGTATGAAAGAACATGGAATCGGAGGGATTCCGATTGTAGATAAAGAAAGAAAGCTCGCTGGGATTGTAACGAATCGTGATTTAAGATTTGAAAAACGTAATGATCGAATGATCACAGAAGTCATGACGTCAGAAAACCTGGTAACTGCCCCAGCAGGTATTACTCTAGCCGAAGCAGAAGATATTCTTCAAGCTCATAAAATCGAAAAACTACCCGTCGTTGATGAAAAGCAACAATTAGTTGGGTTAATTACTTTTAGAGACATCACTAAACTCACTCAAAAGCCGATTGCTAATAAAGATAAGTACGGTAGACTCCTAGTTGCTGCTGCAGTAGGTGTTACTGCCGATGCGGTTGATCGTGTTAGTGCGTTGGTTGCAGCCGGAGTTGATGCTGTAGTTATTGATACCGCACATGGGCATTCAAAAGGGGTAGTAGGTGTTCTAAAAGCAGTAAAATCTGCTTTCCCAGAACTTGAGGTAATTGTCGGGAATATTGCTACCGCTGAAGCTGCACTTTATCTTGTTGAAGCGGGTGCTGACGCAGTTAAGGTAGGGATTGGTCCTGGTTCAATTTGCACTACGCGAGTAGTTGCGGGGGTTGGATTTCCTCAATTCTCAGCGGTTCTCGAAGTAGCCGCTGCATTAAAAGGAACAGGTGTTCCAGTGATTGCAGATGGAGGGGTTCGTTTTACTGGTGATATCCCTAAAGCGCTTGCCGCTGGAGCAGACTGTGTTATGCTCGGTTCACTATTAGCAGGAACTAAAGAATCTCCGGGTGAAACGATTATCTACGAAGGAAGAAAATTCAAAAGCTACCGTGGAATGGGGTCTGTTGAAGCCATGAAAAAAGGTAGTAAAGATCGCTATTTTCAAGATGTAGAAGATGATATCAAGAAGCTCGTACCAGAAGGTATTGTAGGTCGAGTACCGTATAAGGGTGAACTTTTTGAGAGCATGCATCAATTTATCGGTGGTTTACGAGCGGGTATGGGATATTGTGGTGCTAAGGATATTAATACCTTAAAGGAGCAGGCTAAGTTTGTTAAGATCACGGCCAGTGGTATTGCAGAGAGTCATCCGCACAATGTAACCATTACCAAAGAGGCTCCGAATTATAGTCGATAGGTTATTTCGATTGACTGGCTTCGTAGTCTTTCCAGGTCATATCTTTAAAGATATCGTCTCCAAAGTACTTGGCTACGGTAAGAAATGGTGCAGCAGGATAGTAACCTGCTACTGGAGCTAACATTTCAAATTTAGAAGTAAGGTAGACCACGGTCGGATAACTTAAATTACCGTTAGTAAGAGCTACGGCTAATTCGTGATATCCCTTTTTACCTTGAGGTACAAACGAATAAGTTTGTCCTTGAAAAACAACATCTTCGGCTTGTTCGGCATTGAACTTAACCATGTAGAAGTTCTTGATCATATACGCTCGAACCTCAGGATCATTGAAGGTTTCTTTATCCATTTTTTTACACCACCCGCACCAATCGGTGTAGACGTCAATGAAAATTTTCTTTTCATTGTCTCCATCTTCAGCAATTCTTTGAACAGCTTGTTCAAAGCTTAACCATTCAATTTTCTGTTCTTGAGCAAATAGACCGATCGAAAAACCAATCGATAAGAATAGCGATAACAATCCTTTCATGGTCTAAAGATAATTAAACCTCTGCAGCAAGTTGAGTATCTAGAGTTACATTAACTTCAATTTGACCTTTGGTAAGGTCTTCAAAGGTCTCTCGTTCTCTAATCAGTTCTGCCTTTCCATTGATCCATAACACTTCTGCAGGGCGTAATCTAGAATTATAGTTACTTGCCATTGAGAAGCAATAGGCTCCGGCATTGTGAAATACGAGTAAATCACCTTCATTGATTTCAGAGATTCTTCGATTGCTACCAAAAGTATCGGTTTCACAAATGTATCCGACAACCGAATAGAATCTAGGCTTCCCGTCAGGGTTGCTCAGGTTTTCAATTTCATGGTAGGCGCCATAAAGCATTGGACGCATCAGGTGATTGAATCCGGAATCTACTCCGGCAAAAACCGTAGAAGTGGTTTGCTTAACTACATTTACTTTAGCTACGAATTTACCCGCTTGACTTATTAAGAATTTACCTGGCTCAAAGGAGAGGGTTAATTCTTTACCGTAGGATTTACAAAAACTGTTGAATCGTTCCGATAATTTTTGACCAAATTCTTCAATGGGTGTTTCAATATCATCCTTCTTGTAAGGAACTTTAAATCCGCTACCAAAGTCAATAAACTCGAGGTTGTCAAAACTCTTAGCTGCGTCAAATAGAATTTCTGCAGCATATAAAAAAACATCAATATCTAGAATATCGCTTCCTGTGTGCATATGGATTCCATTAATATGCATTCCAGTAAGGTCAACAATTCTTTTAATGTGGGGTACTTGGTGAATACTAATACCAAATTTTGAATCGATATGTCCGACCGAAATATTGCTATTACCTCCAGCCATAACATGCGGATTAATTCTGACGCATACGGGGGTGTCTGGAAAACGTTGTCCGAATAGCTCTAGAACCGATAGGTTGTCTATATTGATTTGAACACCTAAGGATCTGGCCTCTTCAAGTTCCTCAATTGACACGCCATTCGGTGTGTAGATGATTTGATCGGCAGGCACTCCAGCTAGCAATCCCAATTTTACTTCTTCGATGGAAACTGTATCAAGACCTGCTCCTAGGCCGTGAATTAGTCTTAGGATACTAAGGTTAGAATTTGCTTTTACCGCGTAGTGTAGTTTTAAGTTTTTTACTGAGATAAAGGCACTCTTCAGACGATCAAACTGTGATGCAATACTTTGAGCGTCGTAAATGTAAACAGGAGCTCCGTATTGTTTAGCGATATCGCTATAAGGAATATGAGACATAACTTCAATTCATTAAGGTGGTGCAAAATAAGTTCCTTCTACGGATAAATAGATAGAAATAATCATTATTTCTCATTTTATCACAAAGATTTATATATAAAACAATCGGAATCGAAGAAAGAGAGAATAATTGATAGGCCTATTGCTTGTGCTTTCCTATTTTTGTAACTCAATTTTAATAGATAAACATGAACCTTCACGAGTTTCAAGGAAAAGAGATTTTAGCCAGTTTTGGCGTAGGTATTCAACGTGGTAAAGTAGCTTCAACTCCAGATGAAGCTGTAACGGCTGCAAAAGCCTTAACTGAAGAGACTGGTACTGGCTGGCATGTGATCAAAGCCCAAGTTCACGCTGGTGGACGTGGTAAAGGTGGAGGTGTAAAGCTTGCTAAGAATTTAGACGAGGTTAAGTCTATCGCTGATCAAATCATCGGTATGAATCTTGTTACTCCTCAGACTTCGGCTGAAGGTAAGAAGGTTCATCAGGTACTGGTAGCAGAGGATGTATATTATCCTGGTGAAAGTGAAACTTCTGAGTTTTACATGTCGGTGCTACTTAATCGTGGTACTGGTCGTAACATGATTATGTATTCTACTGAAGGAGGTATGGATATCGAGGAAGTTGCTGAGAAAACTCCTCATCTTATTTTTACAGAAGAAGTAGATCCTAGTACAGGTCTCACTGGATTTCAAGCAAGGAATATTGCTTTTAACCTAGGTCTATCGGGCAAAGCTTTCAAAGAAATGGTTGGTTTTGTAACCAAATTGTACAAAGCTTATGTCGAGAGTGATTCGAGTTTATTTGAGATTAACCCAGTTCTTAAAACCTCAGACGACAAAATTATTGCCGTTGACGCTAAGGTGACTCTTGACGACAATGCACTTTTTAGACGCAAAGCTTATGCAGAGATGCGTGATGAGCGCGAGGAGAATCCAATCGAAGTAGAAGCTAAGGCTCTTGGACTAAATTACGTAAATCTTGACGGTAATGTGGGATGTATGGTTAATGGTGCAGGATTAGCTATGGCTACTATGGACCTTATTAAAATGGCAGGTGGTGAGCCAGCTAACTTTTTAGATGTCGGAGGTACTGCTGATGCGAAACGTGTTGAAGAAGCCTTTAGAATTATACTTAAGGATCCTAATGTAAAGGCTATTCTTGTAAATATTTTCGGAGGAATTGTACGATGTGATCGTGTAGCTAACGGTATTGTAGAGGCCTACAAGAATATGGCAGATCAAATCAATGTACCTATTATCGTTCGTTTACAAGGAACCAATGCAGAACTTGCAAAACAAATTATTGAAGAATCCGGATTAGAGGTTCATGCAGCAGTCCAATTCCAAGAGGCTGCCGATAAAGTAAAAGCATTACTTAATTAACAAAAAAGCCGCTCTACAGAGCGGCTTTTTTTATGCTTGTTCTTGAAGCGTTTTAAGCTGATCTCTTAGTCGGGCCGCCTCAATAAAGTCTAAAGATTTAGCGGCCTCTTCCATGGCCTTTCGCGTTCTTTTTATTTCATCATTGAGGTCATTGCCACTCATGTAGGCCAATTCCTCTTCTGAAATTGGTTTTACTCGCGGGGCATCCTTCTTCTCCTTTTTGTTATTTACTAGCGTTGATTCAATGGCTTTATTTAGAGCTTTTGGCTGAATTCCGTGCTCTTGATTGTAGGCCTCTTGCTTTGATCTTCGATAAGCCGTTTGATCGATAGTGAGTTGCATGCTTTCGGTAACGGTATCTGCATACATAATTGCCTTACTGTTTAGATTTCGAGCCGCTCTACCCACGGTCTGTGTAAGGCTTCGGTTCGATCGTAAAAAGCCTTCTTTGTCTGCATCTATGACGGCAACTAGAGATACTTCGGGAAGATCGAGGCCTTCTCTAAGTAGGTTTACTCCGATAAGTACGTCGAATATTCCTTTGCGAAGATCTTGCATGATTTCAACACGCTCAAGAGTATCCACATCACTGTGAATATAACGACAACGAACACCGATCCTTGTAAGGTATTTTGTGAGCTCTTCTGTCATTCGTTTGGTAAGTGTGGTGACTAGAACACGCTCGTCTTTATCTGCACGTATTTTAATTTCCTCGGTAAGATCATCGATTTGATTTTTACTAGGACGTACCTCAATAATCGGATCTAGAAGTCCTGTAGGTCTGATAAGTTGTTCCGTGTACACCCCTTCACAAAGGGCCAACTCGTAATCTGCAGGTGTAGCACTAACATATAATACCTGATTCTGTATTGCTTCGAATTCTTCGAATTTGAGGGGTCGGTTATCGAGTGCTGCCGGAAGTCTAAATCCGTAATCGACCAGATTCTCCTTTCGAGATCGATCGCCTCCATACATGGCGTGTACCTGAGGAATGGTGACATGGCTCTCATCAATAATCATTAAATAGTCATCGGGAAAGTAGTCTAAGAGGCAAAAGGGTCTTGTGCCAGGTGCTCGGCCGTCGAGGTATCGGGAATAATTCTCAATACCCGAACAATAGCCGAGTTCCCGCATCATTTCTAAATCGAAGGTGGTTCGTTCTTCTAAACGTTTCGCTTCTAAAGGTTTTCCGATCTCATTGAAATATTCTATCTGCTTTACAAGGTCATCTTGAATCTGGCGTATCGCATTTTGCAGCACAGCAGGAGAGGTGACAAACATGTTCGCCGGATAGATGGTCAATCGATCGTAGCTTTCAATTACATTCTGATTTACTGGATCTAACGCCTCTATCTCTTCAATTTCATCACCAAAAAAGTGAATGCGGTAGGCGATATCTGCATACCCGGGGTGTACATCGATTACATCTCCCTTTACTCTGAAGTTTCCATGCTTGAAATCTGCGGTGGTCCTCGAATACAGGGATTGTACCAGTTGTTTCAGAAGTGCAGTTCTAGAAATTACCTGATCTCTTTCAATTTTAATGACGTTCTTCTGAAATTCGATCGGGTTTCCGATACCGTATAAACAGGACACTGAAGCGATGACGATAACATCTCTCCTTCCACTTAATAAAGAAGAGGTGGTACTCAAACGCAGCTTCTCGATATCTTCATTGATGCTAAGATCTTTTTCGATATAGGTTCCACTTGCGGGTATGTATGCTTCGGGTTGATAGTAATCGTAATACGAAACAAAATATTCTACAGCGTTATTTGGAAAAAACTGCTTGAATTCAGAGTAAAGTTGGGCCGCTAAGGTCTTGTTGTGTGCTAAAACGAGTGTAGGCCGTTGAACCGTTTCGATAACGTTAGCCATCGTAAATGTCTTACCGGAACCGGTTACCCCTAAAAGCGTTTGATGCCGGTCTCCTTCCTTTATCCCTCTCGATAAGGATTCAATCGCCTGAGGTTGGTCACCAGTAGGCTTAAAGTCGGCGGTTAGTGTAAAACGCATACCGCAAAAATACGGATCTTACAGGTCTCTTTTCTTCAATATAGTTAGACTACTCCATAAATAAATAAGAGTATATCCGATAGCGATAGCAACTTCTTTTGGTGTGGTTTGATAGTTGAGTACAACATCTTCACCAAGTTCTTTGGCTACCGATTGAATTGCACTCAAACGTGTAAATGGTTCATGCAATAAATTGAAAGAGGCCTGTAGCGGAAAGAATCCTTTGATTTGACTCGCTAGACTAAAGGCGTCTGTTTTTTCAGCAAAATTTCCGTATTCGGCTAATAACTCTCCCCCAATACCCCAAACAATTTGCTCGCCAATGAGGAGTACGATCAAAAATCCGAGAGCGAAAGCAGAACGTTTAATTAAGATTCCTAAGAAAAGACATAAACTGAAGAAGCCAAACAGTTTTAGAAAATAGAGTAATAGGAAATGGAGTTCCGAAAATACAATACTGATCTCCGTATAATCAGAATAAATCATTCCCAAAATCAATGAAATGACTGCTACAAACAAAGTCGAAAGTGCAGAAAAGACTGCAACGACAATCACCTTGGAAGCCATAAATTCCTTTTTTGAGAGCCCGTCGATGAGGTTCTGTTTCAAGGTTCGATTACTGTATTCGTTCGAAATCATTGAAACAATGACTACCGCTAAAAAGAGTTTGAAAAATGCCGCAATAAAGCTGTTAAAATGCCAGATTAATGGAAAATTGAAGATCCCTTGGTCGGCTAGATGAAATTCAATGGGGCCAATATCGAATTTGATCGCAGCTATCAAAGTAATGAGGGTTAAAAAAACAAAATAGGCCGATATAAGAATGATACTCGATCTACTGTGCTTAATCTTGTGATATTCAATTAAAAAGAGTCGTTTCATTAGGCGTTGGTAATTTCTAAGAATAGTTCTTCAAGTCTTTTTTGGTGACTACTTAAGTGAGTTAGGAAAATTCCTTGTTCAGAAAAGTACTTATTGATGCTTTCAGGGCTATGATTAGTTTTGATTTTTAAGAGGTCACCTTCCTTTCCTAAAATTTCTATATCGGGGTGCTTTTCAATAGGCTCAGCTAGTTGTTCTGTATGACTGGAACCAATGAGTAAATAGGCTCCTGATTTCCCCATTTCTTCTACAGAGCCACTGTAAATACTTTTTCCTTTTTGCAGAATAATCACTTGATCACATACTTTCTCAACCTCGTCTAGTAGATGGGAGGCAAGGAGTATAGTAGTTCCTTTCGAGGCGATTTGTTGAATGAGAACTCTAATTTGATGAATGCCTTGTGGATCTAAGCCATTGGTCGGTTCATCAAGGATTAATATTTCAGGGTCATTGAGTAGGGCTGATGCGATTGCCAAGCGCTGTTTCATTCCTAAAGAAAAGGTAGAGAACAAGTCCTCAGATCGATCGGCCAAACCTACCTCCTTTAATGCTTTTGTTACTGCAGTATTAGGAATTTCTTTAATGAGACAAACGAGTTCCAGATTTTCTCTTGCGCTCATATATGGATAGAAGTTTGGCCTTTCAATGATCGCTCCGACTTTCTTTAATGCTTCCTTCGTACTTAGGGCGCCTTCAAACCATTCAAAGCTACCAGCACTGGCATTCACTACGTTTAGTGCGATACCCAATGTGGTAGATTTACCCGAACCATTCGGTCCTAGTATTCCATAAACCGAACCTTTTCTTATTTCAAAGCTCAGATTAGTTACCGCCCTAACTCTTCCGTAATTTTTACTTAGCTGATTTCCTTTGAGTAGAATTTTCGACATGAGTTGTTAGGCTTTAAAATAGATCTCCAATTTATGACCGTTTTTTCTGATAATTGTTACATTGGGGTTATGTCTGATGCTCCACAAATGCTTTTAAAGAAGCCTAGTTATCCAATTTCACCGATACTTGCGGCTTACTTAAGACGTTACAATCGAAGAGTCAACCTCCCGATCCACTATGATGATTTACTTCGTTTTCAGGGCTCAGTCACGGTTAATGACCTTCAAGATGAGGACACTCTATGGGTTCGTGTGTATTACGAAGAATCTGAGAGCGAAGAAATCAACAATGCTTTAAAACAGATATACTCCACGCTTCATTCTGATGGTAGCCACCAGATTTTTCAACATTTGAGTATAGATGCCATTGATTATTGCACCTTCGGAAATTCAAAACCATTTCGAATCAAGGTCCGAAATATTTTAAATGACAACTACACCTATTTTTATGTGAAGCGCTCGGATGCTTCTCGAGTTTATGGTCTTGAGATCGAACACATACTTTCTCCTTACAATTTACATTTCTTGGTTTCTCGAGATACGCTTATCGAAGAGCATATCGCAGGAATACCGGGAGATGTTTTTCTAAAGCAATACTTACCACAGTGCAGTGATCGTCAGAAGGCACAACTTGCCAAAGAGTTTGTGAAGTTTAATGAACGATGTATGATTCGATTATTAGGGGATATGCGTTCGTATAATTATGTTGTAATTCCTGTGCACGATTTTGATAGTGTGATTCATAAAATTCGAGCAATTGATTTCGATCAACAAAATTTTGAGGGAGACCTTAAAGTATATCGACCTCAGTTCTTCCCTGAGAATCAAAAAATGATTGATCTGATCAAAACGTATTTAAAAAAGGACTCCGTAGATCAATACAAACGAGAAGAACGGTCTCTAATTGCTAAACGCGCCTTAGGTTCAGAAGAGCAGATCAAACGATTACTCAGTGCTGCAATGACAGATACACTTTCTACCGAAGTGCACGTGAACAACCTAAAGAGTCAGATTTTTGAATTAACTAAAGACTCTGCCTTTAGTAAGGCCAATAGCATGGGAGCAATCCTAAGTGCAGCCTTAGATTTTGTTACTCGAAATTACAGAGATCTTAAAACGCTCTAACTTTTAGTTTCACGATTGAAATAAACGAGATAGTAATACATCTGACGCTCTTCGTCCCAACCCTTTTCTACAAATTTTTCAGCCGATTCAGGATTGAAAAAATCTAGTTTAATATGGATGTTAGTATCTAGATGAATTTCGTTCTTGAATTTCTTACGGATATCGCTAACCGCTTTGTTTGCAATCGGAAACTCAGAAACGTCTTCAATACTGTATTTAGGCCCCTTATTGACTTTGTAGTTTTTAAACTCGGGAATAAGTTCTGGATTTTCTAATACGTCGTTTAAGAAATGCGATTCCTCAAACTGATCTCTTGAAGCAAAGTGATTCACTGCACGGTTCAAGAAGAGCACTTCTTGTTGTTTATCTTCAGTAGGTAAAATCACCTCTTTGGCAAAGTCTTTACAGAATTTGAGGTAATTTTTGGTTTGAAAATTTTCGTCTTTAAGTGCACTTATGGATAAAAAATCTTCGGGCCAGTACTTGGCATCATATCGATTTCGATCGACCGATAAAACTTTGTAACCATTTTCTTCTCCTGTATTGAAAATCAAACAGCCTTTGTCTAGTTTCTGAACTGAAATTCCTTTACGAACCGAAATGTTTAGATTTTCTTGGTCCCAATCGAATTCAAAAAAGTCTTGCTTAACCTCACTTTTAAATATGCCAATAGCACTGACTTTTTCTTTATCGATGAGCACATCTTCAAAGACAGCTACATAAAGTTCTCCGCTATTGATGTGAGGGTGATTCGATTGACCGTATAAGTGAGTAGCTATAGCAACGCTTTGTTCTTGCAGTGTTTCTGGGCTATTAAAAATACTTTTCGCTGCATTGTAAATAGGGTTGAATTCTAAATCTGCTTCGTACGTGAAGTGGAAATAGTTTTCTTCTCTTTGGGTAAAAGGAGTAAAGAAATAGCTTTTTAGTAAACCTGAAATCTCGTCGTCTAATCGAAGCGGACTTGCAGATAGTTGAAGCGGTTCATTTCTGTTTTTATTACCAACCCTGTGTAAGACAAGGCCTTGAAATTGGGCGTTGTATAAATTGAAAATAATTAATTGTAGTCGTCGTAATCAGCGTCGGAATAATCAGAAAAATCATCAAATTCATCACCGAATTCATCATCGAAATCTTCATCAGAATCCTCATAAAAGTCATCCCCTGAAGATCCTTTCTCACTTTTAAATTGTTTCTCAGGCGCCTCCGAGGGCAGTTCTCCGAAACTGAATAGTAGCTGCGGTAAATCTATAGATGATTCATCGTTTTCTACTGCGGCTAGCTCTACAAAAAAGGTCCACATTTGCAGTAAGTCATAGATGTAGATGAGTTTCGGGTGATCAGTAGTTAGTATACTGCTGATTGGAGTATCTCTCATTAAGACCGTATCATCTTCAAATCCTAAATCGATGATTGGGTATTCTTGACCTTGATTCCACTCCTGGTCACAACCGTAAAAGGTTGCCATTTCAATTCCGTCAAAACCGAATGCTTGACTCAACGAATTATGCAAATCTTCAAGGGTACTTTCACTGGAGATAGCAATGTCTCTGAACACATCCGTTTGATCATCAAGAATAGCACGAATTTTATAGATCATAGCAATGTTTAATTAACAGTTTTGTTATTACTTCTGTAAGAGCGGAGCCAAATATATATCTGAAATCCGAATAATATAGAAGCAATTACTAAGTGAATAGGTTGAGTTGAAAACGGGAAGTCAAAATAATACATGATCACCCCACTAAGCACAGAAATTGCGATAAGTGCAAGGATGATTTGCTGAGTTTTCAATAAGCTCGAGTGACTCTTTCGAATTCGTTTGTAAATCCATAGGTGAAACAGAATTACCAGTATAGAAAACGAGCGATGTATGTAAAATAAAAGGGTCTCTGCTCCCTGAAGACTAAAGAAATTACTCCCTATTTGCTCTTTTGAAGAATCCACATATTGACGAACCTGAGTTCCCATAAGAACTTGTATTAGTGTTAAAACGAAACCCGCTAACAGGTACTTCCCTAAAAGGGAAGGCTGACCAAATAGCTTGCGCTCCACCGTTTTTTCATAATAAATGAAAAGTATAGCGACGAGCACTAGTGCCATAAACATATGTAGGCTGATTCGAAAAGGATTGAGTACTGAGTAAACTACTGTTGCCCCAAGCCAAGCTTGAAATAATATCCCAATCAGCAGTACCGTACTAAGCCATCTAAGATCGGTTCGTTTAGGCCCGGTGAACCAACTACTCAAGAATAGTAGTAGTGTGCTTAACCCAGCTAAAGCTCCGAGGAGTCGATTAATATATTCGATCCAAGTGTGCCATGGATTAAAAGCAGCGTAATCATGTTTTTCGTAATTCTCCCAATTAGATCCTTCATAGACTTCAGCGGATTTAAAATCTTTAAGGGCTACCTCTAAGTGATTTTCTCTAATAATTACTTGTCCTCGCTGGTAGGTAGTATTCGCTTGCCATAGAAGTTCTGCTTCGTCGGTAGGAGGTATAAGGTGTCCAAAGCACTTAGGCCAATCAGGGCATCCCATCCCGCTTCCGGTCATCCTGACGATGGCCCCGGCGGCGATTACCAGATAAATGATCAATAAGGTAGCGATGGCTAGTTTTCGATTTCGATTCACTGCTTCACAGGTTTTAATCCAAGTTGCTCTGCTTTTTTAATCATTAGTTCGTACGCTGCCTCGAATTCGTTGGGTATTTCACCTTCTAATATGGCTTCCTTTAAGGCCTCTTTCAATAAACCGATTTCGCGACTGGGTCCAATGTCGAAGGTTTTCATAATCAGTTCACCGCTAACTGGTGGTTGAAAATTTCTTACGCGATCTCGCTCTTCGACTTCCCTTATCTTTTCTTTTACGATTTCGAAATTCCTCTTGTATCTGTCTTGCTTACGGGGATTTTTTGTGGTGATGTCTGAAACACACAAGGTCATTAGGCCTTCTAGGTCTTCACCAGCGTCAAAGATCAATCTGCGGACCGCTGAATCAGTAACGTAGTCTTCGGATATAACGATAGGTCTTGAGCTCATGAGAACGAGTTTTTGAACTCTCTTCATCGGGTCACCCAGAGTCATTTTCAGTCTCTTAAATAAACGGTACACCATTTTGGAACCTACGAATTCGTGTCCGTGAAAGGTCCATCCGATTTTTTTGTCAAATCGTTTGGTTGGTGCCTTTCCGATGTCATGTAATAAGGCTGCCCAACGAAGCCATAAATCTGAACTTAATTGAGCCATATTATCCACTACTTCGAGGGTGTGCCAAAAATTGTCTTTGTGCTTTTTTCCTTCGATTTCTTCGATTCCCTCAAGAGCTGTAAGCTCTGGAATTAATCGTTTCAATAATCCTGTTTCTTTGAGTAAGCCAAATCCAACAGAAGGTTGATCACTAAGAAGAATCTTATTGAGTTCTACTACAATACGCTCTTTGGTGATGATATCAATGCGTTCACATTGTCTTTTAATCGATTCTAGTGTAGGGGGGTCAATCTCAAAATTAAGTTGAGAAGCGAATCGAATCGCACGCATCATCCGAAGAGGATCGTCACTAAATGTGATGTCAGGATCAAGGGGTGTTCGGATGCACTTAGCATTTATATCTGATATCCCTTCAAATGGATCAACCAACTCCCCAAATCGATCCTTATTGAGACAAATCGCCATTGCATTAATCGTTAAATCTCTACGATTTTGATCATCTTCAAGGCTTCCGTCTTCTACGATTGGATTTCTAGAGTTGCGTTGATAGCTCTCCTTACGGGCACCCACAAATTCTAGATCAAGTCCGTCGTATTTAATCATAGCGGTGCCATAGGTCTTGAAGGTTGAGACTTTTGGTTCGCCTTTTAAATGATTAGCAACTTCCTTAGCCAGTTCGATACCGCTGCCAACGGTGACAAAATCGATATCAGAAGGCAAAGACCTTTCTAGCAGATAATCACGAACAAATCCACCTACGACGTAACATTCAACACCAAGAGCATCGGCAACATCTCCTACCTGTTTGAAAATAGGATGTGTAATTGCTTCACGAATATGTAAATGCTTTTGATTCAAATCAGCTTTTTGAGTGATTCTGTAAATCTAATTTTGCTTGCTTCTATAAAGAGTTAAAGCCATTCAAAGGTACCACTTAAATTTTCAGATTAAAGTGTTTGCAGAGGTCAATCCATTGGGATCGGTTACGATCTTCCTTAATGTTTTCTTTGCCTAAAGAAACCGTTTGACTGCTGATAATCGGTAAAGTTGACTTGGGCAAAACCTCTGGCATAACGACCTCGAAACTCCTTAATAAACCCATTGTTTTAAACCATAAATCATCTGCCTTGGGACACAACCTTTCGATAAGTTCAACATTTGAAAGTTCTGGTGTGTTGAAATTTGGTGGGTAGAGGACCCCTGCACCACCGATAGGAAGGGTAGCTAACGAGGACCGCTGATTTCGATAGGAGGTAGGCCAATTCTTGTAGGGAAGCCAATCACCTTTCTCCGAACGACTAATGATACGCGTTTGTAGTGCGACTACCTGATTGGGAAATTGAAGATGTGTTTGATATAGGGTATTTAACCAATTCTTTTGATAAAGAACATCGTCATCAAAGGTTACAACCGGCATCGAGGAATGAACAGACAAAGCACCCAATAACTTGAAATGGGATCGATCACTATCCACAAATACGATCTCAAGCCCTACTTTTTCCAGTTCTTTGATTGAATTTGGAAGACTATCCCGATGTTTTTGGTGTAAAACTAAAACGGTATGCTGAGGAACTACTTCATCGTTCCAAACGGATCGGATAGCCAGGTGCACTAAGTGTAGTCTCGGTTCAAAAGACTTTACCGATGCAACTACGGGAATTCTCTTTTTGCCTTCTAACATGCCGTTAGCAGGCTTTTTACCGAGTCTCCAACTCTGTAGTGATGAAGGAATATATTCTTTAAGTTTCATAGATAGGGTTTAGCAAAGTAAAGACTTTCCTATTTTTACATCCGATGAATTCATTAGAAATTTCTGTAATTGTCAGTACTTATAATGCCGAGGAATGGCTTGAAAAGGTACTTTGGGGCTTCGAGACGCAAACGTATCAAAACTTTGAACTCATTATTGCGGATGATGGTTCTGGCCCTAAGACCAAGACTTTAATTGATGATTTGTCACAAAAACTAACCTATCCCATTGTTCATGTCTGGCAAGAAGACGAAGGGTTTCAGAAGTCTCGAATTTTAAATAAAGCTTTGAAGGCCTGTCGCGGTAACTATGTAGTAATGACTGATGGAGACTGTATTCCTCGACCTGACTTCCTTCAAGTGCACTACGATCGAAGAAAACCAGGTCATTTTTTATCAGGAGGATATTTTATGTTGCCCATGACCACTTCTAAAGCAATACAAATTGCTGACATAACCAGTTCAATTTGCTTTAATCCAGCTTGGTTAAAAGAAAATGGTGTTCCCTCATCTCGAAAAAATTTAAAATTAACTGCCACCGGAAAATTGGTCGACTTTTTAAACTGGATCACTCCAACTAAGGCTACTTGGAATGGACACAATGCTTCGGGTTGGCTTTCAGATATATTAGAAGCCAATGGTTTTGATGAACGTATGCAATACGGTGGACAAGACCGAGAGCTTGGAGAACGTCTAATGAATAAAGGAGTGAAGGGTATACAGATTCGTTATAGCGCTATTTGTATACACTTAGATCACAAGAGAGGGTATAAGACCCCAGAGTCTCTTCGTAAGAATCGAGCGATCAGGGATGAGACGATTCGTTCCAAATCGACTTTTACTCCTTATGGTATTCGCACTTAATTAAACGGATACTCCATATTCGCGGAGCGCATCATTCAATGAAGTCTTTTTGTCGGTACTTTCTTTTCTTTCACCAATAATAAGCGCGCAAGAAACGCCGTAGTCTCCGGCTGGGAATGACTTGGTGTAAGTTCCAGGAATTATTACCTTTCTAGCAGGAACCTCTCCCTGATAGAATACCGGCTCATCTCCAGTGACATCAATGATTTTGGTTGATGCGGTTAGAACAACATTAGCGCCTAGAACGGCTTCTTTACCTACTCGAACTCCTTCTACTACAATACATCTAGAGCCAATAAAAGCATTGTCCTCGATGATTACAGGGCTAGCCTGGAGCGGCTCCAATACACCACCAATCCCGACTCCTCCACTGAGGTGAACGTTCTTTCCGATTTGTGCACATGAACCTACAGTGGCCCATGTATCGACCATGGTACCGCTATCTACATATGCTCCGATATTTACATAACTAGGCATTAAGATAGTCCCTGAAGCTACGTAAGCCCCGTGACGAACTACCGCATTAGGTACAATTCGGATACCTTTTTCTTTATATCCTCTTTTAAGAGGCATTTTATCGTGATATTCAAAGATACCAGCCTCTAAAACTTCCATTTGCTGAATAGGGAAGTATAAAACCACGGCCTTTTTAACCCATTCATTAATCACCCACTGATCACCTTCTGGTGCTGCACAGCGTAATTCGCCGTTGTCAATTGCTGTAATGACATTTCTGATAGCTTCTTGAGTAGTAGGCTCCTTGAGTAATTCTCGATTTTCCCAAGCAGATTCAATGATAGGTCTTAGTGTCTCCATGATTCTAGTAATTTTGTTGCAAAGATAAGATAGCTTCTAGGGATAGGACTTTTCAATTTGACCTATTTTTGTTGCAAATTTCACCATTGGAGCGAATTTTAGGACTTGATATTGGTTCTGTTAGAACCGGAATTGCCACAGCTTATAAGGGCTTGGGTATTGCCTCTTCTCTCGAAACGATTGAATCTAAACAGTTGATAGAAAAACTGATTCAATTAAATAAAGAAGAAAAGGTGTCGCTGATTGTGGTCGGTAAGGCTACTCAGATGGACGGAACTCCTTCGGAGTCTATGCTATTTATCGAACAAATGGTAGATAAGATTGAAAAGTCTGGATTCAAAATTACATGGCAAGATGAACGATTCACGTCGAAACTAGCTTCTAAAAGCATCGCCCAATCTGGAATGTCAAAAAAGAAAAGACAAGATAAAACACTAATTGATCGTATAAGTGCAACCATACTTTTACAATCTTACTTAGATAGAACATTATGATTTATCCTATTGTAGCCTACGGAGATCCTGTTTTAAAAAGGAAAGCCAAAGAAATCTCTGCTGATTATGAAGGTTTAGAGACTTTAATTTCTGATATGTGGGAAACCATGTATAACGCCGAAGGTGTAGGGTTGGCAGCCCCTCAAATTGGCAAATCGATTCGTTTATTTGTCATCGATGGATCCTCTTTTGCAAAGGATGAGGACGCAACCGATGAAGAGCGTGAGGTATTAAAAACTTTTAAGAAAGTATTTGTCAATGCGACTATTCTTGAAGAAACAGGAGAATCGTGGAGCTTTACAGAGGGTTGTTTGAGCATCCCAGATATTCGTGAGGATGTTGTTCGAAAAGATGAATTAACGATACGCTATCAAGATGAGTCAATGCAGTGGCACACCGAGAATTATTTCGGTTTACCTGCTCGCATCATCCAGCACGAATACGATCATATTGAAGGAATTTTATTTACAGATAAGCTGTCTTCACTAAAGAAAAGATTAGTCAAAGGAAAATTAGAAAAGATATCGCGCGGACAAGTTCAGGCCGATTATCGGATGAAGTATTACCAACCTAAAAAGAAATAAGTAGCTATGGCACTTGAGAAAATTATTGCAATTGGTGGAAAACCAGGCCTATACGAATTAATCGCTCAAACCAAAGGAGGGTTTGTAGGTGAATCATTAGTGGATAAAAAACGCCTTACGGTATCCATACGAGCGAAAGTAAGTGTGTTGTCGGAGATCGCAATCTATGCACTCGATAGAGAAGTTCCATTACTGGAGGTTTTTGAAGCCATTCACAAAAAAGAGGATGGTAAAGAGACTTCAGTTAGTCCCAAAGCAGACAAACTAGCACTTGAAGAATACTTCTTTTCAATACTTCCGAATTACGATGAAGACCGGGTTTATGCCAGCGACATGAAGAAAATACTTTCTTGGTATAATCTATTACTGAATTCGGGAACCTTAAAAGAGGCACTCGAAGCGCAAGAAACGACTGAAGAGTAGAAAGAATAATAAGATGAAAAAAGGGGCCTCGGCCCCTTTTTTTGTATCGTAAAATAGCGTGTGATTAAAAATCAAAGAAGATTGCGTTTGCCACGAATCTTTTTGCCCCGTACCAAAATCCTCTAAAGACCGGGTTGTCGGTGAAGTATATTACATTACCCCGCCCGTGGTTTTCGGCACCTATAAATAAACTTTTTGAGAGCGGTTCTAAAGTATTAGATCCTGCAAATCCCGCAATAGGGGTCGTGTCAACTTCAAAGCTAGCAAGATTGCCAGAGGGTAGTAATTCGTAGGCATTTGAATTTAATTTTAAACCATAATAGTTGGAATCATATCCATAGGCCACTGGGTGAGTCGTATCCACCTTTGTTTTAAAAATTGCGCCTGTAATGTAATTCTTAATCCCCTCTCTTTCTTGTAGTTCATAAGGAAGTAGTGGGTCGGTGCTAGGTCTATCGCCTTCTTTTGACTTGATACTAAAGCTGCCCTGGCGACTTAAGGCACTTAGCGCTCCGGATTGAGCAATAAGTTTTCCTCCACTACTAATCCATTTTTCTATTGTGTTTAAAGTGTTGTCATCAAAGTTGCGATAATTGCCATCTGGCATGATCAATACATCATAATTGTCTAGATCATAATACCTTAGGTATTCTGTGTTTAAAACGGTAACTGGATAGTTTAGATCGTTTTCTAAGAAGTACCACCATTCCCCAAAGTTGTATGAAGAAATGCCTTCGCCTTTGAATAGGGCTACTTTAACGGCCTTTGTTTTTGCAACTGAAGGCGAACCAAAGTCTTTACCGCTATCTACAAACCCGGTAGAAACTCCCTTGAAGTCTACTTCGAATTCTTCACTGATCTCAGCTACGGTATTTTCGAGATTCTTATTCTCTGCGGCTAACAAAATACTTGCTCCGGAATGAAAAGAAGTTCCATCCACCTTAAAGTCACTGTAGCTTGTTCTAACAGTCATTCCACGATCTAAAAGGGCGGCAAGTGCTTTTTGACTTGTAAATCCTTGATAATCCATTACATAAGCATAAGCGTCTTTTGAGATTGGATTTGGTGTATGTACAGATTCTGTCTTACTAAAGGGTACTTTCTTTGTCGAGAGAAGTGCATTTACATCATAGGCGAATGGAAGAGACCAAGCGGTGATATCGTAGGTAATACTGTCATTTAACTTAGTGTTAGGTTCGAATAAAACATGAATCAATTTGTTTTTTACTTGACCAGCAGGGATGATTATACTGTTTTCATCTGCCTTTATTCGCTTTTGGGTTTGTATACGATAATCATATCCATTAACCAGACTTCCTTTTCCTCGGCCATAAGTGATTTGATGTTTTTCGAGTAGATGAGTTAATGCTTTAAGGTTATCATCACTCCCACTAAGCACATAGGTTTTTGGGTCGTTAAGCCCTTCCTGTACGAAATTGGCCATTTCTTTTTGAAGACGTCCTCCGTTTTTAGAAGCCATTTCTACGGTAGATATCCCAGTAGTAAAGTGGTGAGCGATACGATCTTTAAGGGTAAGTAGATTTCCCTCGCTGTTTCGAATGGCTAGACCAGCTCTTCCGCTTCCGCCCTGTTCATAAGTCATACCGATTGCTCCATGGTAGGTAGGGTAAGTGTCACCATAACTCGGATACAATAAATCAAATCGTTCTTTAGTAAAGTATAACCATCCATTTGCATCGAAGTACTTGGCATGATTACGGCCTATTTCATCCTGAAATTGCTTCTGAAAATCGGTGATTACCTCGTGCAGAGGTTCTGCTGCTGGTGCAAAGTAATACGGTTGGTCAACACCCTGCTCATGAAAATCGACATGAATTTGCGGTTGCCACTTCTGGTATTGGGGTAATCTTGCCTGACTTTCTACTTGAGTCATCCAAACCCAGTCGCGATTTAAATCAAACACATAATGGTTAGTTCTTCCAGAGTGCCAAGGTTCGAAGTGTTCTGCACTGTTCGGGTCAGGTTGAACTCTATTATTCTTGGTTTGGTTGTACCAATTTACATAACGATCTCTCCCGTCAGGATTGATACAAGGATCGATAATTACCAGCGTATTTTCAAGGTATTCACGTTTTGCGGTGAGTAATTCAAAAGCGGTTTTCATTGAGGCCTCGGTACTCACGCTTTCATTACCGTGAACATTGTAGCTCAGCCATACAATCGAATGGTCGTTAGTGGATTCTCCAACCAAACTTTTTAGATGATTTTCTCTGATCGCTTTACGATTTGAAATAATGTCTTTACTTCCTAAAAAAACAAGATAAAGGGGTCTTCCTTCGTTGGTTTCACCATATTGTTCAAGCACGACTCTATCGGGGTCGGTTGTTGCAAGCTGCTGATAGTATTCAACTACTTTGTGATGTCTAGTGAACGAATCGCCTAGTTCATATCCTAAGAATTCTGAAGGGGACTGAATCTGTCCGAAGGAGAAGGAGATGGCTCCTAAAATAAGGAAGAGGTTTTTGAACATTTTTAAATCTATTTTGAGACTGAAAAGCTACAAAAATTAGTCCGTATCTTTACCCTTCACTGTTGTGATCTTTATGGCTAACACCACATTTGATTTTACCGATATTCCTTTTTTTAATTCCTTAGTCAAGGACTATTTGTCTGGTGAACTTTCATCAGATTTTTATGGAGAACAGGCAGATCTCGAAGGATTTAAAAATCAAATCAAAAACGTTCAATTTTCAAAGTCGAAGCGTGAGGTCTTGGTAGCAAGCCTGAAGCAACAGTATGAAGGTTTTTTCTCAGAGATAACAAGCAACCAGATTATGTCTTTGTCTCGAGAAAGCACCTACACCATTACTACAGGTCATCAATTAAATCTTGCGACGGGTCCACTGTATTTTCTTTATAAAATTGCACATATCATTTCATTAAGTGAATACCTGAATACCCAATTTACAGACTGTCATTTTGTTCCTGTTTATTGGATGGCCACTGAGGATCACGATTTTGCAGAGATCAATCACTTTTTTAGCGAAGGGAAAAAGTTCGTGTGGGAAAGTGAGCAAGAAGGTGCGGTCGGACGTTTTTCTACAACGGGTATAGCGCCGGTAATTAACGCTTTAATTGGACAGTATCCTTCAGCTCCCTTTAACGATGAATTGAATACGCTGTTAGAGAGCGCTTATAAGGAAAGATCTCTTTCAGAGGCTACTCGAAAACTAGTTCATCAACTTTTTGGAGATAAAGGTTTGGTGGTCATCGATGCGGATCGCAAAGATCTTAAGGGATTAGCGACCCATTTATGGTCGAAAGAATTAGAGACTGGTTTTTCAGCTATAGAGGTAGGCGAACAAAATGCTAGGCTAGGGGCGAAGGGTTATCCTATACAGGTGAACCCCCGAGAAATCAACTTATTTTACTTAGAAGAAAATAAGCGAACCCGTATCCTTAGAGAGGGAACTGATACTTATGCCTTAGCCGATCATAGCATGCGATGGACTAAAAAGGACCTTTTCGAAGAGGTTCAGACGCATCCTGAAAGGATATCTCCCAATGTACTTTTGCGTCCGCTCTATCAAGAAACGATACTTCCCAATCTAGCCTACATTGGTGGGGGTGGTGAGCTTTCGTATTGGCTACAATTAAAGACGATATTTGAGTCGGCCAACCTCCGATTTCCAATACTTATAGCGAGAAATTCATTTTTATTGGTTGATCAAAAAACAGTAAAGAAGAGTAAGGCGTTAGATTTGGATTGGATTCATTTATTTAAATCAAAAGACGCCCTAATTAATTTTGAGATTCGTAGAGTATCCAATATTGACTTAGATTTTACCCCAGCACATCAATTACTCGAAGATCAGTTCGTTCGACTTCGTCAAATTGCGCGTGAAACCGATAAGAGCTTTGAGGGAGCGGTTAATGCTCAAGAACAAAAGCAGAAAAAGGGTTTGCAACAACTTGAAAAACGATTGCTCAAAGCTCAGAAACGAGTTTTGTCAGATCATGTTTCAAGAATAGCAGAACTCTACGATATCATTAAGCCCTTAGGGGGACATCAAGAGCGCATTGAAAATTTTTCATTTTTCTACAATCAGCTGGGTAATACGCTCATCCAAAAG
This sequence comes from Flavobacteriaceae bacterium UBA3478, assembly GCA_002381155.1. Lineage (GTDB taxonomy): Bacteria > Bacteroidota > Bacteroidia > Flavobacteriales > Flavobacteriaceae > UBA3478. The sequence continues at coordinate 10,215 of DFQX01000096.1, read as the reverse complement.
CTCATTCAGGAATCGGATTCGATTCAGGGAAAGTTTATCGTTGTAGAATGGGACACCTAAGGAGTTACCCAGTAAAGACTATTTATAGAACCTTTGAGGTCTAAAGAGCCTTTTACTCTACGATGTCCTTCTGAATGCAATTGGACAAGGTCGAATCGCCGCGCATGAAATTTTAGAATTTGAAAATACCCTCCTTCACCTTCATGTAAGGTGTTGAATGAATCTGCCTGGCTTCCTGGTGCCATTTTGGTTCGATAGTCTTTTTTTTGGGTTTCGCTTAGGCTTTCAAAATAATTCTGAGAATCTTCGACCTTTTCTAAGATTCCCTCGAGACGAATTTGAATCATTTTCTTCGGGTCATAAAAAAGTGCAGAGGCTTCCTTATACGATTCTAAGGAGACTACTTTTTCGGTTCGCGAGTCCGTATAAATATGAAAGTCAAAGTTTTCGAATACTTCACGTAAAACGACCATCCTACTTTGTGGATAAAGAACACCATCTACCGATGTTATGGTATTGAGGCTAAAATATTTAAAAGCTGATTTACGGCGTTTGGGAGCCTCTTTTAGTGATTTAGCACAGTAGGTTGTAAATTCCTCGGCAGAGGTAAAAGCTGTTAATTTCATTAGTTAAAAATACTTCAAATCGCCTTGCAGCCGTTTGTCATTTGACTATTTTTGCCCATGCATCAAAAAGTACTTATCCTCGATTTTGGTTCGCAATACACACAGCTCATCGCAAGACGAGTTCGCGAACTCAACATTTTCTCTGAAATTATACCCTTTAATAAAGCTCCTGAAGACCTAAGCCCATACAAGGCGGTGATTCTTTCGGGATCTCCACATTCAGTTCGTTCTGAAGATGCTCCTAGACCAGACCTTTCAAAAATTAAGGGTAAAATGCCCCTTTTGGGAGTTTGTTTTGGCGCTCAATTTATGGCGGCACATTACGGTGGTAAGGTTGAGGCATCGAGTATTCGTGAATATGGTAGAGCAAATCTTAAAACGATTCATTCTGATGATGCTTTTTTAAATGGTATTGAAATTAATTCTCAAGTGTGGATGTCCCATTCTGATACGATCACAGAATTACCAGAAGGAGCAATTTGTCTGGCAAGTACCGCAGATGTGAAAAATGCGGCCTATCGCTTTCAGAATGAAGAGACCTACGCAATTCAGTTTCACCCAGAGGTATACCATTCCACGCAGGGAACCCAATTAATTACAAATTTCCTAATGGATATTGCCGGTTTTACCGGTGACTGGACACCAGATGCGTTTGTTGAAGAAACAGTCGCTGAGCTGAAAGAAACATTGGGCGATGATCGAGTGATTCTAGGGCTTTCGGGAGGTGTTGACTCTTCGGTGGCAGCCTTACTTCTAAATCAAGCTATTGGTTCAAACTTGCATTGTATTTTCGTTAATAACGGACTTCTTCGTAAAAACGAGTTTGAAGAAGTTCTTGAACAGTACAAAGGATTTGGTCTCAATGTAAAAGGGGTAGATGCTTCTAATCGCTTCTTAGATGCGTTAGCAGGAATTAGTGATCCGGAGAAAAAGCGAAAAGCCATAGGGAAGATTTTCGTTGATGTATTTGACGATGAGTCTAAAGAGGTTGAGGGAGCGAAGTGGTTAGCTCAAGGAACGATTTATCCAGATGTGATCGAATCGGTCTCTGCAACTGGCGGCCCGTCGGCTACAATTAAAAGCCATCACAATGTTGGTGGGTTACCTGATTATATGAAACTTAAGGTGGTAGAACCCCTAAAGAAGTTATTTAAAGACGAAGTACGTCGTGTAGGTAGAAGTTTGAACATGCCTGAAGATTTAATTGGTCGTCACCCATTTCCTGGTCCTGGATTAGCCATTCGAATTCTCGGAGATATTACTGCCGAAAAGGTAAGTCTATTGCAAGAGGCTGATGCAATTTTTATTGGAGCGTTAAAGCGACATGGGTTGTATGATCGGGTTTGGCAGGCAGGTGTAATCTTGTTGCCCGTCCAAAGTGTTGGTGTTATGGGGGATGAAAGAACCTATGAACGATGTGTTGCCCTTCGTGCTGTAGAAAGTACTGATGGAATGACTGCGGATTGGGTAGATCTACCTTACCCGTTTTTACAAGAAGTTTCTAATGAAATTATAAATAGAGTAAAAGGAGTGAATCGAGTGGTGTATGATATCAGTTCGAAACCACCTGCAACTATTGAATGGGAGTAAGAAGTAAGAATATTCTTGTTTTAATCGGATTCATACTATTTGTTTTTAGTACTGAAGCAGATGCACAGTGGTTGAAACGATCAAGGAAAAAGAATCCAACCCCTGCGGTCGAGAGGGTGGTGCCTGAAACTATTGTGGATCAGACGGTCGAGGTAATTCTCGATTCGATCATTCAGAAGGATACCATAGCTGATTTAAAAACACTCCAGCTCAAAAAGTCTACTCTAAATCTTGCGGTTTTATTACCATTCAGAAAAGATCTCGTTCCATTCGAGGATCGAATAGATATAGATTCTATCTCTGGAGATAGTATTGTGATTCCTAATGGTCAAATTGATACTCTGAGTTTGAATCGATTAATGGAGGTTCGTAGAGATATGAGAGTGGCTCTAGAATTTTATGAAGGTCTTACTTATGCCCTAGATTCTCTTTCAAAAATGGGGGTGAGCGTTTCTCTAAAAACCTATGATACGGAGCTTAGTACCGCTGTTGTGGATACTATTTTCTCTAAAGACTCGATTCTACCTGAGGCGGTAATAGGACCTTTAAGTCCCAGAGTTTTTAGATCCTTTGTAAATGCTAACAAAGTAGATTCTATTCCTATTCTTGCACCGCTAATGTCGCCTGAAGAAGGACTGAAAGGTCAGGTGTATTTTGGTGTTACAGATGAGAGTGAGCTGCGTGAAGATATGATTAATTATGCCTTATCGCAGTATCGTGGAGAACGTGTTTTCGTGGTGGCAGACAATGGACATCAAGCAATTGTTGAAAAGATAAAATCAACTTTTATTGAGGCTGAACAAATCCCACTTTATAAAAATGTTTCACTTGAAAGTGTGCAAACTTTTAGAGATACTATCGTTGATTCTATTATTCCTAATTGGACCTTTCTAGAGACTAAAAATGCTGCTTTGGGAGCCTCAGTTAGTTCGATTTTGAGTGGTATTGAATCTGAACCGGTGAAAAGTATGAGGATGTTTTCTACCACACCTTCTTCTATTTATACCGAACAAGAAATTGATCCGATCCATCTTTCTAATTTGGAATTTTCTTACCCAGAAGTATACAGTCTTCCTTCAGAAGAGTTTTTAGATCGATTCTTCATTGATCGAGGATATGTACCCGAAGTTATAACGGCTAGAGCTTTTGATCTTAGCTTTGACTTTTTACTTCGATTAGTAGTTGAAAAAACAGATCAAGTGATTCGACCACAGACTTACAGCGCTTCTTCGCTTGATTATCGCCCTTTCGGAAACGATGATTTTCAGAACGTTTGGTATCGTCTAGCTAGGTTCTCAAATCTTGAAATTACTTCACTCGACCCCGAAGTTCCTGCCGAGCAAATTAAGCCTTGGAGAAGGATCTCAGAACACTGGTTTTGCGACTATTTATTAGAAACTGAAAAGCAACTGCGCCCAGAGGCTTACAAACTATTAGAGGCAGAGCTAATAGAAAAGGCAGAGTTGGACGGCATTGAGGAATACTCCATTGAGAACGAGGATTCTTGTGATTTGTATTTACTTCTCAGAGACTATCCACTAGAGGAGGAGCTGCTCACAAATAGTGACCGCCTTTTCAAGTGACACAAACGGATCTTCACGCAAAGGAATAAATTCTTGAGCAACGTGACCATTGAATCCGGTTTGATGAATGGCTTTCATGATCGCTGCATAATTTAACTCTTGGCTTTCTTCAATTTCATTTCTTCCTGGTACCCCCGCAGTATGATAATGACCGAAATAAGCATGGTATTTGTTTATCGAATCGATAATGTTACCTTCTTGAATTTGCATATGATAGATATCGTATAGTAGCTTAAAATTTTCAGTTCCTAATCGTCTGCAAAGACTAATTCCCCATAGGCTCGAGTCAGCCATATAATCGGGATGATTGATTTGGTTGAAAAGCTCCATTTGTATGATCACTCCATATTTTTCAGCCATAGGGAGTATTTGTTCTAATCCTTGAGCGCAATTTTCAAGGCCTACATAGTCATCCATTCCGTTTCTATTTCCGCTAAAGCAAATCAGATTGGTAAATCCGGCATCTGCAACTTTCGGAATCACCTCTTTGTAACGTTTAATCAGCTCTTCATGTAGGTCTAAACGGTTCCATCCTTCGGTTAAGCTGATTGCTGCACCTTCACACATACTACAGTGGAAATCATGTTTTTTTAACACCTCAAATTCGTTAGGACCTATAAGATCAATTGAATAAATCCCTAGTTCTTTCAACCGAGGTAGAATTTCTTCGAGAGAATATTGAGATAAACACCAACGGGCAACCGAATGCTTTAGCTTGTAATCTTTTGGTCGCTTAGGTCTAGGCTCTTGTGCAAGTGAATTTGTGAATGTGGCGCCTGCGGCAACGGCTAAAGGAGCTTTAGCCAGAAACGAACGTCTTTTCATGATTCTAGATTTATTCCAAAAGATACGCAACTTATTGCTACAGCTCGAGTCAAAGTTCGTACCTTTATGCCCCGTAAAAGAAAGTTTACCATGTCTACAAAATATATTTTCGTTACGGGAGGAGTTACTTCATCTTTAGGTAAAGGTATTATTGCAGCTTCACTCGCGAAACTTCTACAATCAAGAGGTTATCGTACCACTATTCAGAAGCTAGACCCTTATATTAATATTGATCCAGGAACACTTAATCCCTACGAACATGGTGAATGCTATGTAACTAATGATGGAGCTGAAACCGACCTTGATTTAGGTCACTACGAACGATTTCTTAACGTACCCACATCTCAGGCAAATAATGTGACTACGGGTCGCATTTATCAAAGCGTAATTGAGAAGGAGCGTAGAGGAGACTTTCTAGGGAAGACTGTTCAAGTTGTACCTCATATTACCAATGAAATCAAAGATCGTATTCAGATCCTCGGTAATTCTGGAGATTACGACATTGTAATCACAGAAATTGGGGGCACTGTAGGTGATATTGAATCACTACCTTATATAGAATCGGTTCGACAATTGCTGTATGAGCTAGGCGAGCATAACGCAATGGTGGTGCACCTTACTCTTGTTCCCTATTTAGCTGCAGCTGGTGAATTGAAAACCAAACCTACTCAGCATTCTGTTAAAACGTTGATGGAAAGTGGGGTTAAAGCGGATGTTCTTGTTTGTAGAACTGAGCATGAATTAGATCAAGATTTAAGATCTAAGTTGGCCCGTTTTTGTAATGTGCCGGAGCGTGCGGTCATTCAATCTATTGACGCGAGTACGATTTATCAGGTTCCACTGTTAATGAGAGAGGAAGGTCTAGATAAAGTTGTTCTAGAAAAATTAGGTTTACCCTCAAGCGATGAAGCTGATTTGGGTAAGTGGGAACATTTTGTTGAAACGCTAGCTCATCCCAAGGAGACGATTAAAATCGGACTTATTGGGAAGTATGTGGAGCTTCAAGATTCGTATAAGTCAATTTTAGAGGCTTTTATTCATGCAGGAGCAATGAACGAAGTAAAGGTTGATGTAGTATCCATTCATTCTGAGGAATTAGAAAACGAATCTATTGAGCATTTGTTTTCTTCATTAGATGGCGTTCTTGTAGCACCGGGATTTGGCAGCCGAGGCATAGAAGGAAAGATTGATGCGGTTCGTATCGCTCGAGAATCTAAGATACCTTTCTTAGGAATTTGCTTAGGGATGCAGATGGCAGTAATTGAATTTACGAGAAATGTATTAGGATTGAACGCAGCGAATAGTGTTGAGGTCGATGAAAATACTGAACACCCTGTGATTCATTTAATGGAAGAGCAAAAAGCGATCTCTGAAAAAGGAGGGACAATGCGCCTTGGTTCGTGGAAGTGTTCTATCTTAGAAGGTTCGAAATTGGCTGAGGCCTACGGAAACCTTCATATTGACGAAAGGCATCGACATCGATTTGAATTAAATAATGAATATATAAACGCTTTAGAAGAGGGTGGTCTAAAAGTAGTTGGTGTTAATCCAGACACAGGACTTGCCGAAGCTGTTGAGCTTGCTGATCATCCATGGTTTGTTGGTGTTCAGTATCATCCAGAATACAAGAGTACGGTTGAAAATCCACATCCGTTATTTGTAAGCTTTGTTAAAGCGGCACTAGAGTATAAGAAAACAAGAAGCTAAAAATGGAAGAAAAGGGGATAGATAAAAATGCAATTATTGGCTTTGTTCTGATTTTTGCAATAATGATCTGGTGGTTTTACATCAGTCAGCCCACACCTGAAGAGATTGAGGCGCAAAGAGCACTAGCTGCTCAATCAGATACCGAAGAGGTAATTGCTGAAACCGAACCAGCTCTAACTCCAATTGCAGAATCTACATCTGCTGAATTACCAGTAAGCAATGAGCGCTCGTATGAGCCGGTGAGTCTAGAAACTGAGTATTTTACTTTAGAATTTTCAAGAGTTGGTGGTCAATTAAAGAATATTACACTTAAGAATTTCACCAACCATCAAGAACAACCTATCCAAATTCTTCAGCCTGAATTTTCTGATTTAAATCTAAAGTTAGTCACCGCTCAAGGTTTGAATTTAAATACGAATGAATTGTATTTTGAGCCTGAGGTAACTCAGGAAGAGGATCGTACACGAGTTACTTTGCGCTCTGAAGTTGCGGATGGAGCCTTTTTGGAGTTTAAATATCAAGTTTTAAACGACAGCTATTTAGTTGATTTTGATATTAATACCACTCAGTTATCTGCTTATTTATCGTCCCAACCCGCCATCCTATCTTGGAATTATACGGCTCCACGAAACGATCAGAGTATTCAGTACGAGAATCGTTATACTCGATTGACCTATCGTTTAGGAGATGGATCGATTAAAAAATTAAGTGCAACCTCTGAGTTAGATGAGGAAGAAGAAAATGATTTAAGTTGGATTTCGTTTCGACACCATTTCTTTAGCGCTATACTCGGTAGTAAATCGAAGTTTTCGAAGGCTGAATTGTTTTCTGAAAACTTAGTAGAGGAGGAGTCTAAAACTGCTTCACATACCAAGAGATATCAAGCTTCGGTTGAACTAGAAAGCCTTTCTCGTGGGGCGACTGAATCGATGTATTTTTATTTTGGTCCTACCGATTCAAAGACTTTTGCTAACTACAGCGAATACGAACTGATTGAATCGATTCCTTTCGGATGGGGAATTTTTGGAACCATCAATAGGTACATTTTTAATCCATTTTTCAATTTCTTAGCCGGATTTATGCCCTTCGGTATTGCGATTATCGTGATGACTTTCGTTGTTCGAATCGCGTTGTCTCCAGTTACCTATAAGAGTTATGTGTCACAGGCTAAAATGAAGGTTATACAGCCTGAGGTAAAAGAAATTAATGAAAAGTTCGCGAACAATGCAATGAAGAAGCAACAGGAGACGATGAAGCTTTACAATTTGGCTGGAGTAAATCCAATGAGTGGATGTGTACCTGCCTTATTACAGCTCCCTATTTTCTATGCGTTGTTTAGTTTCTTTCCGACCTCATTCATACTTAGACAGAAATCTTTCTTATGGGTAGGTGACTTATCTTCTTACGATACAATAGTAGATCTTCCATTTACTATTCCGTTCTATGGCGATCATATTAGCTTATTTCCAATCTTAGCTTCCGTTGCGATTTTCTTTTATATGCAAATGACTACCGGTCAAACCATGCAGATGCAGCAGCAACCGGGTATGCCAAACATGAAATTCATCATGTATTTATCACCAGTGATGATGTTGTTTTTCTTTAACAACTATGCTTCGGGCCTAAGTTTGTATTACTTCATTTCGAACTTGCTAACGATCGTTATCATGCTCGTAATTAAGAATTACATTATCGATGAGAATCGAATTCATCTCCAGGTTCAAGCCAATAAGCAGAAACCAAAAAAGGAGAGTAAGTTTCAGCGACGTATGCGTGAGATGATGGAGCAGGCAGAGCAACAAAAGAAATTAAAATAGGTTCCTTTTGAATGGCAGCTAAGCCAAATGATCAGACCAAGGTAGTTGTTGGCCTTTCTGGTGGGGTAGATTCAAGCGTAACTGCCTATTTACTCAAAGAGCAGGGCTATCAAGTAATCGGCCTATTCATGAAGAATTGGCACGACGATTCTGTAACGATTTCTGATGAGTGTCCTTGGTTAGAAGACAGTAATGATGCTTTGATTGTCGCCGATAAATTAGGTATCCCCTTTCAAACGGTAGACCTCAGTGATACCTACCGCAAGCGTATTGTTGATTATATGTTCTTTGAGTATAAGTCAGGTAGAACTCCTAATCCCGATGTACTGTGTAATCGAGAAATAAAGTTCGATGTATTCTTAACGATTGCGTTATCACTCGGGGCTGATTATGTGGCAACCGGTCATTATTGCCAAAAAGGAGTGGTTAATAAGGACGGTAAAGAGGTGTACCAACTTTTAAAAGGGGCAGACCCCTCAAAAGACCAGTCCTATTTTCTTTGCCAGTTAAATCAGGATCAATTGGCGAAAGCGATGTTTCCGATTGGTCATCTTCAAAAATCAGAAGTTCGAGAAATTGCTAAAAATGCCGATTTAATTACGGCAGAGAAGCGTGATTCCCAAGGGCTCTGTTTTATCGGGAAAGTTCGTCTACCAGACTTTTTACAACAACAATTAAAGCCTAAAGAAGGTCAAATCATTGAAATCTCGCCGGATCATTCAGTATATCAATCGAACCGGAGTGAAGCCTTAGAGGACCTTTCGAGCCCGTTTAAATATCAACCAGAAATGGGGAAGGTACTTGCCAAACATAATGGAGCACATTATTTCACCGTTGGACAACGAAAGGGACTCGCTGTAGGTGGAACCGCATTACCTCTATTTGTTATTGGTGTGGATACCGATCGCAATGTATTATATGTGGGGCAAGGAAGCGATCACCCGGGCCTCTATCGATCTGCACTTAAAATTCAAAAGGATGAAGTGCATTGGATACGACCTGATTTAGTAGGGGATTTGAGAGTTCAAGCGAGAATTCGTTATCGTCAACCTTTACAACAGGCCTCGATTATTATAAAGGACGATACCACCTATGTAAAATTTGATCAGCCTCAATCTGCAATTACTCCAGGGCAGTTTGTGGCATGGTATATAGAAAATGAATTAGTGGGGTCTGGTGTGATTTCTGAGTAGGAAATAAATTCACCTAATTTCACTTTTAAAACTGAATTATGTCTTTTAAGATTGCAGATATATCAACCCACAGAATACTTTTTTTCTCATCATGGTTGATGCTTGCTTTAATACAGTCTGCACTTATGCCCCTTTCAGGAGAAGAAGCTTATTATTGGCTGTTTTCTATGGTTTTAGATTGGGGTTATTTAGACCATCCACCAGCGGTAGCATTCTTTGGGCGCTTGGGGTATGATTTACTAGAAAATGAATTGGGGGTTCGTTTATTCTCTTCACTGCTAAGTGTATCCACGCTTTGGTTGATCTATGATTTAATCGGTCGAAGAGGTCTTAGAAACTTTGCTTTTTTAGCGGTGGGATTGCTGGCCGTACATGCAGGTAGCTTTTTAGTAAAAACAGATGTCCCGTTAATGTTTTTTGAGGTTCTGTTTTTCTGGTTCTACAAACGATTTCTCGATCGTAGCAATATTTGGAACTCTTTGGGTATCGCATTCGCGATCGCAGGTATGTTTCTAAGTAAATACCACGGAATTTTGGTCGTATTATTTACGCTTCTATCGAATTGGCGATTAATAAAAAATCAATATTTCTGGGTTGCAGTTTTATTTACCGTGATTCTAATGCTACCCCATTTGTTCTGGCTGATCGAAAACGATTTCTCAAGCCTTAGATTTCATTTAAATGGAAGGTCGGACATTTCATTTAAGTGGTCTAATGTTTTAGGTTATTTAGGGAGCCAACCGCTAGTGCTAGGGCCCTTAGTAAGCTTACCGATGCTCTACGCATTATTTCGTAGGAAGTATTCGGATGCCTTTTCAAGAGCGCTCTTATTTGTTTTGTCAGGCGTTCTTATCTTTTTCTTCTTGCAATCATT
>DFQX01000106.1:1231-3270 GCA_002381155.1 Flavobacteriaceae bacterium UBA3478 | reverse complement strand
CTCGATGATGGCCCCGAATATTCTCCTGATGGTAAGTATATCTATTTCAATTCGTATCGAACCGGTCATATGCAATTGTGGAGAATGGGGGTTGATGGTTCTAACCCTGAGCAATTGACCTTTGATTCGTATTCGAATTGGTTTCCGCACATCTCACCCGATAACCAGTGGATGGTATACATTTCATACATCGAAGACCAAAAACAGCAGCATTTATTCGGAAAAAAAGTCAAGCTTCGACTCATGAATTTACAGACTCGCGAAATCACCAATCTAACCTCAGTATTTTATGGCGGACAAGGCACCATCAACGTACCTTCATGGAGTGCAGATAGCAAGCGAGTTGCCTTTGTGAGTTATTCGATAGGGAATTAGTAAGCTTGAATTTTCTTCGATAAATAAAGAAGTATAGAATTATTCGTTCATTTCTAACTGGCGGCTAATTTGCCCTTCTAGGCTAGCAACATCCATCCAGTCGGTTCCTCGGTAAACTTTTCCATCTTCATTAAACCACATTACTGCATGCCACTTTAGTGTTGTTGGCAGTCCTGTGGCAGTGTGCACGTTTGTCCAAGTTCCTACGACTCTAATGTAATTTGGATCAGAGAAGGGTTCCATTGGATTTGCATAAACTGATCCTCCGAAATAAAGTTGATCATTTAATTGGATGTCATCAAAATTTTCAATGTAATTGGTAATCACTCCTGAAAGATCTTCTTTATTGAATGTAACACCTCCTTCATTAGGCCCATCCCAAGAAAGAGAGTCAGCATACATCGAAAGCATTAATTCAACATTTTCTTCTTCAAATCCTTTCAGAAAGTGATTTTTAAAGGTTTCTACATGCGTATTAAAAATTTCATTGTTTTGAGCAAAGTCTGCTTGATGTTGAGTGGGCACATTGCATGATAATACAAGAGCTGCGATAAGTGTTAAGATAAGTTCTTTCATAATTGGGTTAAGTTTAATTGTTAAACGCAAGTTAATATACAAATATTTCGAAGTACCTTTATTGAATTGATAACTTTATTTTTCTCATGAATTTTAGGTCAACATGTCCTGTATCAAATGTTCTCGATATTGTCGGAGATAAATGGTCTCTATTGATAATTCGTGACTTATTTATCGGACGAAATACGTACTCAGATTTTCTTGAGTCGCCAGAGCGGATTTCAACTAATATTTTAGTAGATCGTTTAAAGAAATTAAATCAATACGGACTGATAGAGTTTGTTCGAAAATCGAAGGATAAGAAGATTAAAAGCTATCATCTTACCTCGAAGGGAATTGACTTCTATCCAATAATGGCAGAAATGGCTGTATGGTCTAGAAAAAATCTTGATGTTGAGTTTCACCCACTTTCTGTTGAAATGTTCAAAGAGATAGATTCTATAGGTCTTGAACAGCATATTTCAAATACCATGGAAGGCTATAGAAAGCAATTAGTCAACAATACGAATTAAACAACTTATATCTGGTTCTTTTCGGAGTCATCACCGCGACCTTCGGAGGAGCTATCAGAGATATTCTTTGCGATGAGATCCCCTTAATATTTAGGAGAGAGATCTATGCCACTGCCTGTATAATAGGAGCCGTTTCGTATCTCGGATTTGAGGCTCTCGGTTTCTCACTCATCCTAAAAACTACTTTGTCCTGTTCAATCATAATCCTAATTAGAACCCTGGCCGTTTTAAGAAATTGGAGTATTCCCGTGGTTGCTCATGATTCAGAGTAGGAGGTGTAAGGGAGATAGGATTACTTAAAAGTAAAATTCGTTTAAAGTCAATTCAGGATTCATTTTCTTCGCAAAGCTCGAAAATGGGCCTTTGGGGGTGCTTTACAATTCAAACAAAGAAACTGCTCTGCAGTAGATTTTCTTTTTAAATCCATTATTTAGATGCAAGCATCACAAATGACTTTAAAAAAGAAAAGCACCCATTTGGGTGCTTTCTTTGTCTGCTTTGTAGCGGGAACAGGACTCGAACCTGTGACCTTCGGGTTATGAGCCCGACGAGCTACCTACTGCTCTATCCCGCGAT
>DFQX01000106.1:0-907 GCA_002381155.1 Flavobacteriaceae bacterium UBA3478 | reverse complement strand
AATCCAAATCGTAAACCAACTTTAAATACAATTATTTTGTAGCTTTGACCTTATATGCAACGAATTGGTCTTCAGATATTTTCATGGGCGATGAGTCTACTCGTCCTTGTTTCTACGGTCTCTTGGACGGTAGATCAGCATATCTGCATGGGTCGTGTAGTGAGCACAGCAGTCTTCTCTGAAGCCGCCGGTTGCGGTATGGCAATGAGTGAAGACAATAAGTGTTGTGATCATAAAACCGATACGCTTAAAGGCCAGGATGATCTAACGCATAGCGAAGTAATTATTGACTTCGCTCCTGTTGCGATAGTCGTTGAGCCTTTTAAACTTTCAATTATTGAACCGGTTGAGGTTGCGGTTGAAGTTCCTTCAATTTTTAGATCTAATCCTCCCGACCCTCCTGAGCGATTGCATCTGATGTATCAGGTGTTTTTAATTTGATTGATAGGTATTTCTGAGCTCTAGGCTAAATGCGCTAGAGCAATACATGTATTATCCTATTAAATCAATGAATTATGCTCAACAAAAGCATTAAGTTTTTTCTTCAAAATCAATTATTTGCCTACCTGCTTTTTGCCGTTTTGGTAATCTGGGGGGCAAGAGTTATCCCTTTTCCTTCCTCGAATTCTTGGGTGGGAACTGATTCGGTGGCCATTGATGCTATTCCTGACTTGGGAGAGAATCAACAGATTGTCTTTACTAAATGGGACGGACGCTCTCCAAAAGACATAGAAGATCAGATTACTTATCCGCTCACTTCCTCTTTATTAGGAATCCCGGGGGTGAGAACCATTCGAAGCTCTGCGATGCTTGGTTTTTCAAGTATCTATATCATTTTAGAGGAGGATATCGATTTCGATTGGAGTCGTAGCCGTATTCATGAAAAGCTAAACGCCTTGCCTAGTGG
>DFQX01000081.1 GCA_002381155.1 Flavobacteriaceae bacterium UBA3478 | reverse complement strand
AAATTAACTGGTAAGCTTTCAGGATGGACAGCGCCTAAGGATGTCATTCTTAAGGTAGCTGACATTTTAACCGTTAAAGGAGGAACAGGAGCGATTATCGAATACTTTGGAGAGGGTGCAACCAGTATGTCTTGTACCGGTAAAGGAACCATTTGTAACATGGGTGCAGAAGTAGGTGCGACTACCTCTACCTTTGGATACGATGAGTCTATGGATCGCTACCTAAGAGCTACTAATCGTGCAGACGTTGCTGATGCTGCTTTTGAGGTTAAAGAGCACCTGACTGCTGACCCTGAAGTATACGCGAATCCAGAGCAGTATTTCGATCAAGTAATCGAAATTGATCTTTCAACTCTTGAGCCACACCTTAATGGGCCATTTACTCCAGATTTAGCTACGCCAATTTCAAAGATGTCTGAAGTAGCCAAGGCGAACGACTGGCCACTTCAAGTAGAGGTAGGTCTAATCGGTTCTTGTACGAACTCTTCCTATGAAGACATTTCAAGAGCTGCATCTCTTGCAAAACAAGTTGCTGAAAAGAAACTGACCACTAAGGCGAATTTCAAAATCACTCCAGGTTCAGAGCAAGTTCGTTATACGATCGAACGCGATGGGTTTATTAATACATTCAACGCTATCGGTGCTACCGTTTTTGCAAACGCATGCGGTCCATGTATTGGTATGTGGGATCGTTATGGTGATAACGCTGCAGATGCACCTAGAAATACAATTGTACACTCATTTAACCGAAACTTTGCTAAGCGTGCCGATGGTAATCCAAATACCTTAGCATTTGTAGGTTCACCAGAGTTAGTTACGGCGATCGCTATCGCGGGACGTTTGGATTTCAATCCAATGACCGATACTCTGATCAACGATGAAGGGGTAGAAGTTAAATTAGATGAGCCAAGAGGATACGAACTACCTCCAGAAGGTTTTGCAGTTGAAGATGCAGGTTACGTATCACCATTAGAGGATGGTAGCGGAGTTTCTGTTAAAGTTTCTCCAGAGTCACAAAGACTTCAATTATTAGATCCTTTTATCCCGATTAACCGAAGCGGATTAAAGAACATTCCATTACTGATCAAAGCTTTCGGAAAATGTACGACAGACCATATTTCTATGGCCGGACCATGGTTACGTTACAGAGGGCATTTAGATAATATTGCAAATAACACACTCATCGGTGCGGTGAATGCGTTCAATCAGCAAACCAATCTGGTTAAAAATCAATTAACCGGAGCTTATTGCGCTGTTCCTGATACCCAGCGTGATTATAAGGCAAATGGGATCTATTCAATCGTAGTAGGAGATCACAATTATGGTGAAGGTTCTTCAAGAGAGCACGCTGCAATGCAGCCTCGTCACCTTGGAGTAGCTGCAGTGCTTGTAAAGTCTTTTGCTCGTATTCACGAGACCAACCTTAAGAAGCAGGGCATGCTAGCGCTTACCTTTGATAATGAAGCTGATTACGATTTAATTCAAGAAGACGACCGTTTTGATTTTGTTGATATTGATGGGTTTGCACCAGGTAAGCAACTTACTTTGGTGATTAACCATAAAGATGGTAGCTCAGATACAATCAAGGTAAATCACAGCTATAACGATTCTCAAATCGGATGGTTTGTAGAAGGCTCTGCCCTTAACGTGATCAAAAAGGAGAACGCTTAAATCATCTTATGTCTCAGCAGGTAACTACGATCACTTTTTTTCGATTTGATCGATGGTCAACCAAAATCTGGGCTTTTTTAATGATGCAATTCGCTCGTGGCCCCTTACGAAAGGTAAAGGGTCAGGAGCGTTTTTTTTTGATGGGCACAGGTAAACAAGGGTTCTCGCCTTGGCCTGATTGGTCTACCTATGCTTTGGTCCAAATTTGGGAAAACAAAGAGACAGCCTCTTACTTCTTCAATAGCTCTATGCTGTATTCTTCTTATGTTCGAAAATGTGCTGAACTACTCCGAGTATCTATGCGTAGCATAGAAGCTAAAGGTGAATGGGGAGGGGTAAATCCTTTTCGTACTTCATCTGAACTCGATGAACAGCAAAAAATGATGGCAGTAATCACTCGTGCCACGATAAAAACGCGTTATCAATTTAAATTTTGGAGTGCTGTACCAGCAGTTAGTCAAAGAGTTTTTCAAAGCTTAGGCTTACGCTTTACTAAAGGTATTGGTGAGGTCCCTTTTCGAAATATGGCTACGTTCTCTATTTGGAATTCACAAGAGGAGATGATGGCTTTTGCTTATCGAAAAAAGGAACATCAAACGGCAATTTCAATGACTAAAAAGTTAGACTGGTATAGCGAGGAATTATTTAGTCGTTTTCAACCTTACGAGATTCTTGGCTCGTATGAAGGATTTCAATTATCCGAATAGGGCAAGAGCTCCGAAAAATACAGCTTGGGCAAAATAGATGTGTGTAGAGACTCGAAGCGAATCTTGATCACTGGCAAAATCATCCTTTTCAATTCCTAATAAGAGAAGTTGAAATAGGAACCCAAATGCCCACCAGCTGATATAGTTTTCTAATGGAGGGGCTATAGGTGTGAAGGTCCAGTAATCAAAATGGGGAGCAAGAAGCTCAAGTAAAAGATCTAATGCGACCATGAGCATAGCACCGAATGCAGCAACCAGAATAAAGTTGGTTTTGTCAGGTAATAGTGCTTTAGCTATTCTCGCGGTGATAAAGGTAAGTACTGCCCAAAAAATTCCTATGATTAGGGGGATACCATCGATTTTGGGCCCAAGATTTGCTCCATAGCTGTAGTTACCAAAAAATAATCCGTGATGGACACCTAACCACTCTACCGTCATCCCACCTAAGAAGAATAAACTGAAGAGCATCCATCTTCGCTTATTTTGAATGGGAAAATAAAGGGAAAAGAATCCGAATGAGGCGATAAGGTTGAGAACCGTTTTCTGCACAAACCACTCTTGAAATCCCAAACTAATTCCAATAATACCTACCACGTGAGGAAGCCAAATAAAGGCGATCACTTGAGAGATGAGGTTATTTTGGGTAGTCTTCATTGATGAGTTCGCTTACTATTTTTCCTGATTGTACACAAAGCGGAATACCTCCGCCAGGATGCACCGATCCACCACAAAAATAAAGGTTTGAAATTTGAGGCGCTCTATTCGGATGCCTTAAAAACGCAGCCATACGATCGTTACTTGCGGCACCGTAGAGAGCTCCTAAGAACGAGTCTGTTTTGGCTTCAATACCTCTTGGGTCCCAAACAAATTCGGTTTCAATGAGTTCTTTGATATTTACTCCCAACAGAAGGCTCAACTTATTCAAAATACGTTCCCGCGATAAATCAATTAGCTCTTCCCAATTTTGGCCGTAGTTTCCTGGTGCGTTGATCATAACGAACCAGTTTTCACCTCCTTCAGGAGCATCTGAAACGGTGTGTTTACTACTTATATTTACGTAAACCGTTGGGTCTTCAGAGAGCGTCTTTTCCCTGAAAATACAGTTGAATTCTTCCTCGTAACTATCTGAAAAGAAAATATTGTGTAGGTCTAGTTCTTTGAAGGTTTTCTGGATTCCCCAATAGAAGATTAAAGCACTACTCGATCGTTCTTGAGCGAGTGTTTTCTCAGGAGCTTTAATACCTGTAAGTAGTTTTCTGTAGGTAGGCACCACATCCATATTGCTTACGACAATATCAAAAGGATAAGAACCTTTAGCCGTTGAAATCCCAATCACTTTGCCCTGGTGTAAATCGATTTGGGTTACTTTTTCATCAAAGTGAAATTGAACACCATGTCTCATTGCTAGCTGATAAAGCGATTCGGTAATACTTCTCATTCCACCTTCAGGATAATAAGTTCCAAAATACATCTCCAGATGTGGAATAAGTGACATGATTCCAGGAGTTTGGTAGGGAGAACTACCATTATATGTAGCGTGCCGACTAAAAAACTGCAGGCTTTTGGGATTTTTGAAATAGGATTGTAGGGTACTGTAAAGCGATTTGAATAAATCGAGTCGATAAATCTTTGCGATAGCTTTAACCGTAATCCCATTGAGATAGGTTTTTAAACGGTGCAGTGATCGCCCAAGAAATAAGGGAGCAGTAAGTTCGTATTTCAGCGAATTGTCTTCCAAAAACCGTCTAACCTTCGCCGGATTCTCTTTGAAAGAAGTACTAAAAGAGTTTATAAATTCTTCTTTATCGGCCGGAGTTTGAAATCGAGTACCATCGGTCCAGAAATAATTGCAGAGGGTTTCCTTTTTAAGGTAATTGAAATGATCTCTCGGATTTTCATCAAACAATTCAAAGAGTTCATCGATGTATTGAGGCATAGTAAATAGGGATGGGCCGAGATCGAATCGATACCCGTCTTGACTAATTTCATCGAGTTTGCCCCCTGGTCCTGTATGCGCTTCAAAAACAGTTACTTCATAACCTAGACGTCTGAGTCGAAGTGCAGCAGAAAGCCCTGCGATTCCAGAACCGATGATTCCAATCACCTATTTGAAATATTTTTTAGGAACGACTAGCATGCCAAAATTCTCACCTTTCTCTTTACCTAGATGTTTGTGATGGATTTTGTGAGCGCGACGAACTCCTCGTGCATATGCGTTATCGATATTTCTGAGCCATTTAAAACGTTGGTGAATAAAAATATCGTGAACAACGAAATAGGCGATGCCGTAAGCCAAAATTCCTAAACCTATCGGAGTAGCTAACCAAAAGTATTCTTTTGCGAACATTAAGAAGAACATACTAAGGCTCGCGAAAAATAAAAAGAAGGCGTCGTTTCTTTCAAACCAAGAATCGTGGTCTTTTTGGTGATGATCTTTATGGAGTACCCACAATACCCCATGCATGATGTACTTGTGAATAAACCATGCCATGAATTCCATGATCGCGAACGTTCCTAAAAATGTCAAAATTGCCAATAGTGTATTCATAGATTTATACGCGTTGAAATTTTATTTCAAAATAGGACTGAGCCACTAGACCGAGCTTTTCGTAGTTTGGAACCCGGATACGACTATTTTTAATCTCAAGTGGGGGTGTGTTTTTTAGACGATCCAATAAACGCTTGTAATAGCGGTAAGCGGTATACACTCCCAATCTTACCGTTGCGGGTAATTTTTGTATTCCTTCAAAACCTAAATTGAAATCAGCCTCAATTTCATCAATAATTGCTTGTTTAGAAGCTTCATCAAGAGCTTCTAGATTCGCATTAGGAAAATAGGTTCTCCCAAGGTTCTCAAAATCTACCTTAAGGTCTCGCAGAAAGTTAACTTTTTGAAATGCAGACCCTAACGCCATTGCTGACTCTTTTAAAGATGTGTACCTTTCTTTGTCACCTTCAACAAAAACAGTAAGGCACATGAGCCCCACAACATCGGCAGATCCATAGATGTATTCCTTGTATTCTTCAACACTTCTATAGGTACTCTTAGTGAGATCCATTCGCATACTTTTCATAAAAGCAGCGACTAGATCATAATCAATATTAAAAGTGTGAAACGTGTATTGAAAAGAGTTGAGAATAGGATTTAAACTAATCTTGTGTTCTAAGGCTTCTGCCAAATCACGCTCGAAGTTTTTGAATAGTTGTTCTTTGTCGTAGTCATGAAAACTATCGACGATTTCATCTGCGAATCGAACAAAGCCATAGATATTGAAAATATGGGAGCGAACGGAAGGTGCTAGTAGTGCTGTTGCGGTTGAGAAGCTCGTACTGTAAGCCTTTGTAACTAACTGGCTACACTGTTCAGAAACATGGTCGAACAAGTTTTTCATACGCTTTTTTTTAGAAGTAGTTCGGAGACAATTTTTCCAGAAATTAGGGCCGGGGGTACTCCAGGACCAGGTACCGTTAATTGGCCAGTAAAGAATAGATTAGACACTTTCTTAGAGGCTAATTTCGGTCTTAAAAATGCAGTTTGACGTAAGGTATTTGCCAGGCCATAAGCATTCCCTTTGTACGAGTTATACTCGCTTACAAAGTCGTTAACACAGAAACTTTCTGTGAATTCTATATGCTCTTGAAGCGATTCGCCATAGAAGTCTTCAAGTCGTTTGATAATCTTATTAAAGTATTTATCGCGTAGCTCTTGGGTATCTTCAATTCCTGGAGCAATAGGTATTAAAAAGAATCCTGCTTCTTTACCCTTGGGAGCCATTGATTCGTCTGAAGCTGATGGAAAATTAGCATAGAATAAAGGTTCTTTTGGCCAATTGGGCTTATCATAAATATCACTTGCATGAGCTTTGAAGTCAGTGTCAAAGAATAGGTTGTGATGTGCAAATGTTTTAGCTAACTTTTTATTAAACCCAACATAGAATAGAAGTGAGGAAGGAGCAAAGGTGCGTTTTGCCCAATAGTCTTCTGAATATTGTCGATACTTTTTAGGAAGTAAGGTTTCTGAGTGGTGATAGTCAGCACCACTGACCACAAAGTCAGCTTCAAGAAAACTTCCATCTTCAAGAACGATACCTTCTACCTTTCCACTTTGCGACACCTTAATTTTAGATACTGCTGAGGAGGTATGAATTTTAACTCCGTTTGATTCAGCAATAGATACCATTGCCTTAACAATCTCGTACATTCCTCCTTTAGGATGCCAGGTACCTAGGCCGTAATCAGCATAATTCATAAAGATATAGAACGAAGGCGTATTTTCTGGTTTAGCTCCTAAGAACAAAACGGGAAACTCTAATGCAGCCCGTAAAGCCTCGTCTTTAAATTCTTTATGAATAACATCACTCACCGATTTTAAAAATTGACCCACTCGAACCGCGGTTTCTGGAGTAACTAATTCTAGTGGGGATTTCCCTGGTCTCATTACGACTTTACCAATCGCGATTTTATAGTTCTCTTTCGCCTTCGCAATGAATTTGGATAGCTTTTTACCACTCCCTTTCTCAATTTCTTCAAAGGTATTACAGAGTTTATCTAAGTCGGCGTAAATCTTAAGTAGTTTGTCTTTGAAGTAGATTTGATAACCCGGATCTAAACGTTCTAATTCGTAAAAGTCACTTGTGGTCTTTCCAAAATCTTGAAAAAAGTTTTCGAAAATATCAGGCATCCAATACCAAGAGGGGCCCATATCGAAAGTGTATCCATTCCTTTTAAGCTGTCGAGCTCTTCCTCCGGGAGTGTCATTTTTTTCAAAGATCGATACTTCAAGACCTTCTTTAGCTAGGTAGCTAGCCGCAGATAAGGATGAAAATCCTGATCCAATTACGATTACTTTATTCATTAGTTAGGTAACTGTGCTGTAAAGTGAGCGATAGATTCAAAAATTTCTACGAAATCAAAGTTAGGCTTAGATTGAAGTTTTTGGGTTTGATAGCCAAGAATCATCAGCTTTGAATTGTTTCCACGAAGTTCATTAGAGAAGGCTTCAAAATACCGGTCGAGTTCATCTGGTCCTGGACTTATAGTAAAATAAGACACAAAGTTTAGATTGTCGTAATAATTCAATAGCTCCTTTAAACTGTGAATACTGTTTGACTGACCTAGAAAAATCGTCTTATGACCTCTCGAAACTAATTCGTAATTCAAGAAAAGTAATCCTATTTCGTGTACCTCGCCTTCAGGTAAATAAAGCACATATACTGGTGCCTCTTTGGTTGGAGGTAGTTTTTGGTATTTCTCAGTTTGAATGTAGATCTTCTGTTTAATCAAACTGCTGATAAAATGCTCATGAGCAGGAGAAATGGTTTTTGACTGCCATAACATACCTAGCTCAGTCATTAGAGGAATAAATACCTCATTAAAAAGCTCTTTGAAGCTTCGATCTGCAACTAGGCTATTGTAGGTGTTGTAGAATTGGTGCGTGTCAAAATTCACCATGGCAAGCTTGAATGCATTGATTGCATGGTGTTTTTCACTGTTTTTAGCAATAATCTCATTGACCAAAAGAGGAATGTCTTCTTCTTTAATTTTAGAAATCTTTGAGATTTTAGATCCACTATTATATAGGAGTGTGATGTTTAGAAGTTTCTGAAGGCTTTCGAGTGAATAGGTACGAATATTTGTTTCAGTGCGTTCAGGACTCAAAAGGTTATATCTCTTTTCCCAAATTCTGATGGTATGTGCCTTGATCCCTGAAAGATTCTCGAGATCTCTAATGCTAAACGATTTTTTACTACTGTTCATCATTCTATCTAAAATCTTAAACAAAAATAGGTAAAATGAGCCTTCAATTTATATATCGTTTAACAAAATGCTTGAATTCTTTCTTTTTGTTGAATTTTTTAGAAATATATTGATGACATCGGTACAAATATTAGCAGTTCAAGTCTTGTCTAAAGTCAACATTAGTAAAAAACAAATCGGTAATCGTTTCTCTTTGCTAATTCATCTATAAATTAGTAGAGTTGCTCATAGATTTTTCGCAAAAAAAAGGCATCCATTTGGATGCCTTTTTTACTAGTTAAATTTGTGCTCACGACTGGAGTCGAACCAGCACGTCCATAGGACACCACCCCCTCAAGATGGCGTGTCTACCAATTCCACCACGTGAGCATAAACTGAAACTAAACGTTACAGTCTCTGGTAAACAAAAAAAGTTAAGGCAAGGTTGCCTTAACTTTTGTGACCTGGCTGGGGCTCGAACCCAGGACCCATACATTAAAAGTGTATTGCTCTACCAGCTGAGCTACCAGGTCTAAATGCGGGTGCAAATATAAGGGCTATATTTGAAAATTCAATAGGCAAATATGAAAATTATTCTTCTCGGCTATATGGGGTCTGGAAAGTCGACCATTGGTAAAGCATTGGCTAATGAATTAAACCTAACCTTTATTGATTTAGATCATACTATTGAGAAACAGATAGGTATAACAATCAGTGATTTTTTTGAAGCCTCTGGGGAGTTGAAATTCAGACGTTTAGAAAATGAGGTGTTGAATAGCATACTTGCTGAAAATGATCAAATGATCCTTTCGACGGGTGGAGGTACACCATGCTATGGAAATAATTTACAGCTCATGAAGTCGGCACCGAATGCTAAAGTTTTTTATTTAAAGGCCTCAATTAAAACCCTTACCGAAAGGTTATTATCAGAAAAAGACACTCGACCGTTAATTCAATCGATTGGCGATGAGGATTTACCAGAGTTTATAGGCAAGCATCTATTCGAGCGCTTGAACTTCTATCTACAGGCTGATCATGTGGTAGATATCGATCAAAAGTCAGTTGAAACGATCGTCAAAGAAATAGTAGAATTACTTTAAGTACGCACGGTCGTTATTTTCTTCGAAAACCACTTCTATGTGTTCGTAGGATGATGTGGATAGTGAAAGACCTTTGAAATCGGCTTTAATCGGAAATTTTTTATGATTTCGATTAACGAGAACAGCGGTTTTTAATTTTTTAACACCGGCATGTAGAAAGGGAAGGCATCCGTGCATTAAAGTAGCTCCCGAATTCAGTACATCATCAACAAGAACAACAGCTTTGTCATTTAGATGTGTAGCATCGATATCTAATTCAGGTGACTGATTTCCTGGATGATGTTTGTCTAATGAAACGTTCACCACTTTAATTTCTAACTCATCGATTTTTCTTAATTCAATGGCAATTTTTTCTGCCAGTAGGCTACCTGAACCTTGAACTCCCGCGATGATGATCTCAGACTCATCGGAGTAAGTTTCGAGAATTTGAAAAGCAATTCGACGTATAATGTGCGCAATCTTTTGATGATCAAGGATAAGTTCTTTCATTCGGGTTCTGAGGTATAAGCTTCAAGAGATCGACGATCTTTTTTGGTCGGACGTCCTTCTCCTTTTTGTCTGTAATATTCTTGAGATAGTTTTGCGAATTCTAGGTGTTCAAAGGCTTCTTTCGGCGTGTGGTCTTTTCGGTATTGATCTACCAGTTTTGCTCCAACTCGGCTTTTAGGCAGGTCGAGGACCTCTATTTCGTAATTTATTTGATCGATTCTTACACGAATACGGTCACCGGGATAAACTTCCTTTGCAGGTTTAGCAATTTGATCATTAATGTGAATCTTACCATTCTTACAGGCATTACTCCCCATAGAACGAGTCTTGAAGTAACGAGTAGCCCATAAATATTTATCAATTCGCACTGTGTTAAAAGGTGTTAAGTCTCACTAACAAAAATAGGGGAAAATTGTATCTTGCCGCCTTAATTATTCAAGGTTCGATGCTTCGTAAACTACTCTTATTATCTGTAATTGCATTTTTAGTATCCTGTAAGAAGGATAATCCTTTATCTGGAGTGGTCTCTGTACCTCCAGCAAAGCTCGATTCGATTAGAGCAGTAAACGATGAGGAGTTGGTTAATTTCTTGAAGGGGCATACTTATCGTGAAGGTTCGATTTCAGAAGTAGCAGATGGAGATATTTCGCTTTGGGATGATAGTCGTTTAGGTACGACTTCGATTAATATCCGCCCATCAGAATTCGATTTAGATGAGGCCGATTACACTACCGACGAAATCGAAAATGGAGTTCCTCATAATCTCTATTATTTTGTGGTGAACCCAGGAGTTGGTAATCAACCGAGTGTTGCTGATTCAGTCTATGTTCAGTACACAGGACGAAACTTAGACCTCAGTATTTTTGACGAAGTGAAGCAAGGAGGCTCTTGGTTTGACTTAGCAACCATTCAGGCTCCTTTTCAAGGATTTAGAGGGTTTGCTGAAGGCGTGCCCTTTTTTAAAGCTTCTGAAGGGGTAGCCGAGAATTTAGACGGAACTTTTACGGCGATTAATCCTGGTCACGGATTTATTTTCTTCCCGTCAGCCATGGCTTCATATAACACCATCACTGCCGATATACCTCAATATGGTCCGATATTTTTTGAGATTACACTTATCGAAGCTTTAGCTACCGATCACGATGGAGACGGAATTTTATCTATTCTGGAAGATCGCAATGGTAATGGTTATCTCTATGATGATAATACCGACGAGGATTACGAAAATGAGAATAGGCTACCTGTAGCGAATGATTTCTTAGATGCTGACGATGATGGTGATGGTACCCCAACAAAATGTGAGATAAGTCTTGGATTAGATCCCCACGATTCTTCGAGCTATTATGATGCTGATAATGATGGTGACGGCGATGATTGTGATGATTAGTCTATAGTTCTATTAATAGACTAAGGATTAATTGACTTGGTCTTAAATCGATGTTTATACCATCAACATTTTGCTCGACGAAACGAGTTTCTTTTTCATTTAATCCTCTCTCGTAGCGTAAATCTAGTGCCAGCTTATTGATTTTAAGACCAATACCAAAATTAGCTCCAAGTGTGATGTCTTTTAATCCACTTTGAGCATCGATTCCATCAAATTCTCCATCCAGGATATATTGAAAACTCGGACCTGCAAAAATGTAGGTTGGCCCAATAAAACCAGAACCAAGATTGAAAGGTAGATCGATTTTGGAAAGGTTTAATTCTTGGCCATTGTAATCAGAAGTCGTTTCTGTGTATACGAGCTCAGGTCTCAAGAAAAAGCCTAACACTTGTATTTTTTTATAAAAACCAAAATGAAATCCGGTATTCGATTTCGGGTTTTCTTTGATTCCACTGACCTCATTAAGTAAATCTCCATTTGAATTATAATTCAATCCACCTTTGATTCCCCAAGAGTTTTTTTCTTGAGCGTAACTTAATGTAGTGTTGAATACTAGAATAGTAATTAATAAGATTTTCTTCATGATTATGGTTATTTTCGTTTCAGGACTTTTTCGGCCGCTGCAACGATGGTAGTCGAATCAAGTCCGTATTTTTTCATTAGTTGGGCAGGGGTTCCACTTTCTCCGAAAGTATCCTTGGTGGCTACAAATTCTTGGGGTACTGGATGATTTTGAACAAGTACTCTTGAGATACTCTCCCCAAGACCTCCAAGGTAATTATGCTCTTCACAACTAACCAAACAACCTGTTTTGGCCACCGATTTTAAAATAGCTTCCTCATCGAGGGGCTTAATCGTATGAATATTGATTACCTCCGCTGAGATTCCTTTTTTAGCAAGCTCGTCTGCAGCAAGTAATGCCTCCCAAACTAAGTGACCCGTAGCTACAATAGTTACCTCGGTTCCTTCTTCAAGTAAAAGAGCCTTTCCAATTTCAAAGGTTCCATCAGCTTTGGTAAAATTTGGAACGACAGGTCGTCCGAATCTCAAATATACAGGGCCGTCGTATTCAGCAATTGCAAGAGTAGCGGCTTTGGTTTGATTGTAATCGCAAGGGTTAATTACTACCATATGTGGTAGCATTTTCATCATTCCGATATCCTCTAGAATCTGGTGGGTGGCACCGTCTTCTCCCAATGTAATACCGGCATGTGATGCGCAAATTTTTACATTTTTACCTGAGTAAGCGATCGATTGTCTGATTTGATCATATACCCTACCCGTTGAGAAATTGGCAAAGGTTCCTGTAAATGGAATTTTACCTCCTATGGTTAGACCAGCAGCGATTCCCATCATATTAGCCTCAGCAATCCCTACTTGAAAGAATCTTTCTGGGTTCTCATCAATAAAGGGTTGGATTTTCAAAGAACCTACTAAATCAGCGCAAAGAGCGACTACATTAGGGTTACTTCTTCCTAGTTCGGTCATGGCATCTCCGTAACCGCTTCTTGTATCTTTTGATCCTTGATTAATATAATTCATGGTGATGGTCTTTTAATAGTCGCCTAAAGTTTCAGGATTTTGTTCGAGTGCTGTATGTAGCTGCTCATCATTAGGAGCCTTACCGTGCCATGCGTGAGTGTGCATCATAAAGTCTACACCATTACCCATAACAGTATGGAGTAAAACTGCAACCGGTTTCCCTTTGCCGGTTAATGATTTAGCTTTTTCAAGACCTTCAATAATAGACTCAAGGTCGTTTCCTTTTTCGATATTTACTACGGTCCAATCGAAGGCTTCAAATTTAGCCTTGAGATTACCAAGAGATAATACTTGATCGGTGCTACCATCAATTTGTTGTCCGTTGTAATCTACAGTTGCGATTAAATTATCGATGTTTTTTGCTGAAGCGTACATGATAGCCTCCCAGTTTTGACCCTCTTGAAGTTCACCATCTCCATGAAGACTGTAAATCAAATGATTGTCCTTATTGAGCTTTTTGGCTTCGGCCGCCCCAACAGCCACAGATAGTCCTTGGCCTAGCGAACCTGAAGCTACTCTAACGCCAGGTAGCCCTTCGTGTGTTGTAGGATGCCCCTGTAATCTCGAATCGATTTTACGAAAGGTTGCTAGCTCTGAAACAGGGAAATATCCGCTGCGAGCAAGAACACTATAAAATAGGGGAGAGATGTGACCATTAGAGAGGAAAAATAGATCTTCTCCAATACCGTCCATATCAAATCCTTCTTTGCGCTCCATGATCTCTTGGTAGAGTGCAACTAAAAATTCTGTACATCCAAGTGATCCTCCAGGGTGTCCCGAATTTACTTGGTGTACCATGCGAACGATATCTCTTCTTACTTGAGTTGTAAAATCGTTGAGGTGAGTTAGATTCATCAGTAGTACATTTGCGGTCAAAAGTAACCATTATCTTTACGTTTTAATAGCTTAGTTTGGATTTTACGATACAATCAAAATGTGGAAAGGCCCGGGCGGCTACATTTGTAACCGATCACGGCGAGGTGCAAACCCCCATTTTTATGCCCGTAGGTACTCTTGGTACGGTTAAAGGGGTTCATCAACACGAACTCAAAGAAGATACCAATGCGGATATTATACTAGGGAATACCTATCATTTATACCTGCGTCCAGGTACTGATATCATTGAAAAAGCTGGAGGCCTTCACAAGTTTATTGGATGGGATCGTGCCATGCTCACCGATAGTGGCGGATACCAGGTGTATTCGCTTGCTGCTAATCGTAAAATCAAAGAAGAAGGGGTTCATTTTAAGTCGCACATCGACGGATCAAAGCATTTCTTTACCCCTGAAAATGTCATGGAAATTCAGCGAACTATTGGAGCCGATATTATCATGGCATTTGATGAGTGTACACCATATCCTTGTGAGTATAATTATGCTGCAAGATCAATGCACATGACGCATCGATGGCTCGATCGTTGTATTGAGGCACTGGACAAGTTACCTTATAAATACGGTTATTCTCAAGCTTTTTTTCCTATTGTTCAAGGCTCGGTTTACCCTAAGCTTCGAGAAAAGTCAGCGGAGTATATAGCCTCTGTTGGTGCTGTAGGTAATGCGATCGGAGGTCTTTCTGTAGGTGAGCCAGCAGAGGATATGTATGCAATGACCGATGTAGTATGTCAAATATTACCTGAAGACAAGCCTCGTTATTTAATGGGAGTTGGGACTCCGATTAACTTATTAGAGAATATTGCCCTTGGTATCGATATGTTTGATTGTGTGATGCCTACCCGTAATGCGAGAAATGGAATGTTATTTACCTCTGAGGGAACCATAAATATTAAAAATAAAAAATGGGAGAATGATTTTTCACCCATCGATTCTGAAGGACTTTCTTATGTAGACACCACTTACAGTAAAGCCTATTTACGTCATTTGTTCGCTTCGAATGAATTTTTAGGAAAGCAAATTGCTACCCTTCATAATCTTAGTTTTTATCTATGGCTGGTGCGTGATGCAAGGGCACATATTATTGCAGGAGATTTCTACGACTGGAAAGAAGTGATGGTTGAGAAAATGAGTAAACGACTGTAAGATGCTGACCTTACTTGATCGCTACATATTAAAACAATACCTACTTACCTTTTTTGGTATCCTCTTTCTCTTTATCCCTATTGGGATTTTAGCTTCGTTAGCCGAGAAGATTAATAAGATCATTGATAATCAGGTACCTATGGATGAGGTTATTGATTACTACCTCAACTTCACTTTAGTACTGGGTAATATGTTGATGCCTATCTTATTATTCTTGGCGATTATCTTTTTTACCTCACGATTAACTGCTCGCACCGAGGTTGTTGCTATTCTCAGTTCAGGAGTGTCATACCGTCGCTTTCTCAGACCTTATTTCATAGGGGCCACTTTCGTTGCTATACTAATTTTTGCGATGGGAAATTTCTTTGTTCCCAAAGCAAGTGCAGGTTATCACCGATTTGAGAGCCGTTATTTTCACAACAACAAAGAAGATCGAAACACTCGAAATATCTTTAATCAGGTTGATGATAATCAGTTTGTATATGTAAGCTATTTCGACCCTAAGCGACTGATCGGATATAATTTCACCCTTGAAGAATTTGATTCGATTGGTCAATTAAAATATAAAATGTCTTCTGCCAACATCCGATTTATGGCGGCAGACTCTACTTACCGATTAACCTCCTATAAAAAACGAATATTTGAAGATCAGAAAGAAGTCATCTATCAGAAGAGTCGTCTAGACACGGTGTTTCAATTTACGATTGATGATTTAATGCCGGTTTCTTATATCGCAGAGACCAAAAACCTTTTCGAACTCAATCAATTTATTCGGGATCAGAAAAGAAGGGGTAGCCCAACGGTAAACACTTATGTCTTAGAGAAATATAAACGATGGGCGATACCCATTTCGGCCTATATTTTGACACTTATCGCAGTGGCTGTTTCTTCAGTAAAGAGAAGGGGAGGTTTAGGCCTTAATCTTGCCTTTGGTATAGCTATTGCCTTTGTATATGTATTCTTTGATAAGGTGTTCGCAACATTAGCCGAACAGGCCGGTTTCTCTCCGTTTTGGGCCGTTTCTCTTCCGGTTTTATTTTTCGGGTCACTTGCTGCCTTATTGTTATCGAGAGCAAAGCGTTAATGTGTATATTTGTCTTTCGACTTAACTGAAAACTAACCATTTCTTTATGGAATATCTAGACTTTGAATTACCCTTAAAAGAACTCGAAGAACAGCTTCAGAAGTGCCAAATGATTGGTGAAGAAAGTGAAGTAGATGTAACCGAGACTTGCCAGAAAATTGAAGAAAAGCTAACGGATAAGAAGAAAGAAATCTACGGAAGTTTAACTCCATGGCAGCGTGTTCAATTATCAAGACACCCCAACAGGCCTTACACCATGGATTATATCAAAGCGCTTTGTGGAGATACTTTCCTAGAGTTACACGGGGACCGTTCGGTAGGTGATGATAAAGCAATGATTTGTGGACTTGGTAAAATTGACGGTCAATCTTATATGATTATCGGTCAACAAAAAGGATACAACACAAAAACACGTCAATATCGAAATTTTGGTATGGCTAATCCTGAAGGATACCGAAAAGCCCTTCGTCTGATGAAATCAGCAGAAAAATTCGGTATTCCTGTAATTAGCTTTATTGACACCCCAGGTGCTTATCCTGGTATCGAAGCCGAAGAACGCGGTCAAGGTGAGGCTATTGCACGTAATATTTTAGAAATGTCTCGTTTAGAAGTACCGGTTCAGGTATTTATTATTGGAGAAGGTGCTTCTGGAGGAGCTTTAGGTATCGGAGTTGGAGACCGTGTAATGATGCTTGAGAATTCATGGTATTCAGTGATTTCTCCAGAGTCTTGTTCATCTATTCTCTGGCGTAGTTGGGAGTATAAAGAACGTGCTGCTGAAGCACTGAAGCTTACGGCTAAAGACATGAAAAAGATGACTCTTATTGATGAGATCATCAAGGAGCCGCTAGGAGGAGCACACGCTAACCGCGCACTTATGTTTGAAACCTTAAGAAAGAAAATTACCAAAACCCACAAAGAACTATCAGAACTTACTGTAAAGCAGCTAATCAAAGAGCGTATGCAGAAGTATTGTGATATGGGAGTATACCAAGAATAGAATGAATAGTCCTAACCCTAATCGTACGCAGAATACATCGGGTAATAACCCGGTGATTTCATTGGAGCGAGGTAAATTACCACCGCAGGCGGTAGATCTTGAGCGAGTTGTACTTGGGGCGATGTTAATCGATAAAAAGGGGGTGGATGAGGTGATCGATATTCTACATAAAGAGGCTTTCTATGTAGAAGCTCACCAACACATTTTTGAAGCCATTTTCGATTTATTTCAAGAGACTAAACCCATCGATATTCTTACCGTTTCTAATTTGTTGAAGCAAAAAAATAAGTTAGAAAAGGTCGGCGGGGATTATTACTTAATTGATCTTTCTCGTGCGGTAGGTTCTTCGGCTCACATTGAATTTCACGCGCGAATCATTTTGCAAAAATTTGTTCAGCGTAGCCTTATTAAAATCTCTACCGAGATCATTGAAGAGGCTTATGGGGATAATCAGGATGTTTTTGATTTACTCGATCAAGCGGAGGCTCGACTCTACGAGGTAACTCAAGGCAATTTGAAGCGTTCTGCTGAGTCAGCTCAAGATTTGGTAATTCAGGCGAAGAAAAAAATTGAAGAGATTTCGAATAAAGAAGGTTTAAGCGGTATTGCCTCTGGATTTGAGCGATTAGATGCTGTTACCTCAGGATGGCAACCGAGTGATTTGATTATCATTGCGGCGCGTCCGGGTATGGGTAAAACAGCACTTACACTATCTATGGCTCGAAACATTGCCGTGAATTCAGGCCAGCCTGTGGCTTTCTTCTCTCTAGAAATGTCTTCAGTTCAGTTAATTACACGATTAATCTCTTCAGAAACTGGATTAAGTTCGGTGAAACTGAGAACGGGTAAGTTAGAAAAGCATGAGTGGGAACAGTTAAACGTTAAGGTTAAGGCTTTAGAAAAGGCTCCGCTTTATATTGACGACACTCCTTCACTTTCTATTTTTGATTTGAGAGCTAAGGCAAGACGTTTGGCTTCTCAACATGATATAAAACTAATTATCATCGACTATTTACAGTTGATGACAGCGGGCTCTAGTCAAAAGGGAGGTAACCGAGAGCAAGAAATTTCGACGATTTCTAGAAACCTAAAAGCACTTGCAAAAGAATTGAATGTGCCTGTTATCGCACTTTCACAGTTATCTCGTGCCGTTGAAACAAGGGGAGGTTCAAAGCGACCATTACTTTCTGACCTTCGTGAATCGGGAGCCATTGAGCAAGATGCCGATATTGTTTCTTTTATTTATAGACCAGAATACTATAAAATAGAAGAATGGGATGATGAAGAGCAGTCACCTACTGAAGGTCAAGCAGAGCTGATCATCGCCAAGCACCGTAATGGGGGATTAGATAATATTCGTCTGAAGTTTATCGGGTCACTCGGTAAGTTTGATAATCTAGATCGTCATGATTCACCTTTTGAGTTTGCCTCAAAAATGAATGATGATATTAGTCAAATTCGACCCTCGATATCAGACGCATTTTCTGATGACGATGACGATATGCCTTTCTAGTGTTTGAGTAATTCTTGAAGCACTCTTTCAACTCCAAAATTGTCATGACTTTCTGTAACGATTGATGCCATTGCTTTAATCTCAGGGTGCGCATTACCCATAGCCACACTATTAGGTGTCATTCGTAGCATTTCGATGTCATTAAGGTAATCACCAAATACTAAAATTTCATTGCGATCGATATTGTAGTAGTCTAATAGCTTCTGCAATGCTACCCCTTTATTAGCTTCTTTATGCGAAAGATCAACCCAGTAATCTCCTGATATCTTTACTTGTAGTTCCTTGTCATACCCTTTTACTGCCGGATAGATATGGTGCTCACCACTGATCGGATGATATAACGCAACCTTTAATGGAGCATGAAGAATCTCTTCTGTATTTGATATTCGTTGATGACTTGAGTAATATTCTTCTAGAATCTGAATAAACTTAGGATTTTTACTAGGGGTATAGGCTTGATTTGCACAGCACACTACAGGTTCAATCTCGGGATGAGACTCAAGTGTATTCAACACCTCGTTTACGGTGTGAATCGGCAATTCCTGTGCATGGATGATCTCGTCATTCTCAACAATTAATGCGCCATTTTCGGCGATAAAGCTCATTTTCTCACCAATCTCTGTCAGTTTGACAATCATTGATGGATATTGGCGTCCACTAGCGGCAACAAACCGAATGCCCCTTTGATGCATCTGCTCGTGCAGTTCCAAGAAAAGGGGGCTAACCTCGTGATTGGAGTTGAGAAGAGTGCCATCCATGTCTGACACCACCATTTTAATATTGGATAGATTCATAAGTGACAAAAAAAATCCCGATACCAAAAGTATCAGGATTTTCATAGCGGGGTTGAATAAATATTATTTTACCTTTTCGACTAACGCTTTGAAAGCTTCTGGCTGATTCATCGCTAAATCGGCTAGAACTTTACGGTTAAGT
The DNA here is from genome assembly GCA_002381155.1 of Flavobacteriaceae bacterium UBA3478. Taxonomy (GTDB): domain Bacteria; phylum Bacteroidota; class Bacteroidia; order Flavobacteriales; family Flavobacteriaceae; genus UBA3478. Next base: position 16,571 of record DFQX01000081.1, on the reverse strand, counting down.
TCGATTTGGTTTTTCTTTAGCGCTCCCATGAATTGTGAATAGGACATGCCGTGCAGTCTTACGCCTGCATTAATACGGGTAATCCAAAGGGCTCTAAAATTTCTCTTTTTGTTACGACGGTCACGGTAAGCGTAAAGAAGGGCTTTCTCTACAGCGTTTTTAGCAACTGTCCATACATTTTTTCTTCTTCCGAAGTATCCTTTAGCTAGTTTAAGGACTTTTTTTCTGCGTGCTCTTGAAGCAACTGAGTTTACTGATCTTGGCATACTAATTTGTTTTTGTAGTCGGCGTTCTTTAAGAATCTTTTATTGGGCCGAACTCCATGGTTAATAAATCCCTTACTTATTTCAGACGTAATTGTTCTTTGATACTGTTAACGTCTGATTCATGCACTAGGGTACTGTGCGTGAGTTTAAGCTTACGCTTTTTTGATTTCTTAGTCAGGATGTGACTTTTGAAAGCGTGCTTTCTCTTGATTTTCCCAGAACCAGTCAGCTTAAAACGCTTCTTGGCACTAGATTTAGTTTTCATTTTTGGCATGATCCTATAATTTAATTACCCGCTACTTATTTCTTTACCACTTTAGGTGCGATGAACATCGTCATACGCTTACCTTCTAACTGTGGCATTTGTTCCACTTTACCAAACTCTTCTAGCTCTTGTGCTAACTTGAGTAGTAAAATTTCACCTTGGTCTTTGTAGACAATCGATCGTCCTTTGAAGAAAACAAAAGCTTTGAGCTTTGCGCCTTCTTTTAAGAATTTTTCAGCATGTCTTTTCTTGAACTCGAAATCGTGTTCATCGGTTTGTGGGCCGAATCTGATTTCTTTAATAACGACCTTAGTCGCATTCGCTTTAATTACCTTTTCACGCTTCTTTTGTTCGTAAAGAAACTTCTTGTAATCAATTACCTTACAAACCGGTGGGTCTGCTTTAGGAGAGATTTCAACAAGATCTAGTTCTAGATCTTCTGCAACGGCTAATGCCTTAGAAATAGGGTAGATCCCAATTTCAACATTGTCTCCTACCAGGCGCACTTCTCTAGCATTAATATCCTGATTGATCTTGTGCGGATTCGAAATTTCTCTTCGACCCTGGGGTTTAGTGCGTTTTCTGCGTATTGCTATGGCGCTAAAATTTTAGTTCAACTTCTATTTAAAAGATTTAAGCGTTTGCTTAATTTCTTCGTTAATTATTTTGGTGAAGCTTTCGATATCCATCGATCCTAGGCTTTCACCGCCGTGCTTTCTAACGCTTATTTGGTTGGCATTTTCTTCTTGCTCACCAACAACAATCATTAAAGGCACTTTTTTCATCTCAGCCTCGCGTATTTTCTTACCTACGGTTTCATTACGGGCATCGATAAGGCCGCGAATTTCGTGATTTTCTAATGATTTTAAAACTTTTTCTGCATATTTTTCGTGTTTCTCACTGATAGGCAGAACAATAGCTTGGACTGGAATTAACCACAACGGGAAATTACCACCGGTGTGCTCTAGTAGGAGGGCGATGAATCTCTCTAGACTACCAAAGGGCGCACGGTGAATCATAACAGGACGGTGATTTTCGTTATCACTTCCTTTGTATTGTAGGTCAAATCGCTCCGGAAGGTTATAATCTACTTGGATCGTACCTAATTGCCACTTGCGTCCCAAGGCATCTTTAATCATGAAATCGAGCTTTGGCCCGTAGAAGGCAGCTTCTCCTTCTTCGATGACATAAGTAAGTCCTTTATTCTTGGCTGCTGTAATGATAGCTTGTTCGGCCTTTTCCCAATTGGCAACTTCACCGATGTATTTTTCTGGTTTTTCAGGGTCTCTTACTGATACTTGAGCGGTAAAATCTTCAAATCCTAAAGATCCAAGAACATAAAGGGTTAAGTCAATAACGTTTTCAAATTCTCCTAGTAATTGATCTTGAGTACAGAAAATGTGTGCGTCATCTTGAGTAAATCCACGAACTCTTGTCAGACCATGTAATTCACCACTTTGTTCATAGCGGTAAACAGTTCCAAATTCAGCAAATCGCTTGGGTAGATCTTTATAACTCGAAGGGCTGTGCTTATAAATTTCACAGTGATGAGGACAGTTCATTGGCTTGAGTAAGAACTCTTCATCTTCTCTAGGAGTACGAATCGGCTGAAAGCTATCTTCGCCGTATTTTGCATAGTGGCCTGATGTTACATACAGTTCTTTTTGACCGATATGAGGTGTAACTACCATTTCGTAACCCGCCTCTTTCTGGGCCTTTTTCAAGAAAGTTTCTAAACGTTCGCGAAGTGCCGCGCCTTTAGGCAGCCAAAGTGGAAGTCCTTGTCCCACCTTTGGTGAAAACGTGAATAATTCTAACTCTTTGCCCAATTTTCTGTGATCTCTTTTCTTGGCTTCTTCAATACGTTCTAGATACTCGGTAAGTTCTTTCTGCTTTGGAAATGAGATTCCGTAAACCCTAGTTAACTGAGGCTTATTTTCATCACCTCTCCAATAGGCTCCTGCGATACTCAGTAATTTGAACGCCTTGATAAAACCGGTGTTCGGGAGGTGTCCTCCTCGGCATAAATCGGTAAAATCACTGTGATCACAAAAAGTGATATCTCCGTCGGTTAGATTCTCAATTAGTTCTACTTTGAACGGATTGTCTTGGGTTTTATAAAAATCAAGTGCATCAGCTTTTGAAACAGAACGCATTTTGAATTCGTGCTTTTCTCTAGCAATTTCAAGAGCTCTTTTTTCGATCGCAGCAAAATCCTTTTCGCTAATAGCATGCTCTTTAAAATCGATATCGTAGTAAAAGCCTTGCTCGATCGCAGGACCAATGGTTAAGTTAACCCCTGGGTATAATTGTTCGATGGCCTGAGCAAGTAGGTGAGCACTTGAGTGCCAAAAGGCTTTTTTACCTTCATCATCATTCCATGTGTATAAGGTAAGCGTACCATCGATTTCTAGTGGAGTACTGGTCTCAATAGTTTTCTGATTGTAACTTGCAGATACAACATTTCTAGCAAGTCCTTCGCTTATCGATTGAGCTACCTCAAAAGGAGTGGTTCCTTTCGATACCTCTTTTACCGCGCCGTCGGGTAGGGTTACCTTAATCATGTTTCTTACTCTAATTAGGTCGCAAAGATAGTTATAAGCCTTTGTCAGCCAAAGTCTACTTAATGCTTAATTTTGTCTAATCAAAAGTACAGTAATGAATCTATACCTAAAGCGCTTATTCCCTTATCTAGTGCTTGTTTTTATTGGGTTCCCCGGTGTTTTTTACCGAAGAGGATGGCTGTTTGAAAGACTAAACGATTGGCATTCTCCTTTTTTAAACGGTTGGTTTACTGCAATTACTTGGTTAGGCGATGCGACTTTTGCGGTTTTTATTCTCTTTTGGTTGTATTGGTTTAAAAATTATAAATGGGTATACGCCTTTGTTTTAGGGTTTGTTCTGCACGTTATTTTCGTGCACATTTTTAAACAATGGATTGCACACGGATTTGAAAGGCCCTTTCTGTATTATCAGCAAATCGGATTAGAAAGTTCCTTTGATTGGATCGAAGGAGTTTCTATTCGAAAACTGAATAGTTTTCCTTCGGGTCATACCGCTACAGCATTTTTCTTTGCAACTTTTCTTAGTCAGTTCAGTAGAAGATCAATAGTATATCTCTGGTTATTTTTAGCCATCATGGTTGGCTTATCAAGGGTCTACATTGGTCAACATTGGTTTATGGATATCTATGTCGGAATGTTATTCGGTCTCTGGTCTACTTTACTTAGTTTTTATTTGGTCAATCGGTATCCAAAACCTTGGTTTAAAAAGCAAAGAAAGCAATGAGCCAAATAACCATCTTACTTAAAAAATATCCTTGGCTTAGTTTTAGCCTTATCGCTTTTATTGTTTTTATACAATTCAACTGGAGTTATCCGATTAATATTCTAGACGAAGCCAAAAACAGTGAGGCAGCTCGCGAAATGCTTGAGACGGGTCGTTGGTTTTACCCGACCTTCAACGACGTTATTCGAACCGACAAGCCGCCCTTTCACTATTTTTTCATGGCATTGGGGTATCTCGTCTTTGGTGTTGGTCCTTTTGGAGCACGATTCTTTTCAGCCGTCTTTGGGGCATTGACCTTCTATCTTATTGTCAAGCAAACAGCCAAAGAGCTTGGTAATAAAACCGCAATTTATTCGGGGCTAACTTTTGTCAGTTCGTTATTATTTGCCCATGAATTTCACATGGCAGTTCCTGATCCTTACCTGATTTTTGCATTGACTTGGGCAATTGTATCCTTTTACCGCTTTGAAAAGGAGTCTTCAAAAGCTCAGTTATGGATGGCCTATATTGCGATTGGCCTTGGTTTATTAGCAAAGGGTCCTATCGCTGCAGTGATCGTACTCTTATCGGCTGCCTTGTACTTTACGCTCACCCAACAGTGGTCTAAATTATTCACTTACCAACCTTTTGGGGGAGTATTACTTTCTTTGGCCATCGCTGCTCCGTGGTATTATATGGCACATAGTGCTACAGAAGGTGTTTTCACTGAAGGCTTCTTTTTAGATCACAACCTTAACCGCTTCAGTGATCAAAAAGAGGGACATGGTGGGCCCTTTATAATTACTCCATTGCTGGTTATTGCCGGTCTTTTACCTTTCGGTGTTTGGCTCATTTCTGCACTGATCAAGGCTTTTCGATTACGAGAACGTTCGAATTGGCTAACGCTCTGTTTTTCGGTCGCTATTGCAGTGCTTACTTTTTTTAGTTTTTCGAGTACTAAACTTCCGAATTACCCGATGCCTGCTTTCGGATTTATGACGGTAGTTTTAGGTTTTTACTTTTCTGAACTTGTTTCTAATCAGAATTTTAAAGCGTTGAAAGGGGGGCTTTGGGTATTGACTATTCTCGGTATCGCACTGACCGTAGGTGCTTACTTTGGACTGGCTGCGCACAGAAGCTTGTTTTTGTATAAGAATTTGGCATTTTTCATTTTAATCCTACCCGTTAGCAGTCTCCTTATCGTTCTTACTTTACAAGCACGATCGCTACATCAATCATTACTGCTAACCGCTCTAAGCTGGATGATTTTTGGATCATTTCTATGGGGATATCTCTTCGGTCAAATAAGTCTTGAATCGCCTGTAGTCAAAGTTTCCCCATATATCAATCAGCCTTCAATTCAAACGCTGGTTTATCAGCGAATGGACCCCGCTTTTCCCATTCAATTAAAGCAAACCTTTAAAACGGTTCAAAAGCGTGAAGCACTATTAACTGCTCATCCGTTTGATTATATACTGACCAACACCAAGAATAAGGAAGATATTCAGTGGTTAGATACTCACTTTGAGAAAGTGGTAGAGGCTCCTGCACTTTTTGAGGATCATACCACGAGACTCTATCAGCCTATCAAATAAGCAAGTAACATTCCTAATAGAACCATAACGATTCTTGCCAGGTTAAAGCGATGACCTTTCTCACTTTCAAAGAGAATGATCGCACCTACATGAAGAAAAATCCCCGCAGACAATGCATTTAAGTAGGGGGTATAGGTAAGTATCCAATCCAAATTAGTAATTAGACTACCGAGTGGTGTGATTAGACCAAATAAAATAAGCGCGCCAAAGGCCTGAATCTTTGAAAGATTGGCTCTAAGGGCTAGGGTATACAAAATCATTGCAATAGGCACCTTGTGCAGGCTCACCGCGAGCAATAAGTGTTTTTCACCATCTAGCGGTATACCTTCGATGAAGGCATGTACAAATAAGGCAGAGAAGATTAGGGCAAAACCAGAGAACCCATCAGATTCATTGAGATGAGCGTGACCGTGCTCGGCACCCTTAGAAAAACTCTCTAAAATCATCTGCAGTAAAATACCCCCGAGAATAATTAGCGAGATTAATCGACGATCTAACCCTTGCTCAAACAAATTAGGCAACAGCTCGATCAGTGTGATGGAGAGAAGGAACGATCCACTAAATCCTAACAGGAGTTGTTTGAATCTTGATACCTTTTTTGCACCAAATTCAGTGATTAATGCGCCAAGGATGACAGCGACTAGTGGAATAGCTATGGTTAGTGTCATGGGGCAAAAATAGACTAATTTAGCGCAGCATTTATTCAGTATAATGAACCAAGACACCTCTTTTTTAGCAAAGACCTTCTACGGCTTTGAGCCCCTTTTAGAAAAAGAATTAAGAAAGCTCGGAGCTAAAAACATCAAATCAATCAATCGCGCAGTCTCTTTTGAAGGAGATCTAGGGTTCTTGTACAAGGCGAATCTCTCGCTGAGAACCGCACTTAGAATTTTAATGCCTATCGGACATTATCCCGTGAAAAATCAAACTGATTTGTATCGCGCCATCGACCGTATTGATTGGTCGAAGTGGTTTTCGGCAGAGCAGAGTTTTATTATAGATGTGACGCTTTTTTCAGATCATTTCAATCACTCTCTATTTGTTGCCCAAAAGGCTAAGGATGCTATTGTTGATCAATTTTCGAAGAGAGAAGGCAAGCGACCTTCGGTTACTACCGAAAATCCTGATATACGTATTCAATTGCATTTACAAGGGGATCAGTTGACGATTTCTCTTGATAGTTCAGGAAACTCTTTACATCAAAGAGGTTATCGTATTGAGACGAACATTGCTCCGATTAACGAAGTATTAGCTGCAGGTATGCTACTTCATAGCGGATGGGAGGGTAAAACTTATTTCTACGACCCCATGTGTGGAAGTGGGACTTTAGCGATTGAGGCAGCCATGATTGTTTGTAATATCCCGCCTAGTTTGAATCGAACCACTTTTTCATTTATGAATTGGAAGAATTTCGATGCTGAACTATTTGAGTTAATTCGCAATTCGTGTCTATCTAAAGTCAGAGAGTTTAGAGGACATATTTATGCTTCAGATAAGGCCCCAAGTGCGGTGCGAAAGGCACAAGAAAACATAGAAAATGCAGGACTAGAAGAATACATTTCTGTAGTTCGTTCTGATTTCTTTTTTGCAGATCGTCCTTCAGAGGTTCCGTTGCATATTGTTTTCAATCCTCCCTATGGAGAGCGACTACCCATTGATGCGGATGTCTTTTATGGGAAAATAGGAGACACCTTAAAAAAGGAATATCAGGGGTGCGAGGCTTGGTTTATTACCGCCAACATAGAGGCTTTAAAGAGTGTAGGTCTTCGTCCTTCTAGAAAGATTAAAATTTTTAATGGAAAGCTAGAATCTCGCCTAGTGAACTATGAGCTTTACGAGGGGTCGAGAAAGGCCTCGAAATCTTAACGAGTTTTCTTTACGGGCAAGTAATAGCTAAGGCCGTAATTGTAGCTAAATCCGAATCTAGCTCCATCTGTAACTCGGTTAAATCCTGGGATCCAAAGATTATCAAAGTTTTCAGGTTCTTTCTGACTGACCAAAAATCCCATCCGAAAACTCCCCCCTAAATATAGCTGTTTGGTGATATGGGTTTTAAATCCGAGTACGCCTTCAAGATAACTCGCCGAAAGACCATTATGGGTAGGCCCTTGAACATTGTAATTTGGAAATTCGCCGTAACGCTCGACCCATGCGGTGTCATAGAAGTTGATTGTTCCTTGACTCGTGTCAAAAGAAGATACTACATAGCGTGCACCTGCGGTGATTTGATTTTTCTCACCGGGCTTTCTTTGATAAATCTCCCAGTCTAGACCTAATTTGAGGAATTCGCCTGAAACCTTATAGCTATACAGCAGGCTCTGATCGATAGACTCTTTCGTGTCGAAAGACTCTGATCCGATTTCAATGGCAATCTTTGTTTTGTCCCTAAAAGTTAAATCACCGAAAATTTCGAAACCTGTATACCCCTCTTGAAGCTCAGATCGAACTAATTTCGATAGATCAATTCCTGCCCTAATCCCGTATTCTTTCTGAGCGTAAATCGAGACAGAAGCCAAGATCATCATCCAGATAACCGCTTTTTTGCTAATGTAAGATAGCCACATGCTCATCATTATTAGAATTGATTTCTGAAATATTTACAATCACTTCGCTGATCCAATTACTGGTTGAATGATTACTTAAATCAGTGTAGGTACGAATATACCCGCAGGCTCTGGAGACATAAGTGGCCTTCGGAGTATAACTGAAGTTAAGCGTATCATTGGTGTTTACGGTCAAACCATCTACCTCAGTTCTTTTCTGTAAGATTAAGTCATAACTGCTTTGACTTGTAGGTAGCACAAGCGCAATTGCTGTAACTGTTGTGTTGTCATAATTTTGAACGATGTCTCCGTTTAAATCTAGAAGACTAAAGCCTGATACCGATTTAGCGGTGACACCATCTTCGGCACTGTAGAAAACCAGATTGACGTAAACAGACTCGTTTTCAACACATACATCATCTTTTTCACAACTTGAGAATATAAGAAGGGTAGCAAGCGCAAGGATGTAGGTTGGTAACTTCATTATTCGTTTTTAATCAATAACACTACGTTTTCAATGTGGTGCGTCTGAGGAAACAAATCTACTGCTCTTGAACGAACTACGCGATACTGCTCAGATAGGAGTTTTAAATCTCTTGCTTGCGTTGCTGAGTTACAACTTACATAGACAATCTTTTTCGGGGCTAGTTTCAGAAGTTGTGCTACCACATCGCCATGCATTCCATCCCTTGGTGGGTCTGTGATAACGATATCTGGTTTGCCGTGTCTTTCAACGAATTCGTCGTTAAACACATTTTTCATGTCTCCGACCTCAAAAGTTACATTGCTGATATTGTTAATCACCGCGTTTTCCTTCGCTTTTTCAATAGCTTCAGGTACGGCCTCAACACCTACCACATATTTTCCTTTTTGAGCAATAAATTGAGCAATGGTACCGGTGCCTGTATATAGATCATAAACGAGCTCATCACCACTGAGATCAGCAAAATCTCTAGCTACTTCATACAAACGAAGCGCTTGTGCACTATTGGTTTGATAAAACGACTTGGCATCGACTTTAAATCTCAAAGACTCCATAGTTTCCTCAATGTGATCTTTGCCGTTAAAAACAGTAATGTCTTGATCGTACAGCGTATCATTCCCTTTTTGGTTGATCACATATAGGAGTGAAGTGATTTCAGGGAACTCGCTAGCAATCGCAGAAAGGTAGCTTTCTATCTGATCTTTAGAAGCTTCATAAAATTGGATAAGAACCATTAAATCACCAGCCAAGGTGTTTCTTATCATCAAGGTGCGAAGCGCCCCCGTACGGTTACGCGGATTGAAAAATTCAAGCTTTTGACGAATTCCTTCTTCTTTGCAAAAGTTGCGTATGCGGTCAGAGGGTTCTCCTTGTAGGTAACAGTGATTGAGATCGATAATTTTATCCCACATCCCTGGCTTATGAAAACCTAGACCTCTACGATCAAAAATCTCCCCACTCTCGATTTCTTCTTTTTCAATCCATCTACTATCTGAAAATGAAAATTCCATTTTGTTGCGATAGTGATAGATGGTCTCAGAGGCTAAAATTGGTTCGATATGTTCGGGGATGATTTCTCCAATTCGCTTTAGATTCTCTAGTACCTCATTTTGTTTGTAGATCAGTTGCTGATCATATTGAAGATGTTGCCACTTACAGCCGCCGCATCGTGTGAAATGTTCACATTTAGGTTCAACACGGTACTCAGATTCACTTTTAATTGAAATGGCTTCGGCTTCGAGATAGTTTTTTCTCTTCTTTACAACACGTGCATCCACGATATCACCCGGCGCCACGTATGGGATAAACACAACACGTCCTTCTTCAGTTTTCCCTATGGCCTTTCCTTTCGCTCCTAGGGTGTGAATTTTCAAGTCCTCAAGAACTCTCTGCGGTTTTCTGCTCATAACTGCAAAGGTAATTGGTTATGCGGATTGTATTGTCGAACTTTGAAGGGCTTTAAAAAAATAAGTATGATTGATTCGATTCGCAGTTCTGAAGAAGCTATCGCTTTAGAAAATAAATACGGTGCGCATAATTATCATCCGCTTCCTGTTGTATTAGCTAAAGGAGAGGGAGTTTACTTATGGGATATTGAGGGCAAGAAGTATTTCGACTTTTTATCGGCTTATTCAGCGGTAAATCAGGGGCATTGTCATCCGGATATCATTGATGCGCTTACTGAGCAATCGAAACAATTAACGCTGACTTCACGAGCTTTCTATAATGATCAACTGGGTCGGATGGAGCAATACCTAACAGAAACTTTTCATTTCGACAAGGTTCTCCCTATGAATACTGGTGCTGAGGCTGTCGAGACTGCATTAAAGATTGCAAGACGTTGGGCCTACAAGGTGAAGGGTTTGCCCGAAGATCAGGCTCAAATTGTTGTCTGTGATCAAAACTTTCACGGTAGAACCACCACCATCATATCGTTTTCTTCGGATGCAACGGCTCGCCAAGGCTTCGGACCTTACACCAGTGGTTTTATAAAAATCCCTTACAACGATGCGGATGCCTTAGAAGAAGTTCTTAAGGTGCATTCAAATATTGCAGGGTTTTTAGTAGAACCTATTCAAGGTGAAGCTGGGGTTATGGTACCCGATGAAGGATACCTTTCTAAAGTTTCAGCCCTTTGTAAAGCATACGGAGTACTTCTTTTAGCCGATGAGGTTCAAACCGGTATTGCTAGAACGGGAAGACTTCTGGCAACCTGTGGTAATTGTCAATGTGCAGATAAGCACTGTAGTGGTACCCCTGAGGTTAAGCCTGATATTCTAATTCTTGGTAAAGCGATTTCAGGTGGAGTATACCCGATTTCAGCGGTTTTAGCTAATGACCAGGTGATGCAAGTAATTACTCCAGGTTCGCATGGTAGTACCTTCGGTGGTAATCCAGTAGCAGCTGCGGTTAGTATAGCTGCTTTAGAGGTGATTAAGAATGAACAATTAGCAGAAAATGCCTTTGAGCTAGGGGAATATTTCAGAAATGAACTGCGCTCGAAACTGGGCGACTGTAGTCTAGTGAGTTTAGTTCGTGGAAAGGGACTTCTCAATGCGGTTGTTATCAACGATACAGAAGAAAGCGAAACTGCTTGGAATCTCTGCTTAACTCTAAGAGATAATGGCTTATTAGCGAAACCTACGCATGGTAACATTATTCGATTTGCTCCTCCGCTAGTAATGACCAAAGAGCAGATTGATGAGTGTATTGAAATAATTGTTCGATCGGTATTCGAGTTCGAAGCCTCTATTAACCTTTAAAAGCGGTTACCTGTTTGATGTAGACGTTCTGTAGTGGCCAATCGCCTTGGTCGACTGCTACAGCGTTTATTTGGTCAACGACCTCCATACCTTCAATAACCTCTCCAAAGGCGGTATAGTTACCGTCTAAATGATAGGAGCCAGGCTTGGTAACTACAATGAAAAATTCAAAAGGAGAAGCCAGTTTATGAGGGTTGTCGATATCACTACTAGGCATTGAAATCACTCCTCGGTGATGTGAGTGATTTTTGTCGGTGTCAGGAGGTAACAGATACCTGCCAATTACTTTTCGTTTCTTCGGTAGCTCTGGAGTATCCGCATTTCCACCTTGGATGATGAAATTTTCTACCACACGATGAAACATGGTGTTGTCGAAGTATCCTTTTTTGGCAAGATATACCGCGTTAGCCCGGTGATAGGGGACATCAGCGTATAAACGAACCGTGAAATTACCAAAGCTTGTTTCAAAAGTGAGATGATCTTCTTCTAAGGTCTTTTCATATTCAAAGAAAAAAGGAATTGCATTTTCTTCAGTTAATTTAAATGATTTCGTTTCTGCTACTTTTTTTGCTTTAACGGCTTTCTTTGGTTCTGTTATAATTGAGGTAGTGGTAGGATTGGAATTATTTTTTTTCTCGGATTCACTGCAGGAAAAAAACAATAAAAATACGCTAAGACAGAGGGCATACTTCATTTCATTCGTTTTTTCAAAGATAAAACATCTAAAAGCTTTTGTACATTAGCCACCGCTATGCCGTTATTTAAACGAAATCCATTTGGTCACATTCTCTTCTTAAAGAGACTTCTCATCTTGTTTGCTGGTTTTGCGACGCATGCCCGTTATAAACGTTTTAACACCCTTCAAATTGAAGGGTCTGATATTCTTCGAAAGTTACCGGGTAAAAAAGTGCTTTTCGTGAGTAATCACCAAACGTATTTTGCAGACGTGGTTGCAATGTTTCACGTATTCAATGCGAGTCTTCAAGGTAGAGAAGATTCGATAAAAAATGCATTTTACCTATTCAGGCCAAAATTGAATTTATACTATATCGCCGCCAAGGAGACGATGAATGATAGTCTACTTGCAAAGATTCTATCTTACGCCGGTTCGATCAGTATTGAACGCACTTGGCGAGCAGGGGGGAAAGAGGTAAAGCGTCAGGTGAAATTCAGCGATATTTCTAATATTGGTAGAGCGCTAGATGACGGATGGGTAATTACCTTTCCGCAGGGTACTACTCGTCCTTGGAAGCCCATTAGAAAGGGTACCGCTCATATCATTAAAACGTATCAGCCCGTAGTGGTCCCAATCGTTATTGATGGGTTTAGACGTTCCTTCGATCGAAAAGGTATCTACATCAAAAAGAAAGGGATCCTACAATCGATGGTGATTAAAGATCCCTTAGAAATTGATTACGAAAACGAATCGGTCGATTCGATTATTGAAAAATTAGAGTTTGCTATTGAGCAACACCCTTCGTTCTTAAAGGTGATCCCCGAAGAAGAACTTCTAGCCTATAACGAGGATCATAAGAAGAGAGAATTCCCTTTTAATTTCGGTAGTCAAGAGCAGGAGGACGATTCCCAAGAAGAGGACGATAATTAAAATCAGCCCCTCTACGTTCTTCAAATTCAGCTCTTGCTTTAGCAATAATCTTTGGATTTTTAAAAAGCTTAGCTCCACTAAGCGCTAAAGTTTTGGCCGCTACAGCCATACCTTTTAATCCAATACTAGTACCACCAGCAGCAACTGCTTGCCATGAATGTGCTGAGGTGCCAGGAACCCATGTAGCGGTCCCAAAACCTACCGTAGGAACGACAAAACTAACGTCTCCCACATCGGTTGAACCGTAAGCTCTAGAAGCCTCTTGATATGGAGCAACATCTTTAGCAACTCGCTCGTCTAGCGGACGATTTAAACTTTCAGAAATCTGCTCTGCAAAAGCCCGTTCTTCTGCGGTGTAAGTGTATCCGCCCACAGTTGATAGGCTTTCATGCACTAGGGTTTGTAGTGTTTGGTTGGGTAACAATTCGTGAACTCCATTTACGATTTCATAGCTCATTGTAGTTTCTGTACCTTTTGCAGCTCCTTCGGCAGCTAAAACGATGCGATCGAACACGTTGCGAACGATCTCTCTAGAGGAATGTCTTGAATAGTAATAGACCTCTGCGAAGTCAGGAACCACATTGGGAGCCTTTCCTCCGTCAGTGATTACATAGTGAATTCGTGTTTCTTGAGGGACGTGTTCACGCATCATATTCACCATGTAATTCATAGCTTCAACTGCGTCAAGCGCAGAACGACCTCTTTCTGGGGCTCCGGCGGCATGTGCTGAAACTCCGTTGAATCTAAATTTCCCTGAAATATTAGCTAGTGCAGCAGCTTCATTTGCTTGGTTAGCGGCTCCAGGATGCCAGTGTAAAACCACATCTACATCATCGAAAAGCCCGGCACGTGACATGTAAACTTTTGCTCCACCTCCTTCTTCTGCGGGGGTTCCATAGAATCGAATACGGCCTTCGGTTTTGGTTTTTATTAGCCAATCTTTGAGGGCAACCGCGGCAGCAAGGGAGGCGGTTCCGAATAAATGGTGACCACATCCGTGTCCGCCAATAGCATCAGCACTTTCTTTAAAGGGTACTGCTTTCTGAGAAAGACCAGGGAGCGCGTCGAATTCACCTAGAATACCAATTACAGGACCTTTGGTACCATATTCAGCAACGAAGGCGGTAGGGATTTCAGCTACACCTGTAGTAATAGAAAAGCCTTCGCTTTCTAATCGTACCTTAAGTAGATTGCTTGATTGGTATTCTTGGTAACCCATTTCAGCTAAGTCCCAAATTTCAAGAGCAATACCTTTATAGTCACTCAAATTGGTTTCTATGGATTCAAAAACTTGAGAGGTCTTTTGTGCAATGGCAAAACTACTCAGTAGAAGTGTTGCGATGGTCAATTTAAGTTTTATCATGTGTTGAGATTTAATAGGGTTTAAGGTAATGAGAAATTTCAGGTTTAGAAATCAGAACGAGGATGAAGTTTTTCTATGGTATCCCGAAGTTTTTCAACCGAACTATGTAGGTATATTTCAGTAGTCGTTATGCTTTCATGACCCAACATTAATTGAATAGCACGCAAATCAGCTCCGTTTTCTAATAGGTGAGTAGCAAAGCAATGCCTGAAGGTATGCGGACTAATCTCTTTTTTAATTCTCGTTTTTTCTACAATTTGCTTGGTAAGAGTAAAAATCATGGCTCGTGTAAGCGATCTCCCGCGTCGGTTTAAGAATAAAACATCCTCATATAGGTGTTGAGGTTGGTATTCTGATACGCGATTTTCAAGATATCCCTCTAATCGTTTTATAGAGTAAGGACCAATCGGCACTAATCGTGTTTTCTGTCCCTTTCCGATTACCCGAATGAATCCTTCATTTAAAAACAAGTCAGAGAGACGTAATTGAAGAACTTCGGATACTCGAAGACCACAGGCATAGAGCATTTCGAAAATGGCGAGATTGCGACTACCTTGTGGGTGTGACAAGTCAATGGCACCCAAGAACTCCTGAACCTCAGCTTCAGTCAAGAAGACCGGTATTTTTATTGAAAGTTTAGGCGCCTCAATTTGTTCAGCAGGATTTACTTCGAGATATTTTTCGGCCGTTAAATAACTAAAAAAGCCTTTCATAGAGGATACTAATCGAGCTAGCGATCTCGCGCTTAACGCTACGGATAGTAAACCCATCGATGCTCTTAAATTCTCTAATTGTGTTAAAGTGGGCCGATCAACCCCATTGTTTATTAGGGCTTCTTTTAATCTATTTAAATCGTAGGTGTAACTACTTATCGTGGCTTTACTAGAGCCCCTTTCTAATTTTAAATAGTTGATGTATTCTGCTATGGCCTGTTCCCAGTTCACGAAAACCTTCTATTTTAGCGTTATGAAGATAGCAGTTATAAATGGTCCGAACCTAAACTTATTGGGTAAAAGAGAGCCTGAAATTTACGGCTCGACAACCTTTGTGGATTACTTTAAGGAGCTCCAGTTACGCTATGAGGGCCACGAACTGATTTATTTTCAATCGAATATCGAAGGAGAACTCATTGATAAACTTCATGAATGTGGGTTTGATTACGACGGTATTGTGTTTAATGCCGGCGCTTACACCCACACTTCAGTGGGTCTAGGTGATGCCGTGGCAGGAATTAATACCCCAGTAATCGAAGTTCACATTTCGAACACCTATGCACGAGAACCTTTCAGACACCAGTCTTTTATTGCTGCAAAAGCAGCCGGGATAATTATCGGATGCGGACTAGATAGTTATCGTCTCGCCATTGAGTCGATTCTGTCTAGAGGTGAATAACCTCATCGTAGGCTGCAGCAACTGCTTCCATTACCGCTTCACTCATCGTTGGGTGAGGGTGAACCGCTTTAAGGATTTCATGCCCTGTGGTCTCTAGCTTTCTTGCCACTACCGCTTCAGCAATCATATCGGTTACTCCAGCGCCAATCATATGACAGCCTAACCATTCTCCATACTTAGCATCAAAAATGACTTTTACGAATCCGTCAGAGTTACCGCTGGCTTTTGCCTTACCGCTCGCAGAGAAGGGGAATTTACCTACTTTGATATCATACCCTTTTTCTTTAGCCTGCTTTTCTGTCATACCAACGGAGGCAATTTCTGGGCTGCAATAGGTACAACCAGGTATATTACCATAGTCGATCGGTTCAACGTGCATACCTGCTATTTTCTCTACACAAAGAATTCCTTCGGCAGAAGCAACATGAGCTAATGCTTGCCCGGGAGTTACATCACCAATAGCGTAGTAACCTGGTATGTTAGTTTGGTAATATTCATTCACTAATATCTTGTCGCGGTCTGTGATAATACCTGCCTCTTCGAGGCCAATATTTTCAATATTTGATTTGATACCGACAGCAGAAAGTACAATGTCTGCTTCAATAACTTGTTCTCCTTTTGCGGTTTTTACGGTAGCCTTTACACCTTCACCACTAGTATCTACTAAAGTAACTTCAGCAGAAGTTAAGATGTTGATTCCAGCTTTCTTAAAACTGCGCTCCAGCTGTTTTGAAATTTCTTCGTCTTCAACAGGTACAATATTTGGCTGGTATTCAACTACCGTTACTTCTGTGCCCATGCTGTTGTAGAAGTAAGCAAATTCGATTCCGATAGCGCCACTACCTACTACAACAAGTTTTTTGGGTTGTGACTTTAAAGTCATCGCTTCGCGGTATCCGATCACCTTTACTCCATCTTGAGGTAGGCTAGGTAATTCACGGCTGCGCGCTCCGGTCGCTATAACAATATTTGTGGCAGAGATGGTTGATACTTTATCAGCGCTGGTCACTTTCACCTGTTTGCCAGGA
>DFQX01000082.1 GCA_002381155.1 Flavobacteriaceae bacterium UBA3478 | reverse complement strand
GTATCGTTTGGGGAGAGCCAGGTACTAATTCTCAGCACGCCTTTTTTCAGTTGATCCATCAGGGTACGAAACTTATTCCGACAGATTTCATTGGATTTGTGGAGCCCCTTCATGGAAGGCAAGACCATCACGATAAATTGATGTCAAATTTCTTCGCTCAAACCGAAGCTCTTATGAATGGTAAATCAAACGAAGAAGTTACCAGAGAGTTTGAAATGAAAGGTACTGATCTATCGAGTGTCGAAGACATCATACCACATAAAGTTTTCGAAGGAAATAAACCAACCACTACTTTTCTTATTAAAAAACTCACCCCTTACACTTTAGGTAGCCTTGTAGCCGCTTATGAGCATAAGATTTTTATTCAGGGAGTGATTTGGAATATTTACAGCTATGATCAATGGGGGGTTGAGCTTGGTAAGCAACTTGCTAATCAAATCTTGGCTGATTGGTCACAAGGTTCAAACGGAAGTCATGACCCTTCGACGGCTCAACTACTTTCTCGATTCAAAAATGATTAACTTAGAATTACCATAAATAACTTAACTATGATTGTTTCTCTTCACTCTTACATTGCTTTTCTAGCCTTAGCGGTCGTTTTATTGGCCTTTATTAACGCGCTCAACGGGTTTTTAACTGGTCGAGAGTTTCAGCAAAAAAGAGATCGAAGTATATCCTTAGCTGGAGTTGCCTTTTTTCATCTTCAGTTTTTGATAGGGGTCATCGTTTATTTTGTTTCAGCGAAAGGATTCTACGCACTAAGCGAGGTGGGTATCGGTAACCTATCTTCAGAAGCACGTTTACTTGCTTTAGAACATCCAACCACGAATTTAATTGCTGTTGCGCTTGTTACCATCGGTTGGTCAAGACATAAGAAAGCATCCTCTGACAAGGCAAAGTTTAAGAGTGTTGCTCTGTTTTATGGAATAGGTTTAGTGCTTATTTTAAGCCGTATTCCATGGTCTCAGTGGGTTTAAATATTAGTTTTAGCACTACCGGAAAATGATCGCTGTATCCTCCTTGGTACTCTAATCCTGCACAGGTTCTAAAAGGAAATCCCACCTTTGATTTTTCAGAATGGGTGGTGAGCAACGACAGTGGTGATGCAGGCACGATTAAAGCACCTAAAATTGCTCCTAACGATTTTACCCCCGGCCAGCACCATGTAGAGTGATGATGATTAGTTCTGTATTTTGTAGGTCCTGTTTTCTTCCCAATTCGCACGAATTTCAATCGATTCGTTGAGGTAAAGAATTCGTTCGGGGTGAATGCGATTGAGAAAGGAACCGGTATCGTAACGACCATTTTTATTGGCGTCAAAAAGGAGTCGAATATCGTAAATACCTGGTTTTACCGCATTGAACTCGCATCGCCCCAAGCTGTCTAAGGGTTGTTGATAGATTACCTGGTCATCTTTATCTAAAAGGCTTACTTCAATCGAGGAGTTAAAAATGGGTTCTATTTGAAGTTTCAGCACTCCGAAGTTTTCGAGTTTATCAAATCGAAAAGGGATACTTATGGTGTCGTTGGTGTTTCCAAAGTGGTCCTCAAGGGCACCCGGTAAAAGACTTACTCGGTATGTGGTGTTTTCTTCGGGTTCAAGTAACGACTCAAGAATACGATTATTCATTTTTGAGATGGAGAGATCGACTGAATCTAAAGGAATGCTGTCTTGTTTGTAAAAGGATATAAAGTTTCTGTCGACCTTAGCTAGAGGAGTACTTGAGCCAATACTAAGTGATTTGAAAGGTGGAATACTACCTCTGTAGACTGAACTTAAGGTCAGGGTATCTTTTGCCACCTTAACAGGTTTTACGGTAAAGGTGTCAATTGAAATCATAGACTGAATAACCACCTGAAGAGAATCGAACTTAGCAGGTTTGAACCATAAATTCAAACTGTCTTTATTAGAAACCTTTTCTACGTAGGTCCATAGTGAATCTGGACGATTGATAATTTCTATGGTAGGTATAGAATCAATATCCGACTCATAAGGGATTAAGAAATGATTACTTCCCTCTAGTTTTGGTCTACTCGCTTTGAAAGTGACTTTTTCCTTGAAAAGCTCGATTAGGTAAAGAGAGTCGTTAGGGAGCGCTACGGGTTCTTGTAAGTATCCGATTTTATCGAGGTAAGGGTCGTATCGATTGTTTTTGTTGTTGTCCTTGATGGCAAATACACGATAGCTTCCACCTGCTAGATAATTGAGATTGAAGATAGGCAAACTGTCCCCTGTACTACCCACATAACGAGGAGGTTCGTTATACACTAACGAATCGTTATACACACTATCATTAGGGTATAACATTAAGGTGACATATGGGTCGGCTTTTCTGTTGAAGGCATCTTTCACCGCGCCTTTTAACTCTAGAGAATCAATTCGATCACCAGTGCTGAAAACATACTGTAAAAAAGGATAAGGATTCTCTTCATTGTTGTCTACAAGAGCGTTTCCAAAATTGATACTATAGGTGGTGTTTTCAAGCAGGGTATCAAAGAGTTGAATTTCAACCATTCGACTGGCAGAACCCTGCGGTTTAATGATTGGGGTGTTTTTGAGCGGTGGGGAAATAATCAACTGGTCTTGAAGCTTCTTGAATTTGATGAATTCGTCGAAGTAGAGACGAATCTTCTCCTCTTTGAAATTAGAGGCCCCCATCGCGGGTTCTGATTTTAAGAGAGCAGGAGGGGTAGTATCCTTTTCACCTCCTGAGGGAGTGCCGCGTTTTGCACATCCGTAAGAAGATAGGATTAGAGCAATCAGTAAAATTCGAAAAATGTTTCTCATAGGACCGTGCCTACAAAGTAACGACATTATGCGAAGCTCTCGAAGGGGTATAGAAAATGGTAAACACACTAATTTTAATGTCGGGTATTTTCGACAGAGCTTCAATACAATGACTCAATGTAGCTCCTGTTGTGATTACGTCGTCAATAAGGAGTAGATGCTTGGCTTCGAAATCACCCGGTTTATTAAGTCGAATCGAGGAGTTTGAACTCGTTCGCTCTCTGGCATTCCGCTTTACCTGCGAACGATAAAGAGCTGTTTTTTAAGCAGATTTGGCTGATGAGATAGATTAAAATGTTCGGCAATTTGAGAACTCAACAATTCGGCTTGATTGTACCCACGCTTCCATTTTTTAATTGGATGCATCGGAACAGGTACTACACCATCAATATTAGATTCGAATAGAAAGGCTTTTAGGGAGTCTTTACAGAGCAAAAATAGATCAGCGGCTATACTTGGTATTCCTCGATATTTAAAGGCAGCTAGTAGGCTAGATGACGGCTTCGAACTAGCGATATGATAGTATGCCGCGCTGACACCCTCAATGGGTCTAGTTGTCAAAGCATCTAACGCGATTCGCATCGGGTGCTTTTCTGTAAAAGAAAAGTGGGTGGGAATAAGGTTAGACAGGCACTGATAGCAAAGAAGGTGCTTCAGGACTCGGTATTTTTTACAGCTAAAACAGGTTCTGGGAAGGATGATTTCGATGCAGTTCACAATGCAAGATATTCTTGCAAAACGCAACCTTTTTGCATCCTGACTCGAAAGCCCAAACTCTTTGAATTGATTATTCTATTTTTGCTGTAAATCAAATCAATCATGAAGGCACCAGACGAACATTTTAAGCAGGTAATCTCTCACGCAAAAGAATATGGATTCATCTTTCAATCTAGCGAGATTTATGACGGACTTAGCGCGGTTTATGACTACGGCCAATTAGGTGTTCAATTAAAAAATAATATCAGACAGTATTGGTGGCAGGCAATGACGCGTCTGAATGAAAATATTGTGGGGATTGATGCGGCTATATTGATGCATCCGACCACTTGGAAAGCATCTGGTCACGTAGATGCCTTCAATGACCCGTTAATCGATAATAAGGATAGTAAGAAGCGATACCGTGCAGACGTTCTTATTGAAGATTATTGTGCGAAGCTTGAGGCTAAAATTGACAAGGAAGTTAAAAAGGCTGAAAAGCGTTTTGGAGATGCTTTTGACAAAGAGCAGTTCTTAGCTACCAACGCTCGTGTTTTAGAATTGACTCAGCGTTCAAAAGAGATTCTAAGTCGAATGGCTCAATCTCTTGAAAAGGAAGATTTGGCAGATGTGAAGACGCTCATTGAGGAGTTAGAGATCGTATGTCCGGTTTCTGGATCTAAGAATTGGACGGAAGTGAAGCAATTCAACCTAATGTTTGGTACCAAATTAGGAGCCTCTGCTGAGAGTGCTACCGATTTATACCTAAGACCTGAGACAGCACAGGGAATTTTTGTGAACTTTTTGAATGTCCAGAAGAGCGGAAGAATGAAGATTCCTTTCGGAATTGCCCAAACGGGTAAAGCTTTCAGAAATGAAATTGTAGCACGTCAGTTCATCTTTAGAATGCGCGAATTTGAGCAGATGGAAATGCAATTCTTTATTGCTCCGGGCACTCAAAAACAGTGGTATGAGCATTGGAAAGAAACACGTTTGAAATGGCACCTTTCGCTAGGTATGGGAGAAGATAACTATCGTTTCCATGACCACGAGAAATTAGCGCATTACGCAGATGCGGCGGCCGATATTGAGTTCGCTTTTCCATTCGGTTTTAAAGAGTTGGAAGGTATTCACTCAAGAACCGATTTCGATTTATCGAGACACGAAGAATTCTCAGGTAAGAAGTTACAGTACTTCGATCCAGAATTGAAGGAGTCATATGTTCCTTATGTGGTAGAGACATCGATCGGGTTAGATCGTATGTTTTTAGCTATTCTTTCTAAATCTCTGGTAGAAGAGGAATTAGACGGGTCAAGTAGAACGGTAATGAGAATCCCTGCGGTTCTTGCTCCACTGAAGGCGGCTGTGCTACCTCTTGTGAAGAAGGATGGTTTGCCTGAGATTGCCAAAGAAATTATCGACGCGCTCAAATTTGAGTTTGAAGTCACTTATGATGAAAAGGATGCAGTGGGTAGACGCTATCGCAGACAAGATGCCATCGGAACACCATTCTGTATCACCGTTGATCACCAGTCGCTAGAAGATCGTACGGTTACCATTCGTCACAGAGACTCTATGGAGCAAGACCGAATTGCTATCGATGCATTAGCTGACTTACTACGTGAAGAAACCGCAATGTCGAACTGGTTAAAGCGAATTGAAGCATAAATGAAGGTTATCTCCTATAATGTTAATGGAATAAGAGCGGCACAAACCAAGGGTCTTTTTGACTGGTTAGAAGTGGTTGATGCCGATGTGGTTTGCCTTCAGGAGATTAAGGCGCTAGAGGAGCAAATTAATACCGAAGGGTTAAAGGCTATCGGGTATGAGTACCAACATTACTTTTCGGCTGAAAAGAAAGGTTACTCGGGAGTAGCTATTCTTTCAAAGACCAAGCCTGACCACGTTGAGGTAGGTACAGGACTAGATTATATGGATAGGGAAGGTCGTAATCTGCGAGCAGATTTTGGATCCGTTTCGGTGATGAGTATGTATTTGCCTTCGGGAACGAATACAGACCGATTAGACTATAAGTTCAAGTATATGGATGATTTCCTAGACTACGCCAATCAATTAAAGAAAGACCGTAAAGAGCTTTTGGTGGTAGGGGACTATAATATTTGTCATCAGGCTATCGATATTCATGACCCGGTTCGAAATAAGAATGTCTCAGGATTTCTACCTGAAGAAAGAGAGTGGATGACTCGTTTTCTAGCAACAGGCTTCAAGGATACTTTTCGGATGTTTTCTGACGAACCTCATAAGTATACTTGGTGGAGTTACCGAGCAAATTCTCGCGCTAATAATAAAGGTTGGAGACTAGATTACGGTATGGCAACAGACGAGTTAGCTGCCAAGGTAAATCGATCGGTTATTTTGAGTGATGCGGTACATAGTGATCACTGTCCGATACTAATTGAAATAACATAATATGAAATACAATACACTGAACGGAACAGATTTAGAAGTAAGTGAGATTTGTTTAGGAACCATGACTTGGGGCCGACAAAACTCTGAAAGTGAAGGTTTCGAACAGATGGATTACGCATTCGATCAGGGTATTAATTTCTTGGATACGGCAGAGCTCTATCCGGTTCCTACACTGCCTGAGTTATATGGCGATACCGAAAAGATTATTGGTAATTGGCTGGCCAAAAATGGCAAACGTGATGAATTAGTCATCGCGACAAAAATCGCAGGCAAGGCTCC
The DNA here is from genome assembly GCA_002381155.1 of Flavobacteriaceae bacterium UBA3478. Lineage (GTDB taxonomy): Bacteria > Bacteroidota > Bacteroidia > Flavobacteriales > Flavobacteriaceae > UBA3478. The sequence continues at coordinate 3,007 of DFQX01000082.1, read as the reverse complement.
TTTTACCAAACATATAAGAACTACAGGCTTCACTCCTGAGGGAATTGCCGAGGCGATCGATTTAAGCTTACAACGACTTAAGACCGATTATATTGATTTATATCAGTTGCACTGGCCAACGCGCAACACCAACTTCTTTGGAAAACGCGACTATCCTGATGAGGCTTTTAAGACAGATGAGTGGAAGGACAATATTTATGAGGTCTTAACTGAACTAGGAAAGCAGATTGCCGCAGGCAAGATTCGAAATATCGGGCTTTCTAATGAAACTCCCTGGGGAGTAATGCGATTCATTGAGGAACATAAAAGGGATGCTTCCTTACCCAAAATCGCAACCGTTCAGAACCCTTATAGTTTACTGAATCGTTTATATGAAATCGGACTTTCTGAGGTTAGTCACCGAGAAAACGTAGGTTTATTGCCGTATTCTCCCCTTGGCTTTGGAGTTCTTTCTGGCAAGTACCTTGGCGGTAAATCACCCGAAGGGGCTCGTGTAACCCTATTCCCGAATTATAGCCGTTATAGTGGTCCTATTGCGACCAAAGCAACAGAGGCCTACCATGAAATTGCTCAGAAGCACGGCCTAAGTTTACCACAAATGTCGTTAGCGTATTTGCGCACTAAGCCCTTTGTTACTTCGACGATTATAGGGGCAACCTCGATGGAGCAACTAAAAGAAAATGTAGAAAGTGCTTCTTTAGTACTTAGCGAAGAGGTAATCGCAGCGATAGAAGAGGCTCATAATACCTATCCTAACCCAGCGCCTTAATTCTTCGAGAAAATCTTGGCGACTACTTCTTCGATTTTTGCCACCTTGATAATACGTATTTGATGAGCTTTATCATCAATACTTGCATTTGAGGCGACAAAGATTGCCTTGAATCCTAATTTTTCGGCCTCGGCAATTCGCCTATCGATACTCTGTACCGATCTAATTTCTCCAGCAAGACCCACTTCAGCCGCGAAACAGATCGATGCAGGTAATGGTTTGTCTGCGTTGCTTGAAAGAACAGCCATGACAACACCAAGGTCTATTGCTGGATCATCGATATGTATTCCTCCAGTGATATTGAGAAAGACATCTTTGGTTCCCAACTTGAACCCTACCTTCTTTTCTAATACGGCTAAGAGCATGTTGAGTCGCTTGCTATTGAATCCTGTTGCAGATCGCTGAGGGGTTCCATAAACAGCGGTACTCACTAGCGCTTGGATTTCGATCATTAGCGGGCGCTGTCCCTCAAGAGTTGCTGCCACAGCAACGCCACTTAAGGGCTCTTCATAATTGGAGAGTAGTAATTCAGAAGGGTTGGTAACCTCTCTTAGACCACCAGATAGCATTTCATAGATTCCAAGTTCAGCAGTGCTTCCGAATCGGTTTTTTAAAGATCTTAAGATGCGATACACATAGTTTCGATCTCCTTCAAATTGAAGAACGGTATCTACCATGTGCTCTAATAATTTCGGTCCTGCGAGCTGACCGTCTTTGGTGATATGCCCTACTAAAATCAGCGGTGTTCCTGTGGCTTTTGCATAGTAGGTGAGTTCTGCAGTGCACTCTCTAATTTGAGATACGGTTCCACTAGCAGATTCGAGTTTTGGAGATTGTAGGGTTTGAACGGAGTCTACGATGATAAGATCGGGGTGAACCGCTTCGATTTGAAGGCCGATAAGGTCGGTTTTAGTTTCAGCCAGCACGTAACAATTCTCTTGGTTAGATTGAATTCTATCTGCTCGAAGTTTAATTTGCTTCTCACTTTCTTCTCCCGAAACATAAAGAACTTTTTTACCTAACGAAAGCGCGATTTGTAGGAGCAGGGTACTTTTTCCTATTCCAGGTTCACCCCCAAGAAGGATTACCGATCCGGGTACTAATCCGCCCCCTAATACTCTATTAAATTCTTGATCCCTAGTATCAATTCGCGTCTCAGTTTCGAAGTTTATTTCGTCTAATTTTTGAGCTTTCTTTTTGGTCTGTAAGGTTGTAGTGCCGATTACAGGAGCTTCTGATGCTGGACTAATCGTCTCTTCAACAAGGGTATTCCACTCTTTACAGGCAGAACATTGACCTTTCCATTGCGCAGATTGGGCGCCACAGTTCTGACAGAAATAAGCCGTTTTAACTTTTGCCATACCTAACGATTACGATACACTAAAGGTAGGGTAAGAAAACAAAGTGCACCGAAAAGAACAATCATGAGGGTTTGGGAGATCCAAAGAATCCAACCAAAGGCCTCTCCTGAAGCAAAAGATATGCCGAATAAAGCGAGTGAAGCTCGAACAGCGATCGGATATAAACCTACCCCTCCGTTGGTAGTGGTCATTGCAAAAGACCCAGCTATGAAAGCAATAAGAAGTTCAGATAGACCTAAATGAATCGTCTCTGGAACCGTGAATTTAATTACCCAAAACATGGCGACGTAGCAGGCCCAGATAAATAGGGTATGGCCTAAAAAAGCCATTCTATTTTTCATTCGAAACACCGAAAGAAGACCACTTTTAATCCCCTCTAAAAAGTCGAGTAACTTGGTCAGGAGTGAAGATGAACTCGATTTGAGCATCCGAATGGTTAGAAGCAAGCCAACTACAGCTACAACCACCACTGCGATGGATAAAATTAGGGCGTTTTGATTCTCCTGTAAGAGCATTAATAGTCGTTCAGTTTGTAGTATGAGAGCCAATAGAATAACTAGAAGAAGCATGATTAAATCAATGATCCGCTCTGTTACGATAGTGCCAAAGCCTTTATCGAAAGGAACTTTTTCGTAGGTTCTTAGTGAAGTGGCTCTCAAGACTTCCCCAGATCTTGGGATTCCCAGGTTGGCAAAATAGGCCATCATTACGAAGTAAAAATTTGCTAATGTAGAGGGGTGGTAGCCCAGTGGGCGAAGCAGATAATTTGCTCGGATGGCTCTCGACAAATGGCTTAATAACGCTAGTAAAATAGACGCACCCACAAACCAAGGGTTTGCTGATTGGATATAGATTAAGATTTCTTTGCGAACAGCCT
>DFQX01000067.1 GCA_002381155.1 Flavobacteriaceae bacterium UBA3478 | reverse complement strand
AAATCAAGACACTCAATACATAATTTCAAGTACGATAATCGCACACACTACTCCCCAGAGAAAGGCCAAAAAAGCAAATCCAAATAAGCCTAGTTTCTGTAACAACCAGTAATTAATTTTGAATCGAAAGGGAATTAGACGATCCATTCCCTTTTTGGTGAACGTATACTGCTCCATAAGTTATTGATTAAGATTCTATGAAGTTACTAAATATTAAGTACTTACCCTCAAAACCAAGATATTAAGAAAAAATTTGAATCGAAATTTTGCTCAAACACCATAGATATATTCATTAATTTTCGGTAATGAAACTAACGAAAACAGCTACTTTATTTTTCGCCATGCTAGTATCATCGCTAGCAACCGCTCAAAGCTTTAAAGGAAAAAACACAAGATCGGCTGATCCTTTAAAAGAATTAGGAATCACGATCGTTCAAAGCGATGCAGAAACTACCATAAATGTTTCTGGAATTGAGAAACTTATCGAAGATTCAGAAATCCGCTTTAAGTATGCACCTAAATACCTTGACTGCTTAAACTGCAATGAGCACTCACTAGAAGTCGTTTATGAAATTGTGGGAGAATATACTTTTGGCGGACATTCAGGCAGTAAAACCTTTTCATTAAGGTACTCACCGACAATAGAAAGCAGAAGCGCACGTAGTCTTCAAATGATTGAGAGAAACGGAGAGAATCTAATTGCCGCAGAGAGCTTTAAACGAACTATTACAAAGGGAACAACACTTTATATCAAGTTGATTGAAGTTCGCGGATATGTGGTCAATAACAGCATCCGAACCGACAAAAAATTCTATCGATTAGGTAAGCTTTTTAAATTTTAAACCTCCTCAATAGTGGCGGTCAAGCCCGCCTGTAGCAGCGCTTCACATCTCGGTCTTAAATCGTCGTAATCTCCTCTCTTTACCGAACACTTTCCTTTAAAATGAACAATAAGGGCACACTGATGAGCTTGTTCTTCTGTATGCTCACAATAACGCACTAGCATTGAAATAACATGATCGAATGTATTGTAATCGTCGTTGTGCAGAACAATTTCATAACCCCTAGCTTCTAAGGTTTCAACCGCTGCATCCGTTTGTTCTTCGGTTTGATTAAAACGAACGAAATTTGTCATTAATCCTTAAATCGAAATTTTGCAGCAACCCAGCGATCTAGATCTGTAGTCTCGAAAAGACTGAGACCATGCATCGAGAAAGCATCGGTTATCATCGAAAGGTCTTCGATATAAAACCCACTTACCCATAATTCCGATGAAGCATTCATTTTGGTTACATAGTCTGATACCTGATCGAGAAGAATATTACGATTAATATTAGCAAGAATGATGTCATAGGGCCCTTCAGCTTTTTGACAGCTATCATCTTGCCATGCATCAATTGAAACCTTATTTCTCTCCGCGTTTTCTAGGCTATTTTCAATACACCAAGAGTCAATATCTATGGCATCACAGCTTGCTCCTTTTAGCGCCGCTAGAATAGCCAAGATACTCGTGCCACAGCCCATATCGAGCACACGTTTATTTTTTAGGGTATCTAACTTGCTCAAAAAATCGAGCATTTGATAAGTAGTTTGATGATGACCTGTACCGAAACTCATCTTTGGCTCGATAACCAACTCGTAGTCTGCTTTGATCGGATCATGAAAAGGAGCAATAACCGATACACGGTTACTAACTACTATAGGCTTAAAATCAGACTCCCATTTAGCGTTCCAATTTTCCTGTTGAATTTCACTAATGGTCCATTCAATAGATTCTGCGATACTACTACTGTAAGGAAGATGATCTTCAGCACTCAGCTCATTGGCATTAAAAAGAGATTGATCTACATACGCCTTGACCCCATCTTCGGTTTCTAAGAAGGTATCAAAAGGCAAAGCTGAAAGCTCATCCACCAATACATCCCGAGTAGGCTCTAGAGGCTTAACCGTAAAAGTAAGCTCGAAATATACAGGATCTGCACTCATTACTCGGCAGCAGCAACGATAGCTAAAAAGTCTGACGCAACGAGTGATGCACCACCAATTAGACCTCCGTCAATATCGGGATTCGCGAAAAGATCCTTCGCATTTCCAGGTTTCACGCTTCCCCCATAAAGAATTCGAACCTCAGAAGCAACCTCAGCAGAGTAAGCATCATTTAAAAATGATCTAATATGCGCATGCATTTCTTGAGCTTGTTCTGGTGAAGCAGTTTCTCCGGTACCAATAGCCCAAACAGGCTCATAAGCTAAAACTATTTGACTCATTTGTTCAGCAGTCACTCCTTTTAGTCCAGAACTCAATTGCTTAGAAACTACCTCAAAGTGAAAACCGTCTTTTCGCTCTGAAAGCTGTTCTCCAAAACAAAAGATCACGCGAAAACCAGCTTCAATCGATTGAAGTACCTTTTCATTAATAATTTCATCCGTTTCTCCGTAAATATCGCGACGCTCTGAGTGACCTAAAATCACCTGATTAACTCCGATAGATTGAAGCATATCAAGTGAGGTTTCTCCGGTAAAAGCCCCATTTGCAGCAGCATTTACATTTTGAGCAGCAACAGCAATCTTTGAATTTGATGTAGCGTTTACCGCACTTTCTAAGACTACAAAAGAAGGAGCGACAACTACCTCAACATTTGATGGTAAGCTCATTGAAGCTAACTCTGATAAGAGTGACTTCGTTTCACTTAGATTCTTATTCATTTTCCAGTTACCTGCTACGATTGGAGTTCTCATGTATTATTGATTTGATGATTAATAGATATCGTTTATATGTTTTTTATCAGTGATTACACCTTGATTCAGCCAAAGCACACCCGGGTTTGAACGCACAATTGTTTTCACTGTTGTTTGATCACATTGGTACCAGCGAATTACCGTACCGTATTCTTCATAAAATTTATTTACGCTATTATCTGAAGCAGCTGTCATACCGTAAATCACATATCCTTTCGCTGCTTTCTCCTCGGCAAAATTGACCACCTTATCAAAATCGTTTAATGAGGCCGAATCAAAATCGTAAGAAGTAATTAAGATCGCCTTTTCCTCACTCAACAAACTCGAGGTGTAGTCTTCTCCATCCAACATCATTGTGAAATCGTGAATCGGAGGCTCAAAAGCCGCTTGTACTAATTCTGTTTTCACACTACCCGTAAAGTTGGCGTCAGAAAGATCAGGAAAACTACCTGAAGTAATTTCTTCGAATACCTTTCCGTCCCGCTCAAAAGTCCAGATATAAAGATATTCTTCGGCCGGAGCGTCTTCAGGAATCTCCATTTGTTCAGGAATTGATACTCCAATTTTATAGGGGCGAAAATCAATTAATGGTAGATGACTGAGCACCCAATAACCCAAAAACAGTGATCCAATAAGAGAGAGGCTCATAAGGCGAATAGACCATCGATAAGACACCCAATAGTTGATATGCTTATATCCCCAATAAAGAATCAGAATAGCAATAAGTAAAATGACATCTTTAGTAAAAGATTCCCAAGGGGTAAGTTTAATCGCATCCCCAAAACAACCACAATCAGTGACTTTATTGTAATAGGCTGAATAAAAGGTTAGGAAGGTAAAAAAAGTGATCAGGCCCAATAGGTTGAAGACAACAAATCGTCTCCAAATACCAATCAGCAGCGCTACACCGAGTAACACCTCAAGAATCACTAAAAACACCGCTAACGGAAGTGAAAAGACAGATAGAAAATCTAGGTTAAAAACCGCAGGACTAAAATATTCATCCAGCTTAAACGAAAAACCCAATGGGTCGTTAAGCTTAATGAGCCCTGATATAATAAATAGGAGCCCAACAAATACCCGCATGATCGATACTATAATCTTCATGCCTGTCCTAGGTGTATAAGTGCAAATACTGCATAGTTCAACATGTCCTGGTAATTAGCATCAACCCCCTCGCTAACTAAGGTTTTTCCTTGCTTATCTTCAATCTGTTTTACCCGGAGTAATTTTTGTAGGATCAAATCAGTAAGCGAACTCACTCGCATTTCTCTCCATGCCTCTCCGTAATCGTGATTCTTATCCATCATCAATTGTTTACAGCGATCGGCCTTTTCTTTATAGAGTGCCACTGCTCTTCCTGCATCAATGTCTGGATTTTCAGCGATACCCAAATCAATCTGAATAAGTGCCATGATGCAATAATTGATGATGCCAATAAACTCTGATACCTCACCTTCCTTTACCTTACGTTCAGAGAGCGTCTGTAAACTCCTGATGCGCTGAGCCTTGATGAAGATTTGATCGGTTAAAGAGGGTAATCGTAAAATACGCCAAGCCGTTCCATAGTCATAGGACTTCTTTTCAAAAAGTGATAGACACTGGTTGATAATCGAATCAAATTCAGCAGAGGTATCCGCCATAGCTATATTATCTTTAAGGGTTGCCGTAACTTAGAGGCAGTTAAATTACAATCGTTCAAATATAAAGGTATCAGATGACAATTCTTTTGAAAAAACGACTGATTGACCTAAGCACTCCAAAAGTGATGGGGATTCTAAATCTTACTCCGGATTCATTCTATGACGGAGGCCGATTAAAGTTCGACAGCCAAATCTTGAAGTTAGCTGAAAAACACTTGAAAGATGGAGCTTTTGCACTCGATCTAGGCGGATATTCTTCAAGACCTGGTGCCGATCACATTTCAGAAGAATACGAACTAGGAAGAGTATTGCCAGTGGTCGAATTACTCACTAAAGAGTTTCCTGAAGCGCCACTCTCCATCGATACTTTTAGATCAACCGTAGCAGATGCCTGTCTGAAATCAGGAGCATCAATGATTAATGATATTAGCGGGTCGCAAATAGATCCTAAAATCTTAGAGGTAGTCGCTGAACACCAAGTTCCCTACATTGGTATGCATATGAAAGGAACTCCTCAAACGATGAAAGACCTTTGTCAATATGACGATCTAATGGTTGAAATGAGAATGTATTTCTCTAGTCTCATCAAGCGTTGTACCGAGCTGCACATAAACGATGTCATTATCGACCCAGGATTTGGTTTTGCAAAAAACATAGAACAAAATTTTCAAATATTGAGGGAGCTAAAAGAATTTCAGCTGCTTGATTGTCCTATTTTAATCGGTCTAAGTCGAAAGTCGATGATTTATAAAACCTTGGGCACCAATGCATCTGAAGCACTCAACGGTACAACCGCACTCAACATGATCGCATTGCAAAACGGTGCCTCTATTTTAAGGGTACACGATGTAAAGGAGGCTATGGAGTGCGTTACACTCTCTCAAAATTTGTAACTTTCAACTCAACCAAATTTCGACCGTGAATCCATTCGAGTTTATCGATTTCAGAATAACTGATGCGCTTGACATATTGCTTGTTGCGCTCCTGCTATATAATATTTATAGAATTGTTAAAGGAACCGTAGCCATCAACATCTTCTTAGGATTGGTGATTGTATGGACGTTCTGGAACGTAACCAAACTACTTGAAATGAAAATGATTAGCAGTCTGGTAGGCGGATTCATGCAGGTAGGGTTCATCGTTCTAGTCGTGGTTTTTCAGCAAGAAATACGAAAGTTCTTGTTAGTTCTCGGATCTGGTAAATTCTCCACCAAAACAATGAGTCGATTCTTCAGATTCTATGGAAATAAACCTGCAGAACCTGAAGTTAATGTAGAGGCATTAATCACTGCGTGTAAGCATCTCAGCCAACAGCGTTTGGGAGCACTCATTGTGATCGAGAGAAATAGCAGTTTAGAATTTTTAAAAGCTTCTGGAGATCGAATGAATATTGAAATCAATGCTCCTATCCTAGAAAGCATTTTCTACAAAAACAGTCCACTTCACGATGGGGCGGCCATTATTCAAGGTAATCGCATAACCGCCACTAGAGTCATTCTGCCAGTGAGCAACGCTTCTGATATTCCCGCCCATTACGGTTTAAGACATAAAGCCGCTTTAGGTATTACCGAAAACACCGATGCAATCTGTTTAGTTGTAAGCGAAGAACGTGGAGAAATCGCCTATGTTAGAAATCGAAGCTTTATCAACTTCGACAGCGATCAGGTACTTGCCGCTAAGATCAAAAGAGATTTAGCTAGTTAGGCCTCACTAAGCTCCGCAAATTGGGCTTGATAGAGCTGATAATACATTCCTTTTTTGGATAACAACTCCTCATGTGACCCTCGCTCTACCACTTGTCCCTGGTCCATTACAAGAATTACATCTGCCTTTTGTACCGTAGCTAATCGGTGAGCGATGATGATTGAAGTTCTACCCTCGGTTATCTTTTCTGTAGCACGCTGAATCAGCTGCTCCGCATAAGTGTCAATCGATGAGGTTGCCTCGTCAAGAACTAGAATGCTAGGGTTTGCCACATATGCCCTTAAGAACGAAATAAGTTGTCGCTGACCACTAGATAAGGTACTACCACGTTCATTAATCTCGAAATGGTATCCGCCCGGTAAAGCCTTAATGAATTCGTGTACTCCAATTGCTTTGGCCGCCTCTATAACGGTATCAAGGGTAATGTTTGGATTTCCTAGAGTGATGTTCTTTTCAATGGTATCTGCGAACAAAAACACATCTTGAAGTACCACCGAAATATGTGAGCGCAGTCCCTTCAGTGTCATTTGACGGATATCTAAGTCATCAATCTCAATAGCTCCATTCTCTATTTCGTAAAAACGATTAAGTAAATTGATTAATGTAGACTTCCCAGCCCCTGTAGCCCCTACTACGGCGATACACTGCCCCGGTTCGATATTGAAATTAACTCCTCTTAAGACAGGCTTTTCAGGGTCATAGGCAAATACAACATCTATAAAAGCTACTTTTCCATGTACTTCATCTAATTCAGTATCACCTTCTTCTTCTAACTGCCCAGTGTCGTCTAGAATAGCAAATACTCTCCCGGCCGCAACCATACCCATCTGCAGAACATTGAACTTGTCTGCGATGTGTCGTAAAGGCCTAAAAAGCAATGAAGAAAGAAGTATGAAAGTAAAAATATCTCCATACCGCTCTGGTGAAATACCTCCGACATTTTGAACCCCGCCGTACCAAACAATTAATCCGACGGTAATCGATGCCAATAATTCAGCAATAGCAAAGAATATAGAGTTGTACCACACCGTTTTTAACCAGGCATCCTGATGTTTCAAATTAATAGCCCTGAAAGCTTTCGCTTCTTCCTCTTCGCGGTGAAATAGTTGTAGTACTCGAATGCCAGCAAGACGCTCTTGCACGAACGAATTTAAGGCAGCAATCTGAGCGCGAACCTCAACAAAGGAAACCTTCATCGATTTTTGAAACCAACGAGTTGCATAAAGGATTAATGGCATAATTGAGAATACCAACAAGGCTAATTTCCAATTCATAACCAGCATAACCGTCGCAACCACAAGCATCTTGAGAACATCGGCGATAATCATGAAAAAACCTTGGCTAAAAATCTCGCCGATCTTTTGCATATCTGAAACTGCTCGGGTTACCAGTATCCCGACAGATGACTTATCGAAATAAGTCATTCGAAACCGAATCATTCGCGAAAACAAATGAGTTCTTAAATCCTTGATAATCGACTCACCAAGTAGATTCGCAGTATAGGTAAAGAGTAATTGAAAGAAAACTTCTCCAAACAAAACTGCCGCCATAGCAATGATCAGCTGAAGTAATAATTCAGCATTTTGCTGGGTAATCGCCTCATCAATCAAACGACCCACCAAGGAAGGAGTTAGTACAGAAAATGCCGAAATTAAGATGGCCGAGAGAACCGATACAATAAAGATTCCACGATAAGGGGTGGTATACGAGAACACTCTCGAAAAAAGCTTGATATCAAAAGATTTCTTAGCCGAAGC
>DFQX01000039.1 GCA_002381155.1 Flavobacteriaceae bacterium UBA3478 | reverse complement strand
GCCGAGAAAGAGGTAACAGAGGTGTTATTGGTGCCATTGTATCCGCACTACGCGATGAGTAGTTACGAAACGGTTGTGGTAAAGGCTTTAGAAGATCAGCGAAAGCATCATCCGAGCATGAAGCTAACCACAATGCCTGCGTTCTACTCTAACGAAGATTACATTAAAGTTCTTGGAGATAGCATTGCCGAACAACTCAAAGATTTCGAATACGACCATATGTTGTTCTCTTATCACGGCATTCCAGAACGGCACATTCGAAAGTCAGACCCCACAAAATTCCATTGTAAGATTGATGGTAGCTGTTGCAATACCAACTCAGTAGCACATCACACTTGTTATCGTCATCAGTGTTTTGCTACTACAGAGTCGGTTAGAAAATATTTAGGTCTTTCTGAAGAAAAGGTGAGTAGTTCATTTCAGTCGAGAATAGCAGGGGACACTTGGTTAAAGCCCTACACCGATTATGAATTCGAGCGTTTCGCTAAAGAAGGGAAAAAAAGGCTAGTGGTGATTACTCCAGCTTTTGTTGCTGACTGTTTAGAAACCCTTGAGGAGATTGCAATGGAGGGTGAAGAAGAATTTATCGAAGCAGGGGGATCAGCCTTCAAACACGTGGCTTGCCTCAATGACAGTGATCCTTGGGTTTCGCTCATGGCACAATGGGTAAATGACTGGGCCGAAACTGCCAAACTACCTGTTTAATGGCCAAACTGAGCCCTGAGGTATTAGGCACCGAGTCAATCGGTAAACTGCTTGTCAAACAAGCCATTCCTGCATCGATTGGGATACTAGTAATGTCTCTCAATGTACTTGTAGACTCTGTGTTTGTGGGGAACTGGATTGGCACTACCGCAATTGCTGCAATCAATGTGGTTTTACCGGTCTCGTTCTTTATTGGAGCCTTAGGAATGGCGGTAGGTATTGGTGGTTCGAGTATTGTGTCTCGCGCCTTGGGGGCAAAAGACCAAGAAAAAGCACTTTACACTTTTGGTAATCAGATCGGTCTTACCTTACTTATTTGCACCCTGATGGTGGCCCTGGGACTAGGGTTTGTGGATACTTTTATTCCTGCGTTTGGTGGTAAAGGGGCTATCTACGAACCAGCTAAAGTTTATTATCAGATTGTACTCTATGGAGTTCCTTTTTTGGGGCTTGCCATGATGGGGAACACGGTAATCAGAGCCGAAGGCAAGCCAAAGGTTGCGATGGTTGCCATGATTATACCTTCGGTGACTAATCTTTTAAGCGATTATCTTTTCATTTATGTTTTTGATTGGGGAATGCATGGAGCGGCCTGGGCAACAACCCTGGGGTATCTTCTTTGTTTTCTATACATTCTTTATCACTTTCTTACAGGTTCGAGTCTTAAACCCTCTTTGAATCATTTTCGTTTCAAGATTGACTTACTAAAAGAAATGGGCTCTTTAGGTTTTGTAACCCTCTCTCGACAAGCGACTACTAGCATTAACTATTTAATTTTAAATACGCTTCTTTTCACCCTAGGGGGAGAAGCGCTTATTGCCGTATACGCTATCATTGGGCGCACACTGATGTTCGCATTGTTTCCTGTCTTTGGGGTAACTCAAGGGTTTCTTCCTATTGCGGGATACAATTACGGAGCTCAGCTCTTTGATCGAGTGAAAGAATCGATCGTTAAGGCCATTGGCTTTGCAGCTGTACTCGCCACTTTGGTTTTTGTGCTGCTGTTTTTGTTTCCGACTCAAATTGCAGAACTATTTTTAAGCAATCGACCTGATTTAAGTGCAGAGGAACTTGCCATCAATACTGCTGTGCTCGAAAAGGTGGGTACTGCCATGCGATGGGTTTTCGGGGCTACTCCAATTATTGCGTTACAACTTATCGGCGCCGCTTACTTTCAGGCTATTGGAAAGGTGAAGCCCGCTTTATGGCTTACTTTACTTCGTCAAGGCATCCTTTTTATTCCAACGCTGTACCTTATGGCCGCACTCAATGGAGAACAAGGAGTATGGCAGTCATTCTTTATTGCAGATGTTTTAGCTACTATGATCACGGCGTATTTTCTAGTCAAAGAAGTGCGTAAAACCTTGATGAGCTCCTAAGGTTTTCTCCCTAGAATTGAGAATCTTTTTCTAATTTGGGTGAACTAACGTAAAATTTCACCTCAAATGAAGTTCTTCAAATTTCTTTCGGCATTTGTTTTAGCCAGCACTGCGCTGTTTGCTCAGGCTCCTGATGAGTCGATGCATAGCAGTATTGAATACCGACTTATTGGCCCTTTTCGCGGTGGCCGATCAGCTGCAGTGACAGGAATATCTGGTCAGCCCAACACATATTTCTTCGGAGCAACTGGAGGTGGAGTGTGGAAAACCACCGATGGTGGTGCGACTTATGAAAACATCTCTGACGGGTATTTCGGCGGAAGTATTGGTTCAGTAAGCGTTGCCGAGAGTGACCCTAATGTGATGTATGTAGGTGGAGGTGAGAAAACAGTTAGAGGTAATGTTTCTTCGGGTTACGGAATCTACAAATCAGTAGATGGCGGTAAATCATGGGAGTTTAAAGGTCTTCCAAACAGTCGTCACATCCCTAGAATACGCATTCACCCGAAGGATGAAAATGTGGTTTATGCTGCGGTACTTGGAAATATTTACAAGCCCACCTCAGAGCGAGGAATCTACAAGTCAACCGACGGCGGTGACACTTGGAGAAAAGTGCTTTTTGTAAACGATATGGCAGGGGCTGTTGATTTGATTATGGACCCTAACAATTCAAGAGTTTTATACGCTTCTACCTGGCGCGTTCAGCGTACTCCCTACAGTCTAAGTAGTGGAGGTGAAGGCTCATTACTTTGGAAGAGTATTGACGGGGGTGAAACCTGGAATCAGATTTCAGATAACTCAGGATTTCCTAAAGGCACTTTAGGCATCATGGGAGTTACCGTATCACCGGTTCAAAAAGATCGAGTTTGGGCGATTGTAGAACACAAAGACAAGGGAGGTCTATACCGTTCTGATGACGGAGGCGAAAATTGGTCTTATGTAAATTCTGAACGCAACCTTCGCCAGCGTGCCTGGTACTACACTAGAGTATATGCAGACACCCAAAATGCAGACCGAGTTTATGTTTTAAACGTTCGTTACCACCGTTCTGACGATGGAGGTAAGACCTTTGAAACCTTTAATGCACCACATGGTGACCACCACGATCTTTGGATCGCCCCAGAAGATAACAACCGAATGATTATCGGTGATGACGGAGGAGCCCAAGTGTCTTACAGTGCCGGCGAAAACTGGAGCACCTATTACAATCAACCAACGGCTCAGTTTTACCGAGTGACCACAGATAATGCATTCCCATATCGTATTTATGCTGCACAGCAAGACAATTCGACTATTCGAATTCGTCATCGCTCTGATTCTTACAGCATTGGTGAAGACGATTGGGAGGAGACCGCAGGTGGAGAGTCTGCACATATTGCCGTTGACCCTACCAATGATGATATTGTCTACGGGGGTAGCTACGGAGGATTCTTAACTCGAGTAAATCACGCGAACAACACCACTAGAGCCATTAATGTTTGGCCCGACAACCCGATGGGTTACGGTGCTGAAGGGATGAAGTATCGTTTTCAGTGGAATTTCCCTATTATCTTTTCAAAGCATGACCCTAAGAAGCTTTACACCTTCTCTAACCATGTTCACCTATCGACTAACGAGGGTCAGAGCTGGGAGTTGTTGAGCGATGATTTAACCAGAAATGACCCCACAAAACTCGTATCGAGTGGAGGACCTATCACTCAAGATAACACAGGCGTTGAGTACTACGCAACGATCTTTGCAGCCAATGAAAGCCCATTAAAAGAAGGCCTTCTTTGGGTGGGAAGCGATGACGGACTGATTCATTTGACCAGAGACGGAGGTAAAACCTGGGAGAATGTGACTCCTAAGAAAATGCCAGAGTGGAGTATGATTAATTCTATTGAACCATCAGCTTTCGACGAAGGAACTGCTTATGTTGCCGCAACACGATATAAGTTAGGCGACTTCACTCCATATTTATATAAGACTACCGATTATGGTAAAAGCTGGAAGTTGATTACTAAAGGCATCGATCCTGAACATTTTACCAGAGTGGTTCGTGAAGATCCGGAGAGACAAGGGCTGTTATATGCGGGCACGGAAACGGGAATGTATATATCTTTTGATGATGGAAAGTCTTGGGATTCTTTTCAGAAAAACCTACCAATCGTTCCAATTACCGATTTACACATCAAAGACAATAGTCTTATTGTAGCTACCCAAGGTAGAAGCTTGTGGATGATCGACGATCTAACCGTACTTCATCAGTTAGATGCACAGACAATGAAACAGGATGCTGTTTTATTTGATCCCAAAGATGCTTACCGAACCAAAGGAGGTAGCGGTAGAGCCTCACTAACTGCCGGGACTAATCTTGCGGCTGGAGTCATCACACACCTGTACTTCAAAGATCTGAAACCGACCGACAAGGTTAGTTTAACCTATACTTCTAAAGCCGGAGATACTCTTGCTCATTTCAGTACTGACGCTAAGGAGAGAAGTGAAAAATTAGGTATTAAAACAGGCGCAAACACGCATAACTGGGACACTCGCGGCAAGGGCGCAGAGAGACTACCCGGCATGATTCTATGGTGGGCAAATCTAGGAGGTCCAAAGGCAGTTCCTGGAACCTATGGCGTGCATCTTAATTACAACGGCTCAGTTCAGTCGAAGGAATTTGAAATTTTAGCAGATCCAAGAGCAGAGGCAAGCGTGGCTGAAATGCAGGAGCAGTATGACTTCATTACTGAAATCAACACCACCGTAGATCTTGCACACCAGTCTATCAAGAAGATAAGAGCGATCAATGAGAAGCTAGATGCCTTTGTTAGCGCGTATTCTTCAGACGCTTCAGTCGAAGATTTAGTAGCGAAGGCTAAGGATTTAAAAGACCAATTCTCTGAGGTGGAGAAAGCGCTTTATCAAACCCAAAATAGAAGTGGTCAAGACCCACTAAACTTCCCGATTAGACTGACTAACAAATTGGCTCACCTTAATTCATTGGTGTCATTAGACGACTTTGGCCCAACGGTTCAAGACCGTGCAGTCAAGGCCGAATTGACGATTAAAATTGAAGAACAGTTAGCTAAATTCGATGCACTAGTTGAGAAGGAAATAGATGCTTTTAATGAAGCCTTTAATCAGAAACAGTTGCCTTTTTTACAGCTGAAAGACTAAGGTAGAATTAACGACCTTTGCCACTTGGAAGCATATAATTATATCAAGGCGTTACACCTCATATTTGTAGTCACCTGGTTTGCAGGACTATTCTACATGCCGAGGTTGTTTATTTATCATATTGAAGCACAAGAGAGTGAAGAACCCGCCCGGTCAATTCTGTCCGGGCAGTTCAAGCTGATGAGTAAGCGTCTTTGGTTGATTATCACTTGGCCTTCTGCAATACTCTGCACTTTATTCGCCATTGGTCTTTTAGCGCTGATGCCCGAATGGTTGTCACAAGGTTGGATGCATGTAAAACTTACTTTTGTTTTATTGCTTTTTGCCTACCACCTGAAAACGCATCAGATTTATAAGGAGTTACAGCGTGATTATTTTAGGTATTCATCGAAATTTATGCGGCTGTTTAATGAAGGTTCTACCCTCATTCTTTTTGCCGTAGTATTTTTAGTCATCCTAAAAAATGCCCTTAATTGGATCTTCGCAACCGTTGGTTTCTTTGTGCTGGGGGGAATGCTAATGGTGGGGATTAAAATCTATAAGAGAATAAGAGATAAAAACCCCGAGGCGTGAAAAACCTAAAGAGTCTACAGCTTCGAGTTTTTGCCGCGATGATTCTCATCGTAGTCTTAGCACTTGTTTTTACGGGATTAGTCTCTTCATACCAATACAGGGAGCAATCGGCAGACTATCACAGAAATCGTTTAGAGCGTAAAGAAGAACAGGTTCTAAAGAGCCTTGAAAATGTAGTTTCTGGGACTTACCTAAAGCTGAGCGATGAGAATATGTCTCGAATTTTCAACGAAGCGGTTGGCCAAATTTCAGAGATACAAGGAGTCGATTTCACCCTTTATTCTATCGAAGGAGACTTAATCAAGTCATCGAGAAGAGATGTGCCTAGGCAACTTTTTCGCCCCTTACTGGAGCGAGTGATGGACAACGAACGTTTCGTCGTCGAAGAGGTCAACGAGGGCCGATCGGTGCTTTCTTCGTTCTTTTTTTTAAAAACTGAGAATGTACCTCTGGCCATCGTTCACCTACCCTATTTTGAAGATAATTCCTTTAATGAGTATGAACTCAAGGAGTTCTTAGAACGTATCGGTATCGTATATGCGCTTATTCTCGCCGTGGCACTTGTAGTTGGATATTTTATTGCCAGGTATATCACCAACCCGATGAAGGAGGTTGCCCATCACTTGGCCGAAACAGGTTTAGGATATGCAGAAAAAATAGAGCTCAAAACAAGAAGCACCGAACTCGATTCACTTATAGAATCTTATAACCGGATGATTGACGAGCTCTATGACAGTGCCCAAAAGTTAGCGCGATCAGAAAGAGATAAGGCATGGAAAGAAATGGCTCGTCAAGTAGCTCACGAAATTAAGAATCCGCTCACTCCAATGCAGTTGCAGGTTCAACAGTTTGAAATGAGTTTTGATCCAAAAGCTGAGGATGCCAAATCTCAACTCAAAGAATTCTCGAAGGCGATGCTCCAGCAAATAGCTACTCTAAACAGAATCGCTACTGCTTTCTCTGATTTTGCGCAGATGCCTGAACTCAAAAGAGATCAAATCAATGGAGTTTCAGTAGTTCAAGGAGCGGTGCAGGTATTCACCGAAAGCTTCATTCGTTTTGAAGCTAGCGAAGCAGAAATTTTACTTTACGTTGATGGGACTCAGTTCACACAGATTGTAAACAATCTAGTTAAGAACGCTATTGAGGCTTGTAAAGAAGTTGAAAACCCAGAAGTAATCATTCGAGTGCATCGCGATGAAGAGAAGTTTGTGCTTAGCGTCATTGATAATGGGGTGGGTATGAGCGAGGAGGTACAGCATCGAATCTTTGAGCCACGATTTACTACAAAAACGAGCGGAATGGGTCTTGGACTAGCGATTGTTCGAGCAAGTGTTGAACAAAATCAAGGGACCATTGACTGTCAATCGGTTTTAGGAGAAGGATCTCAGTTCACCGTTAGTTTTGAGGCGTTAAGTTAAAATCTTCGGATTTGCCCCATTTTTTACTACTTTCAAGGACACTTAACTAAACTATTGCACTTATTATGTCAAATGCTAAGAATTCAAGACGTGACTTCTTGAAGAAATCTGCGGCTGCCGGCGCAGGATTCTTTATTGTTCCAAGAAACGTTTTAGGAGGTCCTGGGTTTATCGCCCCAAGTGATCAATTGAGAATTGCTGCCTTTGGAGCCGGAGGAAAAGGTTATGGCGACCTGACTAACGCCTACAACAGTGGAGCTAACCGTATTGTCGCACTTTGCGACATCGAGCCTAAGCAGGCCGCTCGCGCCATGGCTGATCACCCTAAGGCAAAGTTCTATCATGACTACCGAGTGCTTTTAGATAAAGAACGTATTGACGCTGTTACGATTAGTACCCCTGACCATACTCACGCCGTAATGACTTACGATGCCATGATGCAGGGTAAGGCAGTTTATGTTCAAAAGCCGTTAACTCATACCATTGCTGAGGCAAGATTGCTTACCGAAACTGCTCGAGAGCAACGTGTTGTGACCCAGATGGGTAACCAAGGGGGTTCTAATCAAGGCGTTGTGAAAGTGAAAGAATGGATTGATTCAGGAATTGTAGGCGAGGTAAAACACGTGAATGTTTGGACAAATCGCCCAGTATGGCCACAGGGTATTTCGATGCCAGAGGCTAACGAACAAGCACTTCCTGAAGATGTAGCTTGGGATCTTTGGTTAGGCCCGGCGAGTAAGCGTCCCTACACCCCGAATCTTCACCCATTTAACTGGAGAGGTTTCTGGGAGTACGGTACAGGCGCATTAGGGGATATGGGGTGCCACCTTTTTGATGCACCATATAAAGCCCTAGGCCTCGGCTATCCTGTAGCTGTTCAAGCTAGTGTTGCTGACGTCTACTCTAGAATGTGGACCCCAGATTACACTCCTGAGGCTTGCCCAATCTCTACCCGAGTAACTATCGATTTCCCTGGCGGAGTTGTTTTTGAATGGACTGATGGAGGAATTCAGCCTGCACTTCCAGATCTATTAGTGGATAATAAATTCATTCCAGATTCGAGCGGAGTCATGATGATCGGTAGTAAAGGAATCATTACCGTAGATACCTATGGTAACCATCCGAAACTATTCATTGAAGGTAGAGAAGTAGAGTACTTCGATACAGACGCCCAAGGAAATTTAGATTTAATCCATAATTCTTCTTGGACAGAGGCAGTTAAGGCCGGATACGGTTCTGACCAGCACAAGGCTCTTACTTCGTCATTCGATTATGCAGGGCCATTCACAGAAACCGTGCTTATGGGGAACATTGCAATCCGCGCACACCAAATGCGTCGCGAAAATGAAAACGGTCGTTTCGACTACTTTGGTCGTCGCAAGCTCTATTGGAATGGTGAAGACATGCGCATTACCAATTTGGAAGAAGCCAATCAGTTTGTTACCAAGCCTTACCGAGAAGGCTGGCACCGAGCAAATCTTTAAGACAGAACGCCCTTCGGGGCGTTTTTTTATTCTTTCAAGGCTGAACGTACGGCTGCCTCTGCTTGTGCGATAATCGCATCTTTATCTCCATTATTCTCAATAGGCTTGTGAACGATGTATTCCATGCGAACCCCAACTTGTAATGGGAAAAGGCCCTTACTTGTAAACTGATAAGCTCTATTAATGGTAAGAGGTACTAAAAGCGCATCAGGAGCAGCATCTAATAAGGCAGAAACCCCAGCAGTTTTAAAAGGCTTCATCGATCCGCTTCTACTTCTTGTACCCTCTGGGTAAATGACAGCAGCAAATTTATTTTTATTGATGAATTGACCTAATTTTTGAATCTGTGGAATCGCTTGTTTAGGATTTTTTCGATCAATAGTTACAGATCCGCCGTTTCTGATGTTGTAAGAAATGGTTGGTATCCCTCGGGCCAATTCTTGCTTTACCACAAATTTTGGGTGATA
>DFQX01000064.1 GCA_002381155.1 Flavobacteriaceae bacterium UBA3478 | reverse complement strand
AAAAAGGTCAGCTCCCATACCCGCAACATCTCCTACGTTATCACCTACGTTATCCGCAATTGTAGCAGGGTTAAGAGGGTGATCTTCAGGAATACCTGCTTCAACTTTACCTACAAGGTCAGCTCCAACATCAGCAGCTTTCGTATATATACCACCACCCACACGAGCGAATAATGCGATAGAAGAAGCTCCTAAAGAGAAGCCTGAAAGTACGTTAAGTACCTCATCGATTCCCCACCCTTGCGCACTGTATACTGTGAATAGAATTCCTAAACCAGCCACACCTAAACCAACAACACCAAGTCCCATTACAGAACCTCCGGCAAATGCAACTTCAAGCGCTTTAGGAAGTGATGTACGAGCAGCGTTAGTGGTTCTAACGTTAGCTTTAGTCGCAACACGCATCCCAATGAATCCAGCTAATGCAGAACAAATTGCACCAACAATGAATGATACTGCAACTAGGCCGTTTGAACCTGCTTCATTCTGTCCTTTGAAAAAGAGAAGAACTGCGACAGCAGCAACAAAAACAGATAAAATTTTGTACTCAGCTTTTAGGAATGACATTGCACCGTCGGCAATATTTTTGGCAATTCGTGCCATTTTCTCATCTCCTACTTCTTGTTTCGAAACCCAGGCGTTTTTAACAAACACATAGATAAGGCCCACGATTCCGAAAGCCCATAAATAAGGTATTAATGCCTCCATATTAATTATGATTAATTAAGTAGTATTGGTTAATGCGGGCAAAAGTAGTAAAAACTCACTATATGATTCGAACCAAATGTTAATGAATCGACAATTCTGGGCATTAAAAAACCCGCTACCTAGTCACACAAGACAAGAAGCGGGTTAATTTATTTGAAGGTTCGATTACTTTCGGTAAAGAACCTTTTTTACAGCCTTAACTACATCGTCTTCATTCGGCAACCATTCTTTTAATAGAACAGGAGAATAAGGAGCTGGTGTATCAGCAGTGTTTAGTTTCACAACCGGTGCATCAAGATAATCGAAAGCTTGATCTTGAACCTGGTAGATAATTTCAGTTGCAATATTTCCAAAAGGCCAAGCCTCTTCTAGGATCACTAGACGATTCGTCTTTTTAACCGAGTTGATGATCGTCGCATGATCCATCGGACGGATAGTTCTAAGATCGATAATTTCAACCGAAATCCCTTGTTCAGCAAGGCGGTCTGCAGCCTTATATGCCTCTTTGATAATTTTACCAAAAGAAACCACAGTCACGTCAGTCCCTTCTCTCTTCACATCAGCTACACCTAGTGGAATAAGGTACTCACCTTCTGGCACCTCACCTTTATCACCGTACATCTGCTCAGACTCCATGAAAATCACAGGATCTTCATCACGGATTGCAGACTTAAGAAGTCCTTTTGCATCGGCAGGGTTTGAAGGAACCACTACCTTCAGGCCTGGACAGTTGGCATACCAGCTCTCAAAAGCCTGAGAGTGAGTCGCAGCTAACTGACCGGCAGAAGCGGTAGGCCCTCTAAAAACAATAGGAATATTAAACTGCCCACCAGACATCTGACGCATCTTCGCGGCATTGTTGATGATCTGATCAATACCTACAAGTGAGAAGTTAAAAGTCATAAACTCAATGATCGGACGGTTACCGTTCATCGCAGAACCTACTCCGATACCTGCAAACCCCATTTCAGAGATTGGAGTATCGATCACTCGCTTTGGCCCAAATTCATCTAGCATTCCTTTAGAGGCTTTGTAGGCACCATTGTACTCGGCTACCTCTTCACCCATCAAATAGATACTTTCATCACGACGCATCTCTTCTGACATCGCTTCGGCAATCGCCTCTCTAAATTGAATCGTTTTCATAGACTACGTTTGTTCTTGAGGCGCAAATTTAAAACTTTTCACGCTTAATAAAGCTTAGAAATGTGTAATAAATTTATTATGCATGCATAGTATTTTTTAAGTTTTAAGTATCTTTGAAGAAAGTCACGATTTTATGAAAATTCTCGTTTGCATTAGTGCTGTTCCCGACACTACCTCGAAAATTAACTTTACCGCAGATCATAAGTCATTAGATACTGGCGGGGTTCAATTTGTAATTAACCCTAACGACGAGTTTGGACTGACTCGCGCTGTATGGTTCAAAGAACAACAAGGTGCAGAAGTACATATCGCCACCGTGGGTGAAACTAGCGTCGAGCCGATCATGAGGAAAGCCTTAGCTATCGGTGCAGACAAGGCATTTCGGATAGACACCCATCCGACTGACGGTTTTTTAGTGGCTCAGGCTCTTAGTGAACCGATTAAAAAAGAAAATTACGATCTAGTGATTTGCGGAAGAGAGTCGATCGACTACAACGGCAACATGGTACCCGGCCTAATTGCCAGCCATTGTGGTTACTCATTTATTAATACTTGTACAGGACTAACCATTGACGGGGATAAAGCCACTGCCACTAGAGAAATCGATGGCGGATCTGAAACTTTAGAAACGAGTCTGCCACTAGTTATCGGTGCTCAGAAAGGGCTCGTGGAAGAAAGTGACCTGAAAATACCTAACATGAGAGGAATTATGTCTGCTAGAACCAAGCCTCTTGAGGTAATTACACCATCCAATCTCGAAGCGTTAACCGAAGATTTGTCCTTCGAAAAACCCGCTTCAAAAAGTGAAGTCACTCTCATAGACGAAGCGAATATTGATCAATTAATCGAATTACTCCACAAAGAAGCAAAAGTTTTATAAGCCATGTCAGTACTTGTCTATTTAGAATCAGAAAATAAAGCCTACAAAAAATCAGCATACGAGCTAGCATCCTATGCGATTGCATTAGCTGGTCAACTTAGTACAGAGGCTATCGGATTAGTAATTAATAATGATACCCCAGAGAATATCGGAGGACTCAATCAAATCATAAGTATCTCTAATGAATCTCTGAATACGTTTACAGCCGAAAGATATGCTTCACTCCTATCCGCAGCATTTGAGAAAAGTGGATCCCAGTATTTAGTTATCAGCTCAAGTGCAGATTCGAAATACATCGGAGGTATGATCGCGGCTCAAAGCGGCTCTAGCTTTATACCTAATGTGATTGCGCTTCCAGAGAATATTGAGGGCAAGACCGCCTTTAAGAGAACCGTGTTTACAAACAAAGGCTTTGCTTACACCTCTTCTAAGTCAGAACGATGCATTATCGGATTGAGTAAAAATAGCTTTGGCGTGCATCATAGCAACGCTGCACCAAAGGTAGAAGCCATGACTTTAGAACTTACTAATGATCGGGTAACGGTAACTAATCAGGCGACAGCGAACGGAAAAGTAACCATCGCCGATGCTGACATCGTCGTTTCTGCCGGACGCGGATTAAAAGGACCTGAAAATTGGCACCTCGTTGAAGACCTAGCTGAAGTTTTAGGAGCAGCTACCGCGTGCTCCAAGCCCGTTTCAGATTTAGGATGGAGACCTCACAGTGAACACGTCGGACAAACAGGAAAACCCGTAGCAACTAATCTCTACATCGCTATTGGAATCTCTGGAGCGATTCAGCATTTGGCTGGAATCAACGCTTCAAAAGTTAAAGTGGTTATTAATAACGATCCCGAGGCACCGTTCTTCAAGGCAGCCGACTATGGAATTGTTGGTGATGCATTTACTGTAGTACCACAACTTATTGAAAAATTGAAGGTTTTTAAGGCACAAAACGCATAAAAATCCCTTATTTTGCCCTCTTATGAACCTCGTGAGTCTAACAGTTAAGGGCATCTCTTATAGTCAAACCCAGCAAGGGGCCTACGCACTTATTTTAAGTGAGGAGAACGGCAGTCGAAACCTCCCTATTGTTATTGGCGCGGCAGAGGCACAATCCATTGCTATTGCTATCGAAGAGGATCTCAAACCACCGAGACCCCTGACCCATGATTTACTCAAATCATGTCTTGATCGATTTGAAATTAAGGTCAAGGAAGTGATCATACATAAATTAGAAGAGGGTGTATTTTATGCTAGTCTTGTTTGCAATAAAGACCAGCAAGAAGAACTTATCGATGCCCGAACCAGCGATGCTGTAGCAATTGCAGTGCGAACAGGTGCACCGATTTATACCTACCCCGATATTTTGGATAAGGCCGGCATTGAATTAAACGTCGATGCCGATTCGAAAGACCTTTCCTCGAACACGCGCGATCTTGCTCACATAGAGACAGAATCAATGAGCGAAAAAGAAGAAAAAACACAAGAGTCAAATCCTAGCTCAAGACGCTTTAAAAGCTACAGTGAAAAACAACTTAAAGCAGCTCTTAAGAAAGCTGTAGAAGATGAAGATTACGAGAAGGCAGCAGCCCTTAGAGACGAACTTGAACAACGAAACCAATAAATTATGGTTATTATAAAAGGTATTATCGGAATCCTATTCCTTTTAGGCATCGCTTATCTCCTAAGCACTCATAAAAAGGCAATCCGATGGAAAACCATCTTCATCGGACTTTCACTTCAATTTATTCTAGCCTTTGGAGTTTTACGGGTTGAATGGGTAAAATCTTTTTTCAATGTTTTGGGAGGTTTTTTTACTGCGGTCCTAGAATTTACTGAAAGCGGAAGCGCCTTTCTTTTTGGGAATCTAATCAATGTAACTGAGCCGGCGATTGGTTATGTGTTTGCATTTCAAATCTTACCCACGATTGTATTCTTTTCTGCCCTTACCTCAATACTCTATTACTTAGGGGTCGTTCAGAAAATAGTAAGTGGCCTCGCCTGGTTATTAACTAAAACGCTTAAAATATCGGGAGCTGAAAGTCTTTCTGTAGCGGGTAACATCTTCTTAGGTCAAACTGAGGCACCACTATTAATTAAAGCCTATCTCGCCAAAATGAACCGCTCTGAAGTAATGCTCGTAATGACTGGGGGTATGGCGACAGTAGCTGGAGGTGTTCTAGCTTCTTATGTAGGCTTTTTAGGAGGTACAGACCCCGAACTTCGACTGTCATTTGCTCGCCACCTTATAGCGGCTTCAGTAATGGCAGCTCCAGGTGCAATCATCATCGCTAAATTGATGGTTCCTCAAACAGAACCAATCGATGAAAAAATCGAAGTAAGTGATACAGAAGTAGGCTCTAACGCCCTTGATGCCCTTTCAAATGGAACCACTGAAGGTTTGAAGCTCGCTTTAAACGTCGGTGCGATGCTACTAGTATTTATTGCATTTATTGCGATGATTAATGGTATTTTAACCGGATTTGGAGACCTGACTGGAATTAATGATTGGATCGCGTCCAACTCCTCCTATTCCGAATTATCCCTAGAATCTATCCTTGGGACGATTTTCGCTCCACTAATGTACATCATTGGTGTAGCGAGTGAAGATCTTAACCTAATGGGGCAACTCTTAGGAATCAAACTGGTGGCCTCAGAATTCGTAGCCTATACGCAACTAGCCGAATTAAAGAATATGGCTGCGGCAGTTCACTTAACCTATGACAAATCAGTACTTATGGCAACCTACATGCTTTGTGGATTTGCCAACTTTGCTTCTATCGGTATTCAAATAGGAGGAATAGGAACGATTGCTCCAAGTCAAAAGAAGACCTTATCAGAGCTCGGTTTCAAAGCACTCATCGCAGGCTCACTCGCATCCCTATTGTCAGCAACGATTGCAGGAATGATTCTAGGTTAAAAATTTAAAAAATCGGTAAATTCAAAGCATGAAAGCTTATCACGATCTACTCAAACATATCTTAGAAAACGGAACTGAAAAAACAGACCGAACAGGCACTGGAACAAAAAGTGTTTTCGGATATCAGATGCGATTCGATCTTAGTGAAGGGTTTCCGATGGTAACTACCAAAAAGGTACATTTGAAATCGATTATCTACGAATTACTTTGGTTCTTGAAGGGAGATACAAACATCAACTATCTCACTGAAAATGGGATTCGTATTTGGAATGAATGGGCCGATGAAAATGGAGATTTAGGTCCTGTATACGGTCATCAATGGCGTAATTGGAATTCAGAAGGTATCGATCAAATAAAAGAGGTAATCCACACCCTCAAAACCAATCCAGATAGCAGAAGAATGTTAGTAAGTGCTTGGAACCCTAGTGTGATGCCGGACACCTCAAAGCCATTTGCTGAGAATGTAGCTAACGGCAAGGCCGCTTTACCTCCCTGTCATGCATTCTTTCAATTTTATGTGGCTGATAATAAATTGTCCTGCCAGCTGTATCAACGCAGCGCAGATGTATTTCTTGGGGTGCCTTTTAATATTGCTTCTTACGCACTTCTTACGCTAATGGTCGCTCAGGTTTGTGGTTTAGAAGCTGGAGATTTTGTACACACCTTTGGTGATGTTCATATCTACAGTAACCATAGAGAGCAGGTTGATCTTCAACTCTCAAGAGATTGTCGCCCGTTACCTACTATGAAATTAAATCCAGCTATCAAAAACATAGACGATTTTACCTTTGAGGATTTCGAGTTGATCGGATACGATCCACATCCAACCATTAAAGCACCGGTTGCTGTATAATGAAAGAGGTAATCATTGTTGTTGCTGCTGCCGAAGATGGCGCAATGGGTTTGGCAGGAGACTTGCCATGGCATTTACCCGATGATTTCAAACATTTCAAGCAAACCACCTCAGGTTATCCCATCATAATAGGAAGAAAAACATTAGAAAGCTTCCCTAAAGCACTGCCGAATAGAGACCATATTGTGGTTACCCGAAAAACTGACTACGCTCCTCCATTTGAGATCTATGGCATTAGTCATTCTATTGAGTCTGCCCTAGAATTACATCCATCAAACATTCAATTCATCGTTGGCGGGGGAGAAATTTACAAACAAGCTATTCCTCTAGCGACAAAAATGATTATCACTAGAGTTCATGCAACTCCTAAAGCCGACACCTATTTTCCTGAAATCAACCTACAGGAATGGAAAAAAGTTGAAGAACAACATCATCCAGTAGACGAAAGACATGCCTACTCATTTACGATAGAAACCTTCGTAAGGGTTTAAATTTGTACTTGTAGTACCTGATCAACTCGAAGGTCTTCTGCAGCGATCAACTTCTTTAAGGACAATAGCTTTTCAGAAGTACTGTAAACATGAATAGACCTGACTGACCCCGCTGAGCTATCTAAAGTTCTAAGAATCGATTGAACACGTCTAGCTACCGCCTCATTTGGGGTAACCAAAGAAGTCCTCTGATCTAGATACCTTTCAAATAGCAGAGAAACAAACGAATAGTGGGTACAGCCTAATACCAATACATCTATCTCATTTGAATTAAAATAAGCTACATGATCCCGAACTAACTCGTTCAATTCTACAGAGGCTAATTCTCCAGTTTCAATCGCTTCAACAAGGCCTTCACCAATTCGAGTGAAAATTTCGCAATCTGAAGCATAGGCCTCTAAGGTTTGCTTAAATAGACCACTTTTGAGGGTATTAGCAGTAGCAATTACACCAATTCGTTTAGATATACTTAACTGGGCAGCAGGCTTAACAGCGGGTTCAATACCGACAAAGGGAATATTGAACTCTGCTCTAAGGAATGAAATAACTTGAGTAGTTGCCGTATTACAGGCAATAACAACAAGTTCTGACCCCTTACTAATCAAAAATTCAGTAATTCTTCTACTCCGTTCTAAAAGGGTTTCGATTGATTTTGACCCATAGGGAGCGTAAAGGCTATCAGCCACATAGTGGTATTCAACAGAATCTGAGATCTCATTTACTATAGAAGAGAGAATCGTTAATCCGCCAACACCAGAGTCAAATATTCCAATCGTTTTTGCCATAAAAAAACCGCCCAATTGGGCGGTTATAAGTTACTACTTCTAATTGGTAATCAAATTAGAATCCTAACTCCTTCTTAACAGAAGGTAATAAGTCTGTACCATTAGCAACCAGAAGGCTAAGCCCTGGGCTTGAATCGATTACATAATCGAATCCTTGGTCTTTAGCTACCTTATCAATAGCAGCCTTCGCTTTCTCAGAAATAGGAGCGAATAACTCTTGTTGCTTACGCTGTAATTCTTGCATCGCTGCTTGCTCTGCTGCTGCGATATTACGTTCAGCATTCTGTAACTCATCAGCTCTAGCCTTGTTTTCTTCAGCAGTCTTACTTGCTGCCTCATTTTGATAAGCAACTAGTTTCTTTTGAAGTTCAGCCACAGAAGACTCAATGTCAGCACGGTAAGTATTTTCTAGTTTTTTGAGCTCATCTTGAGCTGCCTTCATATCTGGCATATCACTAAGTAGTTGCTGAACATTGATATGAGCAACTTTAGATTGAGCAAAAGTAGAGGTTGTAACAGCAAAGAATGCCATTACAATAAGAACGAATTGTTTCATGGAATAGTTGATTTTCAATTAATTGTGTCTTTACGTTTTTCTTCTATTTGTTTTTGACGCTCTGCACGAGCCTTAAGCACCGCTTCGCGTTTGCTAATATAGGCCTTTCTTCGCTCCTCACGTTCTTTTTCTAATCGTGATAGTGCAGCTTTTTTCTCTTCTTCTTTAGACTGTTGTACCTTATTAAGGTCTTCGGTAATCGTTTGACGCTTTTCTTCGATCTCACTAACCATTTCTTGAACTTCAGATTCTTCAGGCATGCCAATCACTCGAACCTTAGAATCAGCCTCTAATTTTCGGATAACCAAATCACTTATATCAAATTGATTATCAAAATAGAGCATAACTAGATCTGTAGACTTATCGAAGATCATATCAAAATTCCTCGCTTCCGCAATCTCTTGAACCGCAGCATAAATCAAATCCTGAATAGGTCTTACTATGGTTACCTCTGTGGCGATTAAATCTCCTTCAGGACCGAATCTATCTAACTCATATTGAAGTAGTGCTTTACTCAATTGACTTATTTCTATTTCTCGCTGTTCGATAATTGACAAGGGTAAAAAATCCCTTTGAGCACTCAACTCATCTTGTTTAGCTTTAAGCGCTGTTCTTCGGCGCTCTATCTCTGTATTCCAAGCTTCAATTTTCCCAGACAACTCTGCTCGCATTTCTGCATAAGAAGCTACTTTGGACAAAATATAATCGGTATCGATAAATCCAACGCGAGTAGCACGTTGACCCCAACTGACTTGAGTCAAGAGGCCCATCAATACTACCGTTAAAATTTGTCGTGTTTTCATTAGAATTGCTGACCGATAATAAAGTGCGTTTGCCATCCGCTAGGACCAAAAGCTCCTGGCGTGTTGTCACTATCGAATCCGTATCCGAAGTCGATACCCAATAAACCAAATGCAGGCATGAAGATTCTCACTCCAAATCCTGCAGAACGCTTCATATTGAAGGGATCGTAAGTGTTGAAGCCGTTGAAAGCA
>DFQX01000046.1:8462-8595 GCA_002381155.1 Flavobacteriaceae bacterium UBA3478 | reverse complement strand
ATCATCCGATCAGTCTGTATGCTGCCACCAAAAAGGCCAACGAGCTAATGGCACATACCTACAGCCACTTATATAATATAAACACTACAGGACTTCGATTCTTTACCGTTTACGGCCCTTATGGTAGACCCGA
>DFQX01000046.1:3572-8091 GCA_002381155.1 Flavobacteriaceae bacterium UBA3478 | reverse complement strand
ACTTATATCGATGATATCGTAGAAGGGCTTGTTCGCATTATTGAAAACCCTGCAAAAGACAACTGCAAGATCTACAACATAGGTAACCATAAGTCAGAACAGCTCGGTGACTTTATCGCTACCCTAGAAAAACATCTAGGTAAAACCGCAAAGAAAGAGTTACTACCCATGCAGCCTGGTGATGTGAGTCAAACTTATGCCGAGGTTAGCGATCTTATCGAAGATTATGGATACGCTCCAAATACATCTATTGATGAAGGTCTTAAGCGTTTTGTGCAGTGGTATTTAAAGAGTGAGGTAGCGAAAAAAGGATAAACTACAATTCGCTATTTTGTTTTCTGGCTTTATAAGCCTTTTCATAGATCGACTCATAAAGAGGTAGAATCTTAGGGAGATCAAACTCCAAGGCTGCTTTTCTAGCATTTTCCTTGAATCGGTTTAATGTTTCTGAATCCTTCAGAATATCTAGGGCATACTGCCCCATCTTTTCTACCTCGCCAATTTCGGCAACATATCCAGATAAGCCATGAATATTTACTTCAGGCAGTCCTCCAGCATTTGAGGAAATAACTGGGGTCTTATTAATCATTGCTTCAAGAGCAGCTAAACCAAAACTCTCTTGACCTGAGGGGAGTAGGAATAAATCGCTCATGCATAAAACACGGTCAATCTCAACACTATTACCTAGAAATTTAATCTTTGAATAAATACCGAGTTCTTTCGATAGGCGTTCAGCTTTAATACGATCGGGCCCTTCACCAACCATAACTAGAACAGCCGGATGCTTATCAAGAATCTGTTTAAATATCAAGATAACATCCTCGATGCGCTTAACCGGCCTAAAATTACTCACATGCGTAATGATAAATTCCTCCTTCAGCGCCATTAGATTTCGATCACATGGCTGATTTTGCATCTCTGCATACTTGGCAGCATCAATAAAATTAGGAACCACCTCGATCTCTCTATTGACCTCAAACATCTCAAAAGTAGTATCCTTTAGATTTTCAGAAACAGCAGTTACAATGTCTGATTTATTGATACTAAAGGTTACAGCAGTCTTATAGAAAGGATGACTACCTACTAAGGTAATATCTGTCCCGTGAAGGGTAGTAATCATTGGAATATTGATTCCCTCTTCTTTGAGCATCATTTTGGCCATATACCCTGCATAGGCGTGTGGTATTGCATAATGAACGTGAAGCACTTCAATTTTATATGCCTTTAAAGTATCAACCAGTTTACTTGAAAGTGCGAGGTCATAAGGTTGGTGCTTAAATAGTGGATATTCAGGAACATCTACCTCGTGATAATAAATATTCTTCTCTAATAAGGCTAAACGTACGGGTTGACTGTAGGTTATAAAATGTACCTCATGACCGGCTCGAGCAAGTGCCATTCCAAGCTCAGTAGCGACTACACCACTTCCACCAAAGGTGGGATAACAAACCATTGCAATTTTCACAGCTCGATTTTTATCAAAGATAGTACCATAATACTAAAGCAGAGACTCATAAATCATTCTTTGAATCTCTGTTCTCATATTCGTCTTACCTAAGAGGTTACGATCCATGTCAGGGTAGGTTCTATTCGAAAGAAACACGTAAACCAACTCTTTTTCAGGATCAGCCCATACATAAGTTCCTGTGAAACCTAAATGTCCGAACGATTTAGGAGAAACACATCCGCAAGTAGACCCTTCACCCTCTAGTTGGGGTTTATCAAATCCTACCCCTCGTCGATTACCTTGATGACAATAATAACAGGTGTTAAATCTTCGGATCGTAGAACTCTGTAGAAATTGTACGCCACCATAAGAACCCCCTTGAAGATACATCTGCATGAGTTTTGTAAGATCATTGGCATTGCTAAAAACACCTGCATGACCGGCCACTCCCCCCATCATCGCCGCACCCATGTCATGCACATACCCCTGAAGTAAATCGTAGCGAAAGTAAGTGTCAATTTCTGAAGGCGCAACACCTTCTTTATTAGTAATTTGAAGAGGATTATATGAGGTAAAACTTAACCCCATTGGACGATATAAAAACGAATCTATTTGCTTGTCAAATGAACCATAAAGATTAGTGAAATGCCAAAAAATGAGATAATAAGGTAAATCACTGTAGCGATACTTTTTCGATTCAAGACTTGATTCTTTGATTCGCTGAAACATCTGTTTAGTATAATCAGATTTAAGAAAAAGTGATTGACTCACGGCAATACCGAAATCATCACTTTCCTCGGAGCGGTAGAATAGAGAAGAAGGTTGCTGCTTTTTATCTAAGGTCTCTTTATAAAACGGTATCCAAGCAGGCAATCTTCCGTGATGCGAAAGGGCAGCTATAAGTGGTGTTTGACCAATTTCTGTACCTTCTAACTCCTTAAACCAATTTGAAAAGCGATCCCCAAGACTTATTTCACCTCTTTCTTGAGCGCGCATAACAAGCGGTAAGCTTGCAGCAATTTTAGTTACTGAGGCTATATCGTAACGAGTATCCCATTCAATGGGAACTTTTTTTTTATAGGTCTGATACCCAAAATTACGCTCGTAAACCACTTTTCCCTTTCGAGCGATAATCACTTGGCCACCAGGCGCCATTTCCTCATCTACTACTCTAGCGATTAGCCGATCTACTTCTTTTAGTTTATTACTAGATAATCCAACTCTTTCAGGAACCTTAGAATAGGATATTAAGTTCTTAGCTGGGTAAGACACTCCCTTTCCTACCTTAAATCTATGGTTCACAGTAACCGGTAATTTTCCCTTGACTGCAATTGCTCCAAAAATGGCTTGCGCAGTAGCACTTCGAGATTCAGCCGTGTTTTGATAGCCTACGAGTATAGAAGCCTTTGATTCAGATAAAACATCGAGAGCATAAGGACTTCCTAAATGGGCAATAATTACGGGAACCTGTGATAATTCTATCTCTTCTAGTACGCTTATAAATTCTTCTGAAAAACCGGCCTTCTTCCAAGGAGTACTAGTGTCTGGTAAGTGACCAATAATAACTGCAGCATAATCCTCTAGCTCAAGAGTATTTAAGTCAGAAAAGGAAACTTTCTCTACGGCAGCGTATCTCACTAACGATTCGTAAAACAACTGATCATCCTCTGACTCTGAAGACACATATAAATATCGATTAGAAATCGCAAGTGGGAGATTTCTATTATCATCAATCACTGTTATTGCTGATTCAAAAACTTGCTCTCTTAACAATTGATCCTCAGTAGTTTCAATATCCTCATTTAATTTTTCTAATGAAGGTATCTCTAGGTGATTTAACCCTAATAAATATTTCGATTTAAGAATCTTTTTAACCGATTGTTCGAGTCGTTTTTGTAAGATCGAAGAGCTCTTTATCTTGTCGATTAAAATATCTGTAGTAGCCTTTACATCGAGCGGGTAAAGAAGAATATCTGCCCCTGCTTCAAAGGCTTTTAGACCCACTTCATTAGGACTAATCCCCTCACTCACTCCTTTCATATTCAAGGCGTCTGTGATTACTAGACCATTAAAACCGAGTTGGTTTTGAAGTAGCTCAGTAGATATATGGTATGAAATCGATGCCGGATCATTTTTGGCATCTTTTAATTTTGGAAGTGCTAAATGCGCTACCATAACCGAATGAACACCAGAATCAATCATTCTTTTGAATGGAATCAATTCTAGCGTGTCTAATTGATTACGATCAGCTAAAACCACAGGCAATGCATGGTGTGAATCTGTTGAAGTGTCTCCATGCCCTGGGAAATGCTTTATAGAACCCATAACACCTGCACCCCACATACCTGAATAAAATGCCTCGGCTGCCTCACTAACCGCCTGGGGATCTTCGCCAAAAGAACGGTTACCGATAATTGGGTTAAGTGGGTTAGTATTCAAATCTACCGCTGGAGCATAATTCATATGAATACCTATACGTTTATTATGAGCACCGATTCGTTCGCCTACCCTTCTAATAAGCTCGGTATCCCTAGTTGCACCCAACGTCATGTTCCAAGGAAATGCAAATGATGGTTTTAATCGCATACTAAGCCCCCATTCAGCATCCATCGTCATAAGTAATGGAATTTTAGAAGATTCCTGATAACGACGAGTAAGTTCTAATTGCCTTTTTGGACTACCTATGGAGAATAAAAGCCCTCCAATATGTTGATCATTAATGAGTGATTCTATACGCTCGGGCTCCTCTTCAGAAGGTTTTGAGTCAGTAAAAACAATAATAAGTTGCCCTACTTTTTCCTCAATAGTCATTTGATTATAAACACTATCTACCCAACTATTTTGCCGATATTGATCTTCTGCATCGAGCACACTAGAATTTATAGACTGAGCGTAGGATTGTATGGATGCTAAAATGATTAGTAGCATCCCAGTATATTTATTGATCATTGAGTTAAGTTACAAAAATCGTGAATGCCAACTATCACTAGCAGGCACTTCCCAATGAGTCTCAAACTCCTCTTTGTTTTCAACTAAATTATTGAACACAATAGTATTTGCTGAAACTGCCTT
>DFQX01000046.1:0-3218 GCA_002381155.1 Flavobacteriaceae bacterium UBA3478 | reverse complement strand
TTTGAAGGTAACATTCATTTTATCGAGCAGTGTTACTTGAAATTCTTTCTCGATTTCTTGAATAAAACGAACCGAACTATCAATAGAGCAACCTGAAGCCTTCTGGTTATCTTGATCTACTCCTAACACAATAAATCGTCTGTAAGGTAGCTTGTAGGCGGCTTTTAAAGGGGTGCCATGCGCAGCCCAATTGGCCACAAAGTGATCTAAGCTAGGAATTAATCGCTCTAACTCCTCTTCAGTAAAAGGACGATTCGATGGATAAATCCATATTCTAGCCTGATCGGGAAGTTCTTCAAAACTAATTTTCATACTTAGTCATTCTTATAAATCTGCAGCTTCTACGATGAGTTGAGCTAAATCTTTAACTTCTACCGAAGAATCTGTGGCAGTAGCACCATCATTTAACATCACATTACAGAAAGGACAAGCGGCTGCAACAACAGATGCTCCACTCGCATTCACCTCCTCGGAGCGTTCGTGATTGATTTCCTTTCTACCCGCTTCAGATTCTTTAAACATTTGAGCACCGCCAGCTCCACAACAGAGTGCATTTTTCTTGCATCGCTTCATTTCAACGATTTCAGCCTCTAACTTTTTTATAATTTCTCTAGGCGCTTCATATACTCCATTTGCACGCCCTAGATAACAAGGGTCATGGTAGGTGATCTTTTTTCCCTTAAAACTTCCCCCTTCAACATGAATTCGATTTTCTTCTAACAGCTGTTTTAAAAATTGTGTATGATGAAGAACCTCATAGTTTCCTCCTAGTGAAGGGTATTCATTTTTAATCGTATTGAAACAATGCGGACAAGTGGTAATTACTTTCTTTACCCCATAGGCATTCATAGTTTCAATATTAGTTAGGGCTTGCATTTGAAATAAAAAATCGTTGCCAGCGCGCTTGGCAGGATCTCCTGTACAAGTCTCCTCTTTACCCAAAACGCCAAAAGATATATTTGCACTGTTTAGAATTTTAACGAAGGCCTTTGTAACCTGCTGGGCTCGCTGATCAAAACTTCCTGCACATCCGACAAAAAACAACACCTCAGGCGACTTTCCCTCAGCAGCGTATTCTGCCATGGTTTTTACGATTAGTCTATCCATTTCAAACGATCTTCATTATTAAACGGCCATGGAGCCCCATTATTTTCAATATTGGTCATCATTGAATTTAATTCTGAGGGAGATGATGCCTCTTCCATTGTGATATATTGGCGCATTGACAAAATAATTGACATAGGACTTATTCCTATCGGACATTCCTCAACACACGCATTACAGGTAGTACAAGCCCACAATTCTTCGCGAGTGATATAATTATCAAGTAAAAAGTGTTCTTTCACTATATCACTCTTTTCAACTAGATGAGTAGCACGATCTCTCGTATCCATCATGATCTTTCGAGGTGATAATAATTTACCGGTTTGATTGGCCGGACACGAAGCTGTACAACGACCACATTCGGTACAGGTAAAGGCTCCTAATAGCTGTAAAGCAGATAACTGATGAACATCTCGGGCTCCAAAAGACACCTCTTCAGACGACACGGGTTCGGCAGGTAGGCCCAACATCATTTTTACTTCTGAAGTAACAATTTCATTATTAGCCATTTTACCTTTTGGCTCAAGAGATGCGTAGAAGGTGTGTGGAAACGCTAACAGAATATGTAAATGCTTTGAATAATATAGATAGTTTAAAAAAAATAGGATACCTGCTATATGCATCCACCAAGAAACACGTTCAATAAGGACTAGAGTCTCTAACGAAAAGTTTTGAAAAATCGGTACGATAAGACCGCTCACAGGAAAGGCTCCTGCTAAAGGGTATGCTGGGTGACCCCTAAATTGAAGCGTATAGTCAGCAGCATTCATTGTAAGGAACAAGCCCATCAAAACCAACTCGATAATCAAAATCCAATTCGCATCCGACTTTGGCCAACCTTTCATTTCAGGACTCCAAAACCTTGCGATACGCACTAGGTTACGACGCATCCAAAAGACAATCACTGATAAAACCACTAGTAGGGCAAAGACTTCAAAAGTTGCGATTGCAAAATTGTAAAACTCACCTAAACCTCTAAGTACTCTATGTGTTCCGAATAGTCCATCGATAATGATCTCTAAAAGCTCGATATTAATAATTATAAAACCGAGGTAAACAATAAGGTGTAAAACACCTACCAAAAGGTTACGATGCATCTTTTGTTGCCCGAAAGCCAAACGAAGCATTTGAAACCAACGCTCCTTTTTTCGATCTACTTTAGGTAGCGAGGTACCTAGGTGAAGTGCTGCTACAATTTTTTTGCTGTTTCGGACAAACAACCCAACACCTGCAACAAGCAGAATAAAAAAGAGAATGGAATTGATCATTGATTCTTTGAAGTCTTAGCAGGATCTGATTCTGGAGCGACATAATCCTTTTGTTTCTTACCAAATACAGAAACTGACAGATATCGCTTAGGATTGAGGCGCAAGTCTTGTAAAAGCCATTCTAATTGGTTCAAGTTTGAAGTCAAGGAAATATATAATTCTTGGTTAGTGAAAATCTGTCCAACAGCGCCATCTCCATTTTTGATTCCTGCAAGAATTTCTTTTGTTGCGGATATAGAAGCATCTAAATCAGTCATCAATCCTTTTAGATCTGCTTCATTTAATGTCTGAGAAACACTAGATAAATTCGAGGTTAACTCTGCCGTATTTTCAAGAATAGTACCTAGCGCCTTTTCGTTAGCAGCCAAGTTCTCACTAACATTCTTTGAAATCACCTTTAACGAGGCGCTAGTTTCGCTAAAGTTATTAAGAGTTTCTCTAAGAAGAGCCTGTGAGTCCGTATCTAATAATTGATTCAGATTTTTCATTAATAAATCAGTC
Organism: Flavobacteriaceae bacterium UBA3478; assembly: GCA_002381155.1. Lineage (GTDB taxonomy): Bacteria > Bacteroidota > Bacteroidia > Flavobacteriales > Flavobacteriaceae > UBA3478. The sequence goes on along the minus strand of DFQX01000046.1, from coordinate 345 downwards.
TCCACTATCGCACTATTCACCTTGACTTCAAGAGGCTCCATAAGCTCAGTAATTCGGTCAGTCATTCCGATCTTTACCATCGAGGTTAATGTATCGCCATTTTGTGCAATCGCTGAACCTGGGGTTCCTAAAACAATTTGAAGACCTTTTCCCCCTAAAACAGAAGTATCATAAAGTTCTGCTTTCGAATCTGCAGGTATTGGTAAATCGGTGGTTAATGTAAAAGAAACCATCAGCTTTCCGGTTTCATCTAAAAAGGTAATATCGTCAATGGTACCTACGCTATACCCGTTCAAGGAAACGGTTGTTCCCGATTGTAATCCACCCACATGGTCATATACCGCG
>DFQX01000005.1 GCA_002381155.1 Flavobacteriaceae bacterium UBA3478 | reverse complement strand
ACCTTTCCATCGTCAAATCGGGTGCTAACCCCAAAGTCTTTATAAATCTTTGACAAAACTCGATCTCCCTGCAATGAATCTTCTCTCAACGTTGATAACGTAGCCTTTGTTCCTAGTTTAGAGAGTGCTACAATGGAATAATAATAGCTCGCTGCACTCCAATCAGATTCAACGGCCAAGGAGATAGGTTCGATCTCTGATTTAGGAGAAATACGAATTCGCCTATCGTCTAATCTCGCTGAAATACCGATTCTTTCAAGTAATTGCAAAGTCATATTTAGGTAAGGAAGCGAAGTTATTGAACCGACAAGTTCAATCTCGAGTCCTTCGGGAAGTTTAGCTCCCACAAGGCAAAGTGCCGATAAATACTGACTACTGACGTTTGCAGCAATACTCACCGAAGAATGAGGCAAAACGGCTCCCTTTATGTGCAAGGGAGGATAACCCTCTTCTCCTCGATATTCAATGGTTGCACCTAAGGCTCGTAAGGCGTCCACTAAAAGAGCAATCGGTCTTTGTTTCATACGATCACTACCCGTTAGTAAAACCTCTGCATTCTCTGTAACCGAGAAGTAAGCCGTAAGGAAACGCATCGCGGTACCAGCGTGATGAATATCAACCGTGCCAGAACTTAATTGTAGTGCCTTTTTCATCACACTTACATCGTGAGCATTCGAATCATTGAGTAACTTAAGATTCGGATAAAGTGCCGCGAGCAGTAACAACCGATTCGTCTCGCTTTTTGAACCTGTGAGTTCAATTGAAAAGTTTGCACTCAGTGATGAGCCACTAATCTGTATAGTACTCATTATTTTAATTTAGGATTATTCTTGTGACGCTGATCATCACGCCTAGTCTTTAAATCTAACTTGCGATCAAAAGCTTCTTGCAAGTCAATTCCTGTTTGATTCGCTAGGCATAGCACCACAAATACAACATCGGCTAATTCCTCGCCGAGATCTTTTTGTTTGTCTGATTCCTTCTCACTTTGTTCTCCATACCTACGCGCAATAATACGCGCAACTTCTCCTACTTCTTCAGTAAGTTGCGCCATATTGGTAAGTTCATTAAAGTAACGAACACCGTGGTTTTTTATCCACTGATCAACCGCTAATTGAGAATCCTTTAAATCCATTATTCTTTATTTTTTGTATCAATGATTAAGGTAACTGGGCCATCATTACAAAGATCTACTTTCATGTCTGCACCAAAAACACCCTTCTGAATAGGTTTTTCGATTAGTCCTTGTAACTCGTCAACAAACTTCAAATAATCTTTCTCTCCCTTATCTGGTTTTGCAGCGCGCAAGAAAGAAGGTCGGTTACCTTTCTTCGTAGCACCAAAAAGAGTGAACTGCGATACTACGAGTACCTCCCCATCGATATCTCTAACGCTCAAATTCATTTTATCATCATGATCACTGAATATTCGCAGTCCCGCAATCTTTTGAACTAACCAAAGTAAATCATCTTCAGAATCCGTAATATCTACCCCTAGTAAGATCAATAACCCATTATCAATTCGGGAAACTTGTTTTTGATCAACCGATACCGAAGCGTTTAATACACGTTGAATTACTGCTCTCATTCTGCAAATAGATCTTGACGGTAAGGTCCCTCCTCTTCTAAAACCATAGAGAGATAACTTTGATAACGACTCTCGGCAATGGTTCCATCTTCTAATTCACTTTTCACGGCACAACCGGGCTCAGAAAGATGCTGACAATTATTGAACTTGCAGTTCTCAGAAGCTTTAAAGAACTCTTTGAAATATCGAGCAATTTCTTCTTTATCGATATCTGCAATTCCAAAGCCTCTGATCCCAGGGCTATCAATGATTCTTCCTCCAAATGAAAGATCAAACATCTCAGCAAAAGTCGTGGTGTGCTGTCCTTGGCCATGCTGTTCAGAAATCTCACCGATTTTTAATCGTAATTCGGGCGCAACCGTATTGATTAGAGTTGACTTACCTACTCCTGAATGGCCTGAAAAAATACTCGTATTGTCCTTCATCAGATTTCGTAGCTCACTCATACCTTGACCCGATTTGGTACTACAGAAAACGCTTTGATAACCTATAGATGTGTATAACTCTTTGAGCTCATTCACCATCTCAAGTTCCTCTTCAGTGTATTGATCCATTTTATTGAAGAGCAATACTGTTTCAATGCTAAACGCAGCAGCACTAACTAAAAAACGATCAATAAAAGTGGTGAAGGTCTCAGGATTCTTTAGGGTAATTACCAGAAATACGAGATCGATGTTAGCTCCAATTATATGAAGCTGCTTTGATAGGTTTACTGACTTTCGAACGAGGTAATTCTCACGCTGGTCGATAGTATGAATGACTCCTATGGCTTCATCGTCTAGATCAAAACCAACCCGATCACCAACGGCAACCGGGCTGGTAGATCGTATCCCGCTTAGACGAAGTTTACCTTTAATTCTACACTGGTAAAAATTACCTTCATCAGATTTTACCTGGTACCAGCTTCCTGTAGATTTGTAAACTAAGCCTTTCACTTATCGATTAGGAGTTAATAACCTGCTCTTGGTGACGAATCGATTCTGTGTGAATGCTTTTGAAAAGTTTCAATACGAATTCTTCGCTAAGGCCTCGCTGCTCTCCTTCTAGGATCATTTTTCCTAAAATTTCATTCCAACGATTCGACTGAAGTACCGCAACATTCTTCTCTTTCTTCAAAGTACCTATTGCCTCAGCAACTTTCATACGCTCACCAAGGGTATCAAGAACGGTACCGTCAAGAACATCAATTTGTGCTCTTAATTGTCCTAATGCATTGTGAAACTCCGCTTCGTCATCACCCGTTTTACGAACTCTTAAATCTTTAAAAATTTCTAAAAGACGCTCAGGCGTTACTTGCTGTGCTGCATCTGACCATGCATTATCTGGATCACAGTGCGTTTCAATCATCAAACCATCAAAGTTCAAATCAAGGGCGTTTTGTGAAACATCAAAAATTAAATCTCTGCGACCCGCAATATGACTAGGGTCATTAATGATAGGAACATCAGGAAACTTGGTCTGAAAATCAATAGCAATCTGCCATTCAGGCAGGTTACGATATTTGGTCTTCTTGTAGGTTGAGAATCCACGGTGGATTACTCCAAGATTTTTGATGTCTGCAGTATATAAACGCTCCATCGCACCAATCCAAAGGGCTAAATCTGGATTAACTGGGTTTTTAACAAGAACTATTTTATCTGTTCCTTTAAGTGCATCTGCAATTTCTTGAACGATAAATGGGCTAACTGTAGAACGCGCTCCGATCCATAAAAGATCTACGTCATATTCTAGTGCCAATTCTACGTGTGCGCGATTAGCTACTTCGGTCGCTGTCTTAAGACCAGTTTCTTCTTTAACGCGCTGAAGCCATTTTAGACCTATGGCACCAACACCCTCGAAGCTTCCAGGACGTGTACGAGGTTTCCAAATACCTGCGCGATAATAATTTACATCTGTGTTTTTAAGTTGATGAGCAATGTCAAGAACTTGTGTTTCAGTTTCTGCGCTGCAAGGACCCGCAATTACGAGCGGATGATCTAACTGCATGTCGTCTAGCCAAGTACGTAGGGCTTTCGAATTTTCCATGATTGTGATTTAAGGGGTTAAAGGTAATGGGTTTAATATTTTTTCTATAGTATTTATTCGTTTCATTTCAGAGGTTAGTGCTTCAAGGTCTTCATTATCAATGAGTGTTTTGAATTTTTGAAGATTCGAGATGTAAGCCTCTAGAGTATGACTGAGGTGTTCCTTATTCTGTAAGAAGATCGGACCCCACATTTCTGGTGAGCTTTTTGCCAAGCGAACCGTTGACGCAAACCCACTTCCGGCCAAATCAAAAATGTTTCGATCATCTGCTTCTTTGTCCATCACGGTCTTTCCTAACATAAATGAACTAACATGAGATAGATGCGATACATAGGCAACGTGCTTATCATGAGATTCTGGATCCATGTAACGTAAACGTATACCTATCTTTTGAAAGGCGGTTAATATATTTTCTTGAAGTCGGATCGCTGTTTTTTCTATCTCGCAGAGAATCATCAGCTTACCATCAAATAAATCAGCTTTTGCAGCGGCAGGTCCTGAAAACTCGGTACCTGCAATAGGATGAGCAGCTAGAAAATGTGATCGATTCGGATGATCACTGATTGATTGACAAAGGGCTGACTTGGTCGAGCCCGCATCCATGATCAAGGTATGTTCGCCAACCTTATCGAGTAAAGAATATATAACCTCTGAGGCTGATCCAACAGGAATACTGACAAAAACTAAATCTGATTGCGCAGCCGTATCTATATCAACGGCTTTATCAATTAAACCTAAACGAAGTGCCTCCTCTAAGTGAACTTGGTTATTATCTACACCCAAAATAGTGATACCTGAGAAGTGCTTTTTTAGAGCAAGCGCCCATGATCCTCCAATTAATCCAACTCCTATAATCGCTACTGACTTCATAACGCTTTACTAATTCGCTTAATTACTTCTTCAATTCGATCGATCTCAATACAGAGAGAGAACCGAACATATCCACTGCCTTCAGAGCCAAAAATGGTTCCGGGTGCAATAAAAAAGTGATATTCACTGAGATATTTCTCTACTAGTTCCTCTGCCTTGGTATTTTCCGGGATCCGACACCACACAAACATCCCTACCTGATTCGGATCAGGCACCAATCCCAACAACTGGCACAATTCTTCCATTTTTGCTCTTCGCTGATCGTATACCTTATTCAACTGATCAAACCACTTTTTAGGCTGAGCAAGTGCAGCAACCGCAGCACGTTGAATACCCATAAACATTCCCGAGTCCATATTTGATTTGACCTTCAATACCGACTGAATAAGACCAGCATCTCCTTGAA
>DFQX01000101.1 GCA_002381155.1 Flavobacteriaceae bacterium UBA3478 | reverse complement strand
AGCTACATCCGCAGTCAAATGGCTCAATTCGGAAGAATGAATCCTAGCGACCAAGAAGTAGATCAAATCACCGCCTCTATCATGCAAAATCAAGAAGAGGTTCGTCGACTATCTACCCAGGTGATGAATGAGAAATTATTAGACCTTTTCAAGAAAGAAGGAAAGGTAAAAGAGAAAGCGATCAGCTTTGAAGACTTCATTAAAGAAGCATACGCCTAATTAGAGTATCTTTAAAGTAAAAGCAGTTAACAGCTATGGACTACGGTAAAGAATTCAAAAAATTTGCGATAAAAGATCAGGGTATAAATTCGTTATATTACGATCAGATAGTATCTAGTATGACTCCTGTTGGTCTGACTCCTAACATCATTGAAGAGCGCCAAATGAATATCGCCATCTTTGATGTGTTTTCTAGACTGATGATGGACCGAATCATCTTTTTAGGAACAGGAATCAATGATCAGGTAGCAAATATTGTTCAGGCACAGCTTTTATTTTTAGAGAGCACAGACGCTAGTAAAGACATACAGATTTATATCAACTCACCCGGAGGTAGTGTATACGCTGGTTTAGGCATCTACGACACTATGCAATTTATACGACCTGATGTCGCGACGATTTGTACGGGTATTGCTGCTTCAATGGCTGCGGTATTACTATGTGCTGGCGCCGAAGGAAAGAGAAGTGGATTACAACACTCTAGAGTGATGATACATCAGCCGCTCGGAGGTGCTCAAGGTCAAGCTTCAGATATTGAAATCACCGCAAGAGAAATCCTGAAGTTAAAAGACGAACTTTATGAAATCATTGCGAAGCACAGCAAACAACCTTTTGAGAAGGTTTATGAAGATTCAGACCGTGATTACTGGATGAGAGCTGAAGCAGCAAAAGAGTACGGAATGATCGACGAAATCTTAGTTCGTTCTTAACATCTTACCATGAGCGATAAATCCCTACAGTGTTCTTTCTGCGGAAGAAAGAAGGAAGAAACCGAAATTCTTATTGCAGGAATTGACGCTCATATTTGTGATGCTTGTATTGAACAGGCCTATCATATCATCGCTGAGGAGCGAAAAGGAAATAAAAACGCAGCATTATCTGAAGCATTAGCCTTAAAAAAGCCGAAAGAAATTAAGGCCTTTTTAGATACTTATGTAATCGGTCAGGATAAAACTAAGAAAGTATTATCCGTTGCAGTATACAACCACTACAAGCGCTTGTTACAAAACAACGATGACAACGAGGTTGAAATTCAAAAAAGCAACATCCTTATTGTAGGGCAAACAGGTACCGGTAAAACTTTGGTTGCAAAGACTATCGCTAAAATGCTTGAAGTTCCTTTAGCCATTGTTGATGCCACTGTACTAACTGAAGCAGGATATGTAGGAGAAGACGTCGAGAGCATTCTCACAAGACTGTTACAGGCTGCAGACTATGATCTTGAACGTGCTCAGAGAGGTATTGTATTTATTGATGAGATTGATAAGATTGCTAGAAAAAGTGATAATCCATCAATCACTCGAGATGTTTCTGGAGAAGGAGTACAGCAAGGATTGTTAAAGCTACTTGAAGGTACTACTGTTAACGTTCCTCCGAAAGGAGGTCGAAAACATCCCGATCAGAAGTTTATAGAAGTAGACACTTCAAACATCCTATTTATTGCTGGAGGTGCATTTGACGGTATCGAAAGACACATTTCTAAGCGTCTGAACCGACAAGCGGTCGGTTATAGCAGCTCAATGGAAAGTGGCCAAATCGACAAAGAAAACCTGCTTCAATACGTAAGCCCTAAAGACATCAAAAGCTTTGGGCTAATTCCTGAAATCATTGGTAGACTCCCGGTACTATCTCATATGAATCCATTAGATAAGACCAGTTTACTCTCGATACTCACTGAACCAAAAAATGCTATCATTAAGCAATATCAAAAGCTATTTGCAATCGACGACATCACCCTAGAGGTAACTCCCGACGCTTTAGAACTTTTGGTAGATAAAGCCTTAGAACACGATCTAGGAGCAAGAGGCCTTAGAAGCTTGTGCGAAGCGGTACTTACTGATGCTATGTATGAACTACCTTCAGAAGATTCAGTGAAGGAGCTTAAAGTAGATAAAACCTACGTTCAGGAGAAACTTTCAGGAGCCTCTGCAGTTGCTTTAGGAAATCTAAAAGCTGCTTCATAGCCCAAACCGTTTAGCTATTACTTATTCAGAACCAATAATTCCTCTATATAGGTTCTGGTATTCGACAATCGAGGTATTTTGTGCTGGCCACCCACTTTGTTCTGCCCATCTAACCACTGATAAAACAGCTTCGACTTAGCAACAACTAGTTCGGGTGCTCTGAGTGTAATATCCTTCAAACGCTTTGCCTCGTAATCAGAATTCAGGTGCTGCAAAGCCTCGTCTAATACCTGCATGAATTGAATATAGTCAGAAGGCGCTCTATTGAATTCAATAAGCCACTGATGCGCCCCTTTTTTATTTTCTGACATGAAGATAGGTGCAACCGTGTAATCGCTAATACTGGCCCCGGTTTGTTCACAAGCCGTTCTCAGGCCTTGCTCCGCATTTTCAACCATTAGCTCCTCGCCGAACACATTAATGAAGTGCTTAGTTCTACCCGTAATTTTAATTCTATAGGGGTCAACAGAAGTAAATCGAATGGTGTCACCGATGATATAGCGCCATAAACCAGCGTTTGTGGTGATGATCATGGCATAATTCACCCCTAACTTCACTTCCCAAATTGGCACTGCCTTTTCACCAAAACTACCGAGAGTATCTAATGGAATGAATTCGTAAAAAATTCCATAATCAAGCATGAGCAATAGATCATTCTGGTAGTTTCGATCTTGAATAGCAAAGAACCCTTCAGAGGCATTGTAAATCTCGTAGTATTTGAAGTTGCTTTTCGGAAGCAATCGTTCATATTGAGCACGGTAAGGTGTAAAACTCACCCCACCATGAAAATAGACCTCCAGATTCTCCCAGATTTCAAATAAGTGTTCAGTACCTGAATAAGTATTGATTTCATTGAGTAAAACAAGCATCCATGAAGGTACTCCAGCAAGGGAAGTCACGTTCTCTTTAGTGCTCTCAGAGATAATTGCTGCGATCTTTGTTTCCCAATCAGGCAGCAAGGATATCCGATTACTTGGTGTGCTACTATACTCAGCCCACTTCGGCAGGTTATCAATAAGTATAGCGGATAAGTCTCCGAAATAAGAGCCTTTATCTTTATACAATTCTTTGCTCCCTCCTAGTCTTAAGCTTTTACCTGTAAAGAGTTTAGAATTCTCATTATTATTCAAATACAGCGACAATAAATCTTTACCGCTTTTGTAGTGACAGTCATCCAGCGCCTCTTGACTTACTGGAATAAATTTACTCTTAGCATTGGTGGTGCCACTACTTTTAGCAAACCATTTAATTGGGCTAGGCCAAAAGATGTTTTGTTCTCCTTCTCTCGTTCTCTGGATCTGATCTGCTATATCCTCGTAACTGACAATAGGAACTCTAGAAGCAAAATCTTCATAGGTACGAATACTACTAAAATCATATTTTTTTCCTACCTCAGTGCTTGAAGCGGTTTCGAGTAATTTCTGTAAAACTTCGAATTGAACCTCTCCCGGATACTGGATAAATAGCTGTATCTGATGAAATCTTTTCTTAAGCAGCCAAGAGGCAACAGAATTATAAAGAGGCAGCATCATTATTCGTACATTAGAGGTTGTAAAGCTCAAATATACACATCCCTTTCTATGCTTTTTCAGACGGTACTAAAGAAGATGGAAACTGAAGATTTCAGTCCGATTAATTATTTTATCCCTATCGAAAATGATTTACTACAAGTCAACCAACTTATCGGCAAATCCATTCAAATAAAACATGTCGGATACCAATGTCTTGGTTGTGGTGACGATCACGGAATTTTCAGACAAGGATTTTGTAAAAAATGCTTCTTTGAATCTCCAATGGCAGGTACTTGGATTATGAAACCTGAAGAGAGCAAAGCACATTTAGGGATCGCAGACCGCGATCTAGAGTTTGAGAAGCAAATGCAATTGCAACCTCACATCGTGTATTTATCCAATACTGGAGCAATCAAGGTCGGAATCACTCGAAAAAAACAATTACCTACCCGTTGGATTGACCAAGGAGCTCATCAGGCACTAGCTATTTTAGAAGTTCCCAATCGATATCTAGCAGGGGTTGCCGAGGTGGCCTTAAAGGAACACATCAGCGACAAGACTAATTTTAGAGTGATGCTATCAAAGCCAGAATCTACCTTGGATTTAAAACAGCACTGGAACTCTTTAAAAGCTTACGTCCCCAGCGAAGTAAGCGATTTTATCGTCGAAAGCGAAGTAGTTCACCTCAACTTTCCGTTTGATCCGAAAGGTAAAGAGGTTCAGAGTACTAATCTCACCAAAGAGCCAGAACTCAATGGAGTACTTACAGGGATCAAAGGACAATACCTACTTTTTGAAGACGGAAGAGTCTTTAATGTTCGATCACATGAGGGTTTTCAAATAGAGCTGCGACTTAACTAGTCTCGAACAGTTCAATCTCTTCATTGACTTCTAATCGAAAGTATCTACGACATCCGTAAACCATCAAATAGAGAATCGGTGTGTCTAGAAGGGCAATTAGCGCCTTAAATAGAAACCCTGATAGAACTAGCCCCGTAAATCGTTCCCACTCAATCTCACCGAAGAAACAGAGTAACAATACAACCGAAGTAGTATCAATGAGCTGAGAAGAGAAGGTAGAAAAGTTATTTCTCAGCCAAAGGTGTCGACCCTTGGTAAGCCTTTTCCAGAAGTGATAGATCTGAATGTCTACAAACTGAGCCAGTAAATAAGCCATCATCGAGGAGAACACAGCAACAATTGTATTTCCAAAAACCGTTGAAAATAATTCATCACTAACGGGTGACCAGTCGGTTGCACTCACTGAAGAGGCGGTATACACAATAAGTAGTGAAAAGACTGAGGCAATAATCCCTACAACTACCACTTTGTTCGCCATCTTTTTACCATAGATTTCTGAGATCAAATCGGTGATTAAAAAAGTTAGCGGATAAGGTAAAATACCCACTGAGAGTTCGAATAAAGGAGCAGAAAACAAGCTTATCTCACCGAAAGGAGACCAATAAAAAAACTTCTGAAAAATGAGGTTTGAAACCACCAAGGAAGTGATAAACAGTCCTGCTAGAATCAAAAAGAAATAAAATGCCTGGGGTCGTTTTGAGTATTCCATTACTCAATTTTTAAATCAAAAGGCAAACGCGCCTGAATGCGATTATAGTCATGACTTTCACCACCTACCGTTTCCCAGAAAATCAGGTAATCAGAAACAATGCTAGGAAGCTTCGATGAAATAATCGAAAGACTTGCTGCAGGTAAATCTCCCAATAAGCGCTCAAAATCAGATTTATATCTAGGATATTCTCGTAACTTAAATTCATCAATTGCTGCAAGTTCAGCTGCCTTATTGATGGCATCATCGAGCGTTCCTATTTCATCAACAAGACCGAGCTCTAACGCTTTTGGAGCGAGATAAACGCGTCCTTGTGCAATTGCATCTACAGATTCGATAGACATTGATCGACCCGAAGCTACACGTTCTAAGAAAGTCTGATAAGTCTGTTCAATTCCTTCAGTTAGCTCTGCTCGAAAAGTATCACTGAGCGGTCGTAGGGGCGAATAGGTCGCCGAACGCTCATGAGTACTTAGGGTATACGAAGAAAAACCCCACTGCTCAGCAAGTTCTGAGGCGTTTGGTAAAGTACCAAAAACACCAATAGATCCTGTGATAGAGGTCGGTTGCGCAATGATATAGGTTGCCGGGGTAGCAATATAATAACCCCCTGAAGCGGCGACATCAGAAATAGAAACCACTACAGGTTTTTCCTTGGCTGTTTTTTCAACTTCACGCCAAATGAGATCAGAAGTAAGTGCACTACCTCCCGGAGAATTAATGCGAAGTACTACTGCCTTAATGTTTCGATCCTCTCGAGCACTTTGCAAAGCTTTATTCATGGTTTCTTGACCCATGATCGTAGGGGATCCCTCTCCGTATAAAATACTCCCTTGTGCATAAACGAGTGCAATTCGATCAGAGGAATCGATTGGTGTTGATTTAATCGTCTTAAAGTAAGAACTAGACGAAATGGTATTCAATTTTGAGGATTCATTTAAGTCATTTTTAGAAGCGCCGACCGCGCGTTTTAACGCGTCTTCATACTGATCTTCATAAATCAGACCTCCGATCAAGCCTAGTTCCTTTGCCTTTTCTAAATCACGAGTTGCCAAATCATTTACCCAACCTTCGAAATCAGCTCTTGAAACCTCTATTTGATCGGCCATTTGGGCTCCAACCTCGTCCCACAAACCATCGATTAACTCCTGAATTTGTTCAATATTTTCCTTTGATGGGGCATCATTAAGGTAAGGTTCTACCGCTGCTTTGTATTTACCATGTCGAATCACCTCCATACGCAGTCCTGACTTTTCCTGAAATGATTTATAGTAGGTGAGTTCTGATGAAAGGCCACGCAAATCAACAAAGCCGGTCGGAGTTACAAATAAACTATCCACCACAGAGGATAAGTAAAACGATTTCTGAGAGTACGAATCTCCATAGGCGTAGATGAACTTGCCTGAACTTTTAAATTCAATGAGCGCATTTCGTAAGGTCTCAGCTTGACTCCATCCCCCAAGAAAAAAGGGAGTTTCAAAGCTAATACCTGAAATACGATCATCTTCGGCGGCGGCTTGAACAGCTGAAACTACCTCATCTAACGCAATCGTTTCTTCGAAAAACACAGAAAATGGATCATCCCCAGATCCTCCCTTATAATCTACAATAGGTCTATTTAAAGTTATTTTTAAGACAGAGGCATTAGCAACGGAGGGAGCAACATCGGCGCTTCCTAAACCAGCGATAATTAGGACTAAAACAATACCCATAAACCAGAAGGCGGCAATAACTGCGAAGAAAGAAGCAATAAAACGTTTAAAAAAATTCATAGTACTAACGTTTAAAGCCTTAAAGATACTGAAAGTTAAAGCCTTTTTGTACTTTCGAAGGCCATGAGAACTAGCACCTACTATATTGGGATTGGCAGTAATGAAGGAGATCGATTACTCTACCTTCAAAAGGCATTATTTAGCATATCGGATCAGCTAGGAATCATTCGGTCGGTATCCTCGGTTTATGAAAGCCCCGCACTCGGTTTTGAAGGTGAAAACTTCTTAAATGCATGCTTGGAGTTAGAAAGTGAATTTTCTCCAGAGAGATTGTTACAAGCCTGTTTAGAACTGGAGAAAACCTATGGAAGAATACGATTAGGAAAGGGATACGCCAATAGACCGTTAGATATTGATTTACTGATGGGCCCTGTAGCCCTTAATACACCTTCACTTGAGTTACCTCATCCGAGAATGAATCATCGCCGTTTCGTCATCGAACCTCTTTGTGAAATTGCACCGCACCTAGAAATCGCCAATCAATCAATTAAGGAGGTGAGAAAAATGCTAGAAAAAGATCCTTCTCAGCCCATCTCAAAAACTAAGACTAGTTTACTACGAAACAAAAAAGAACTCTGGCATACGAGCAAAAACGTAGTATTAGAAGGTTGTATAGGGGTAGGAAAAAGTACGCTATGCAAAGCGGTTGCAGAGCGTTACGAACTAAGCTCAAGATATGAGCGATTCGACAAGAACCCTTATTTGGAGTCTTTTTACAAAGACCCTAAGGCCTATGCACTACCCGTCGAATTACACTTTTTACTCGATCGATTTGACGCCTTAAAAACAAACCAAGCCGCTGAAGGTTTGGTTAGTGACTACCACCTATCAAAATCATTACTTTTTGCCAAAAACAATTTGAACGAAATAGATTTCGAACTTTTTAGTCGCTACTATCGCTGGGGTGAACGACTACTGAAAGCTCCAGGACTTTACGTTCTTCTTGAGAATAGCCTCGATCGAATCCTCGAAAACATAAAAAAAAGAGGACGTAGTTACGAGCAAAATATCGACCCAGAATATCTAAAATCGATTACCAAAGGATATCAAGATTTCATCAAAAGACAAAAACGATGGAATATTTTGGTTATCGACCTCAGCCTACTCCCGAGTTACGAAGATCCCAGTTTCTTTGATACCGTTATTGAACGAATCGAGAATGCGCTGCTCGAAGTTCACTGGAAGAAACAAACCAATAAAACTACCAGAACCAAAAAAGGATTAACACTTTTTTAAGAAAAAAGTTGCATTTAACTAAAACACTTAGTTAATTAGGCTTAGCATTTTTTGCTAACTAACTCAAACTAGAAAGACCCCTTCGAATGATTTCAAGGGGTTTTTTGATTTTGGCTAAAACAATGCCACAAGACTACTCCTGCAGAAACCGATACGTTAAGCGAATGTTTCGTACCCCCTTGTGCAATTTCAATAACCCCATCACACTGATCAATCACCTCTTGATCAACTCCAAAAACTTCATTCCCGAAGATTAGCGCGTATTTTTGGTCAGATAAGGGCGTAAAATCTCCTAGGTCTGTGGCTGAAGAAGCTTGTTCAATAGCCCATATCTGGTAACCTCGCTGCTTGAGCTCGGCGATAGCTTCTAGGGTTGAAGTCCATTTACTCCAAGATACACTTTGCTCAGCACCGAGAGCGGTTTTGTGTATTTCCTTGCTCGGAGGTTTTGGCGTAATTCCACATAGCATCAACTCTTCAACCACAAAGGCATCAGAGCTTCTAAAGATAGACCCCACGTTATGAGCACTTCTAACCTCATCAAGCACAACCACAAAACGTTTATCGATCGACTTAAAAGTATCGATATCGGGTCGACCTAATGCCTGATTTTCGGTTTTAATAAAGGGAGTTTTCATATTTTCGACAAAGCTATGGCAAAAAACAAAAAGAGCACTACCCCACTGATGCAACAGTACGATGCAATAAAAGCAAAGCATCCTACCGCATTACTTCTATTCAGAGTTGGAGACTTCTATGAAACCTTTGGTTCTGATGCTGAAAAAACAGCGAAAATACTTGGGATTGTTCTCACGGCTCGAAACAACGGAGGTGACCAAACTCCACTCGCTGGATTTCCGCATCACGCCTTAAATACCTATTTGTATAAGCTAGTGAAGGCCGGAGAACGAGTGGCTATCTGTGATCAATTAGAAGACGCAAGTCAAACCAAAGGAATCGTAAAAAGAGGAATCACAGAAATCATCACTCCAGGAGTCACTTTTGAAAGTGAGCTACTCGATTCAAAGACAAATAATTTTTTGGCCGCTATCTATAAAGGCGAGAAGAATTATGCATTGGCATTAGCCGATGTATCTACCGGGGAATTCTCAGTAGCTGAAGGTTCTGAATCTTACATTCTAAAATTATTAGCTCAATTTAATCCTTCTGAAATTCTTATTTCGAAGCCTCAGCGAAACCAACTTCAAGAATCGCTCCAAGGCAAACCCTTACTTACTTTAGAGTCTTGGATTTTTAGTGAGAGCTTCGCTAATGAAAAACTGTTGTCTCACTTTAAAACTCATAATCTCACTGGTTTTGGCCTAGACAATAAAATTGATAGTATCATTAGTGCAGGAGCCATTCTTCACTACTTAAGTGAAACTCGAAATGACAAACTAGGACACATCCAGACCATTCGACGAATCAGCCCAGAAGGTATACTTTGGCTAGATCATTTCAGTATTCGAAATTTAGAACTCTTTCATCCGCTACAATCGGGAGGAACCGCACTGATTGACATTATAGATCATACGCAGACAGCCATGGGCGGTCGACTTCTAAAACGATGGATTGGTCTACCCCTTACTCATCGAGAGCATATCGAAAAGCGCCACCAAGAGGTTTCAGAGCTGCAGAAAGAAAATCTTTTTGAATCGGTTCGCACTACTTTATCTAAATGTATTGATATAGAACGAGTGGTAGCACGAATTGCAGCAGCACGTGTACATCCTAAAGAGCTTAAAGCACTGTCCTCATCTTTGCACAAGGTCTTAGAGCTATCAACACTCTTACAGTCTAATTCTTATCATTCCTCTATTGATGATCAGACAGTTGTCCCTATTACAGAATTACTCGATTCCTGCTTAGAAGAAAACCCTCCAGCCCTAGTCTCAAAGGGAGGCGTAATTAGAACCGGAGTAAGTGAAGAACTCGATGAGCTACGATCATTATCAGAAAAAGGTCATGATCACCTTAATGCGTTACTCGAAAGAGAAATCGAAAGAACAGGAATTAC
Source organism: Flavobacteriaceae bacterium UBA3478 (assembly GCA_002381155.1). GTDB lineage: Bacteria > Bacteroidota > Bacteroidia > Flavobacteriales > Flavobacteriaceae > UBA3478. The sequence continues at coordinate 3,237 of DFQX01000101.1, read as the reverse complement.
CTCTTTAAAAATTGCATCAAATAACGTTTTCGGATATTATATCGAGGTGCGAAACACCCATAAGGATAAAGTTCCTGAAGAGTGGATTCGAAAACAAACTCTTGTCAATGCAGAGCGTTATATCACAGAAGAACTTAAAGAATACGAAAGTAAAATCTCTTCGGCAGAGGCGCGAATTCAGATCCTAGAACAAGAGCTATATTCCCAACTTGTTGAAGACCTGCAGCCTAGGATTAGTTCAATGCAGCAATTATCGAATGAAATTGCAAGTATTGACTGTCTATCAAACTTTGCCTACATCGCAAAGGCTTATAATTACCATCGACCGAAGCTAAACGACTCTTTCACCCTTTCAATAAAAGAAGCCAGACACCCTGTAATTGAACAGCGCCTGCCCCATGATCAAAGCTATATTGCGAATGATATATTATTAGATGATCAAAAGCAACAGATCATGATGATTACCGGGCCTAATATGAGCGGTAAGTCAGCGATCCTCCGTCAAACCGCTCTGTGTGTGATTTTGGCCCAGTCAGGGTCATTTATTCCTGCAAGCGATGCAGAAATGGGAATCACTGACAAACTTTTCACTCGTGTCGGTGCTAGTGACAACCTCAGTAAGGGCGAATCTACTTTCATGGTCGAAATGAATGAGACTGCAGCAATCATAAATAATTTAAGCCCAAGAAGTCTGGTGCTGATGGACGAAATTGGACGTGGTACCAGCACCTATGACGGAATATCAATTGCTTGGGCTATTGCCACTTACTTACACGAGAGTAAGGATCGACCTAAAACTCTTTTTGCCACGCACTACCATGAACTTAATCAAATGACAGACTCTTACGCAAGAGTCAAAAATTATCACGTGGCAGTGAAGGAGAGTAAAGACCATGTGCTTTTCTTAAGAAAGCTATTACCGGGCGGATCAGAGCATAGCTTCGGAATTCACGTCGCTAAAATGGCTGGAATGCCTGCAACACTTTTACAACAAGCTCAAAAGGTTCTTAAGAATCTAGAAAAGAGCGGAGATCGTCAAGAAAAACAGGCCACCCTATCCAGTAACTCTGGAGAAATGCAACTTAGTTTTATCCAATTAGACGATCCCGTTTTACTAGAAATCAAGGAGGAATTGATGGATATTGATGTAAACTCCTTAACCCCTGTAGAAGCCTTGGTTACTCTAGAATCGATTAAAAAACGATTAGGAAAGCTATAAGACCTCTTTTTTTGATAGGAGAATGTTTTGAATTTGAAGAAATATTCTAAATTTGCATCCCCTAGTTATTCTAGGATATGTTCTTAACATGATGCGAAAATAGCTCAGCTGGTAGAGCGCAACCTTGCCAAGGTTGAGGTCGCGGGTTCGAACCCCGTTTTTCGCTCAATATGCTGCGAACATCGCAGCTTTTTTTTTGAAATAGTTAGACTTGTCTAACGAAGGCTCGAGTGGTGGAATTGGTAGACACGTTGGACTTAAAATCCAATGACCATTACGGTCGTGCGGGTTCAAGTCCCGCCTCGAGTACAGATGAGAAAAGCCAGAACTTTGTTCTGGCTTTTTTTATTTATCCCCTTCTTAACTCTACCCTAACAACGAATTCGATTTTGCATTAAGTTTGTTCGCTTTTTTACTGAGCATTATGCCAAACAAATTTTAGATCTTTCTGCTTAGATCACATTGAAAACAAAGCAGTCAGGAGACGACAAAAGAAAGTATCTTTTTGTCTCAAAATGGGGTGATTCTTTAGATGTTGCCTACGGTGTTCAAAATGAAGGACATCAAGTACTCATGTATATAGAGGACAAACGATCACGTGAAATCGGTTACGGATTCGTTAAAAAAACCAACAATTACAAGAAACATATCGACTGGGCCGATATCGTCGTGTTCGACTACACAGGATTCGGTGAAGAAAGTGATGAACTGCGCTCAAGTGGTAAAATCGTTTTCGGTGGTTCAAGTTATACCGATGAGCTAGAACTAGACCGAAATTTCGGACAAGAAGAACTAAAACGCAGTGGAGTGAAAACCCTACCATTCAAAGAATTCGACAGTTTTCAATCTGCTGTAAACTACATTGAGAAACATCCCGATGCCTATGTGATCAAACCCAGTGGTGAAACTCAAGAATTGAAACAGTTACTATTCGTTGGTCAAGATGAAAATGGTGAAGACGTAATTCGAATGCTCAAAGCCTATGAAAAATCGTGGGGGAGTGATTTTGGAGTGTTTCAACTACAGCGAAAAGTTAAGGGGGTAGAAGTTGCGGTTGGAGCCTTCTTTAACGGTAATGAATTCATTCCTCCCTACAATATAAACTTTGAGCATAAAAAATTGTTTCCCAATGAATTAGGAGTTTCTACGGGTGAGATGGGAACGAGTATGTTTTGGGCGAAAGAATCCATTCTTTTCGAAAAAACCTTGAAAAAACTTGAGTCTCGATTAAGAGAAAATAGGTTTATAGGTCATATCGATGTTAATTCCATTGTAAATAATAATGGTATTTATCCGTTAGAATTTACCTCAAGATTTGGCTATCCTCAGGTACACATTCAGCGTGATGGGCTTTTAACTCCATTTTCGAAAGTTCTTTGGGATACTGCAAGTGGAAATAATGCTCCCTTTCATGCAAAAATGGGATTTCAGGTTGGTGCTTATATTGTGGTGCCACCCTTTCCTTACGAGGACCCAAAAAGTTTTAGATTATTCTCAAAAGATTCGGTTGTAATTTTTAAGAAACCGAGTGAGAATGGGATACATCCGATCAATGTAAAAAAAGTTAATGGACACTGGCTGGTAACTGGGGACAGAGGAATCGTCACCCTTGTAACCGGTCAAGGAACCACAATGAAAGAAGCCCAAAAAAATATGTACAACCGAATCTCAACACTTATGATCAACAATTCCTATTATCGCAACGATATAGGTGATCGATGGACAGAGGATTCTGATAAATTGAGATCATGGGGATATCTGTAGGGGATGCTCAACTAGTGTCATTACATATAGAGGCAGATGATTTATCAATGATCTATCCGAACGATTGGGTTAAAGTACTTGAACCTCAATGGAACAAATTAAGCACTAGCGCTTTAGTTTTTGCTCTATTTCATGCAGAAGAATTGATGTGTGTAGGTATTGTTTTTACCGATGATCTACCTGAATTATCTGAGCTCGAAAAGGCAGTGAAAGAAGAATTCGATAACCTCTCCTATATCGGATACCTATTCACA
>DFQX01000034.1 GCA_002381155.1 Flavobacteriaceae bacterium UBA3478 | reverse complement strand
CGACAAGGTCAAGAAACTGAGATTCAACCTAGAAAAATTGAAATTCAATCCTTCGAGATTGATCCTTCTAGATTCGATTCAACCAAGGAAGTCGACTTTGAGGTAGTCTGCTCAAAGGGAACCTATATCAGATCCCTAGCACATGACTACGGTAAAGCGCTTGATTCTGGAGCCCATCTTAGCGCCCTTCGCAGAACTAAAATCGGAGAATACGAGATAGCTGATGCCTTAACCCCTGAAGAGATTAAAGAAAGCTTATGCGTGAATTAGTCAGAAGAGCACAGCGGATCGCCCGGATAACAACCGGGATTTTAATGATTCTCATAAGTATGCTTTTATTTGGGTATAGTATTGAGTTAAATCTCAATCGCGATGAAATGATAAACGTCATCGAAGATCCCGAACCTGACTTTTTCAAAAAATTGGAGGAAAAACGATTCGAAGCTTTTAAAGTAGAAACGAATAAAGCATCTAACGAAGCTGGAAAAGAATCTGAATATGAAGACCCCGAGCCGTTAGCTTCTTTAGAGAGCCTCGAGGTAGGAAAAGATTATTCAAAAATGGCCGCCGAAATGGCCGCCGGTTCTGGGATTGGAGCCTTAAGTCAGGAAATCGAGGATCGTATCAATCGAATGAAGGAGAATACCCCGCCAAAAGGACAACCCATAAAATTAGCCAAACGAACGACCATTAGTTACAATTTAAAGGGTCGCGTACACCGCGAACTTCCAGTGCCAGTATATAAATGCTTAGAAGGGGGTGAAATCGTCATCAATGTTGCAGTAGATAATCGAGGTAGCGTTGTAGATGCCTGGTTTAGTCCTGAATTCTCATCAACAAGTAACGGATGTCTAGTAGACAACGCCATAGAATACGCTAAACTCTCACGTTTTCAAGAGTCTGGTAAGCCCTATCAAGAAGGAACGATCACCTATTTATTTCCTGCCAAGGAGGACTAACAATTCTAAAATAATCTGTCTTCCCTTATTCTCATTATACCACTGCTGTAACTGCTCCCTCGCAGTTGCATCGAGCTTACCGTGCTGAGTTTTATAATCATCGATCAATTTGGCAGCACCTACAGGTCGTGGCCCCCAACTATCTACAGTGTCTCCCGAATATTGAATTAGTTTAGGAATCGACTGAGCACCTCCCGTCAAAAATTGATTCATCAGATCAAGGTTCTCGTCTCTAAGTAGGATTTCTAACTCGAGACCGGGGTGTATTTCGGCAATTTTAGCCATTAAAGGCAATGAAGGCGCGGCATCACCACACCAAGGCTCAGTGAGTACAACCCATCTTATAGGTGCTTTTTGTTCTTTTAGCCAATCTATCTCCTGATCAGTGAGCTTTGCTTGTTTTTCCCAACGCTTTATACGTTGCCAATTAAGCTGTGTGTATTCTAGATAAGCCGGTTCTGTATGTCCACCAGTGGTTCTATTCTCATCTACTAAACGTTTGTGTAATTCTTTGTACTCGCTATAATTCATCTCGAATTTTCGTTGACTGTAAAGATAATGCAGTTCAGTGGCTTAGCTTTACACCTATCAAACAACCACTTATGCAAAGTAGATGCCACTGGTGCGGTGAAGACCCTCTGTATATTGCTTACCACGACAACGAATGGGGCAGGCCCAATAGAGACGACCAAAAACTTTTTGAGAGCTTAATTTTAGAAAGCTTTCAGTCGGGGTTAAGCTGGATCACCATCTTAAGAAAAAGAGAGCATTTTCGAAAAGCATTCGACAACTTCAATGTGGAGAAAATTGCGACCTATAACGAAAAAGATGTAGAGCGATTAATGTCTGATAAGAACATTATCAGGAATCGCCTGAAGATCGAAGCAACCATTCAAAATGCTAAGAGCTTACTTTCCTTAAATAAAGAGGGTATAACCTTAAGTCAGTTTGTTTGGGAAGTAACCGACGAAAAAGTTCTTCAACCAAAGTTTGCAGACTCAAGAGAGCTTCCTTCTACAACAATAGAGGCAAAGGCGCTTTCAAAAAAATTTAAAAAAGCGAACTTCAAGTTTATGGGTCCCGTGGTGTGCTATGCCTTTATGCAGGCCAACGGTTTAACCAATGACCATAGTCTAGAATGTTTCTTGCATCAATCCGTTTAGAAAGGGAGATCGTCAAAGTCTTCCTCGCTGGTCTGATCAGCTGCTGGGAAGCTATCTAGAGGAGGTAGTGGAGGCATTCCGCTATCTGATGTTGCTGCAGGAGCAGATTGTTGAGCTTCAATCCTCCAGCCTTGAATCGAATTGAAATACTTTACCTCTCCTTGAGGAGAAGTCCACTCACGACCTTTAAGGTTAATACCTACGGTAACCTTTTGACCTGGAGAAAATTGAGATAATAAATCACATTTATCTTGAATGAACTCTACCAGTAAGTCTTGTGGATATTGCTCTTCGGTGGTAACCACTATTTCGCGCTTTCTGAAGCCATTTGCACCGTAAGTTTTGGTTTCTCCTATTAATTTGATACTTCCTTGTAATTCCATGATTTAGTTTTGAGATTTATAGGCCTCTGCAATATCAGCCGCTAAGCTCTGAAAGGCTTCTGGGGTTAGATTTTCTTTATGTGTGAATTGTGCGTTCTTCATCTCATTAAGCGGGATAAGATGAACATGGACATGAGGTACTTCTAGCCCAATAACTGAAAGACCTACACGTTTGCACTCGACAACCTTTTCAATAGCCTTAGCAACTGAATAAGAGAACTGCATAAGGTCAGTATAATCATCTATTGATAAATCAAAAAGTCGATTCGTTTCTTTTTTAGGGATACATAGGGTATGTCCTTTGGCGTTTGGATTGATATCTAAAAACGCCAAAAAGTCTTGATTTTCAGCAACCTTATACGAGGGTATTTCTCCAGAAATAATCTTTGAAAAAATAGTTGCCATTAAGATCTTGTAATTTTTACAACTTCAAATTCGATTTTACCGCTAGGTACTTGAATCTCTGCCGTATCACCAACAGCCTTACCTAGAAGTCCTTTACCAATAGGAGAATTCACTGAAATCTTACCAGTCTTGAGGTCTGCCTCACTTTCAGCTACTAATGTATAGGTCATTTCTTGACCATTAACCTTATTCTTAATTGTAACCGTTGACAGTACTAAGACTTTGGAGTTGTCTAATTGTGATTCATCAATGATACGAGCATTGGCCAAAGTTTCTTCAAGCTTAGAAATTCTCATTTCTAAAAGTCCTTGAGCTTCTTTCGCCGCATCATACTCGGCATTTTCTGACAAATCTCCTTTATCTCTTGCGTCTGCTATAGCCTGCGAAGCCTTTGGACGCTCGACATCTTTCAATTGATTTAACTCGTCTTTCAGTTTTTGCAAACCTTCTTTCGTGTAATAAGCTACTTTTGCCATGGTCATAACAATTAAAAAATCCTCAAGACGATGTATGAGTCGAGAGGATTGAATCAAAGATACAAAATTCTAAAGAGTCTCGAAAGTTGCGATTACCTATTAAATTTATTGCCCTTTTTCTTTTTCTCATTGTATGTAGCTGTGAATCCACCACTCCTATTCAAAATCCATTTTTGCCAAAGGCCTCCTTTGATGTTCAAATCGACCTAAACCTTCCACTCTATAGTCCGCTTCAAAACACAGGGAATTCGGTCACGCTCCCAAATAATCTTGGCGGAGTAAAAGGAATTCACATTACTAACGTAGGATTCTCAACATTTAGGGCCTTCGAAGTATCCTGTCCAAATCACACCCCCAGTTCGTGTTCATCCACTGAATTGGAAGGAAGTCAAGTCAACTGCCAATGCGAGGATCAATTGAGTTACAGCGTATTTACCGGCCAACTGCTTAATCGTCAAGGTTCAGAAACCTTATTCGACCTTACTGAATATCAGGTAAGAACCGAAGGCAATACGCTCTATATTTTTAATTAAGCGTTCTAGTTTTGATGAGACTTGCGAAGTAAGTCGTTTACCGTCTTCACCGGGTTAAAAGTCATTGAAGGCACCTCAACGAATAGTGTATTCCAGAAAGCCATAGCTCCATTCCATAAGCCGGGTAACTCAAGGGCAAGAATCTTGTTTCCTTCATAAGTTTTATGAGCAATAAATCCTTGTTTGTAATCCACAAAATCTTCGAGCTGATAACGCTCTCCCCCATAATCGGTAAGGCCACAAACCATATCGACCGGATTAAAATGAGTCGCATTTTGAAGAATATCTTTTTGCTCAGGATTTTCTTTGTCAATTTGAGCAGACTCGACAATCTGAAGTCGTTCACCATCAGAGGTATTTACCCAAAATGGGGCTCCTCCTGGTTCACCTTCATTTCGAACCATGGCACAAACACGCAACGGTCTGAAAAGGGCATTTTTTAAATCAAACAAAGGATCCTTAGAAGCAGAGCTAGATTCGTATCCAAAGGTCGTACTTAGAAAGGATTCGATTTCTGCAAAATCCGCGGCCTCCGGAGATTCGCACACCTCCTTTTGAAAGCGGTGAATTTGCTCCTGAATCTCAAAAGCAAGACCAGCTAAAACACGTTTAAACTTGTGATGTTCAGACCAATCTCTTCGTACACAGATATTATCGATGTTCTTAATAAAGACAAAGTCTGCCTGGAGTTTAGAGAGGTTCTCAATCAGTGCGCCATGACCTCCCGGTCTAAAAAGCAAATCACCATCTACCGTTCTCGCTGGTGTAAAGTCAGTGCTCAGAGCAGGGGTGTCGGTATACTTTTTCTGAAAAGAGTAGGTAACCTCAACTTTAAAATCAAACGATTTTTTTAAACGCTCAATTTCTTCAGAAATAGCATCGAGATGATCTTCAGAAACCGTAAAATGCACACTCCCCTTCGCATAATCTAAAGCCTCTATGAGATGAATAAAAAGCGGAGTATAAGACTGTTCTTCTTTGTGAAAAGGTAAGATGGCCTTTGGCTTGTTGCCAAATTCAAATGGCGGCTCATTAAGCATAGTGCTTACTAGTGCAATACGGTCTTGATTGCTTGTTGGGCCGTTTAGTCCGGTAGCATTCGTTAAATCTGCAGCGAATGGAAAGCGATCAAAATATTCAAAGAATTGCTTTACAGACGGATGCTTTTCAGCGTACTCTTCGAAGGAATCATCCGGTCTAAAGTCATCTAAGAAACTATACAAACTTTTGAACATCCGAGTAGCAGCACCAGAGGCCGGAACGAATTTCTGAAGGTTATACTGCGATGCTTTTTGAGTAAATATTTCAAGGTATTTTTCTGAATCCTCAATAGGAATAATGCCATCGTTCAACGTGGCCGGACGCGCTAAGTTCACGAAGGGGATACCTTCTTTTATTTGCTTTAACTGTCTCTCGTATTGAGATAGAGAAATACCTAGATTCTCGAGTTGGGCTTGGTCTCTAGGGGCTAAATTCATAGAGTTTAAAAGAGCGCCTCAATGGCAGTTGAAGCAGACTCTAGTCGGGTTGTTTGGTTTCCTTGTAAAGATATATAATTACAACCATTAGCATCCAAAGCAGAGCGAAATGCCTCGTACATTTTCTCTCTCTCCTGTGGTTTATCTCTGAGATCGTCAGCTACCCACGGCACATCAATACCTGTGAGTAGATACAAATCATAGTTTTGACTAGACACCGCATCAAGAAGCCTTTGATCTGCCCATCCGTTATAATAGACCTCAGAGTATACCAAAGTCTCGAGTAAATCTGTATCGCAGACGATGAATTGCTTCTTCTCGTTTTCGGCCTGAATAATTGCCTCGTTTTCAAGTTTCATCTGTCCGATAGCTATCGGTACTAGATCTTCAGGCTGACAAATAGCACGCGAACGATCCCATTTATCCTGCAGATACTCCCTCGCATATTCAGCCACCCAAGGCACATCATACTTTTCAGAGAGTTTTTTGGCAAGCGTAGTTTTACCCGTTGACTCAGGGCCAAAAAGAACAATACGCTTTACTACAGTTCGTTTTTGTGAAGGGATTTTCTCCATGCGTAATATCCTTGAAAGGCAAGTATCGTAAAAATAAAATACTGTAATGAGAGCATCCCCCAACCTCGATAGGCATAAAGAGGAATGGTGATTAAATCAGCGGAAATCCAAAGAATCCAACTCTCTAATTTCTTTCGTGCCATCAACCACATCGCCGTGAAGAATACCCCACTGGTAAAAATATCAATGACATTTGAAAGATCCATTGCTGTGCTAGTCAGGCGATAAACCATATAAGTAACCAGCATCGTAACAAGTACTAGGGTAAGGCCAAGTCCTTTTTCTTTGCTCGTCATC
>DFQX01000055.1 GCA_002381155.1 Flavobacteriaceae bacterium UBA3478 | reverse complement strand
TCTCCAGAACCAGTCTAGATCTACTGCGGAAGCATCCTCCATCGTTCTGAAGAAATCTTCTGGTGTTGGATGTTTAAACATCCATCGCTGTGCATAAGTTTTAAATGCGTGATCGAATAATTCTCTTCCCATTACCGTTTCACGCAGAATGTTTAGTGCAGTTGCCGGCTTAGCATATGCATTTGGCCCTAACTGATAAACATTTTCAGGATTTGACATGATAGGAGCAATATAACTCTGATCACCCGCCATATATGGAACAATTGCTGAAGGCGCTCCGCGGCGTGATGGATATTTATCTAAGCCTTCGATAGCAGCAGGATAAGCCTCTCCAAACTCCTGTTCAGCAAGGTACTGCATAAAGGTATCTAGACCTTCGTCCATCCATCCCCACTGACGCTCATCAGAGTTTACAATCATTGGGAAAAAGTTGTGACCTACCTCGTGAATAATTACACTCATCATCCCGAATTTGGTTCGATCTGAGTACGTTCCGTCTTTGTTCGGACGTCCGTAGTTCCAACAAATCATTGGGTACTCCATTCCTTGATTTTTTGCATGAACAGAGATTGCCTTATGATAGGGATAATCAAAAGTGTATTTTGAATATGATTTCAATGTAGAAGCAACAGCACGAGTTGACCATTCCTCCCAAAGTGGATTTCCTTCTTTTGGATAAAGAGAAACCGCCATAACGTCTCTGTTGCCAATTTTTACAGCCATCATATCCCAGATGAACTTACGAGAAGTCGCAAATCCATAGTCTCGTACATTTCGAGCGATAAACTTCCAAGTCTTCGTTTTCTCAGCAAATCCTTTTTCAGCTGCCTCTGCCTCCTTTTGGGTAACAATCATCACAGGTTCGTCGTACGACTTTTTAGCCTGCTCGTATCGCTTCATCATCTCCTTCGAGAATACCTGCTTTCTATTTTGCAATTCACCGGTAGCATCTAATACATGGTCTTCAGGTACAGTGATATTTACCTCGTAATCTCCGAAAGGAAGCGCGAATTCACCACTACCCCAAAATTGATGGTTTTGCCAGCCTTCAACGTCGCTATAAACAGCCATTCTTGGGAAGAATTGAGCAATTACGTAGGCACGGTTGCCATCTTCAGCAAAATACTCGTAGCCCGATCTTGCTCTATTCACAGTATGATCAGGAATATTGTACCACCATTTGATGCTAAAACTGTAGGTCTGACCACTTAGTAATGGGGTCGCTAAGTCAACACGCATCATCGTTTGGTTGATAGTGTATGGTAAATTACCTCTACTATCCTTTACCCATTCGATGTTAAATCCACCATCAAAAGGCTCTCCCATAAACGACTGAGCAAAATTACCGGCCGTGTAAGCTAGATTTACTCCACTCCCATTTCTAAGTGGAGACTTTGAATCCTTTGCTCTTACGTTTTGGTCTAATTGCACCCATAAGAACTCTAGATTATCTGGCGAATTGTTGGTGTAGGTTATGGTTTCTTCACCATAGATTCTAGCATTCTTATCGTCTAGAGTAATATCCATTTTGTAATCAGCTCGTTGCTGATAGTAATCTGGACCGGGAGCACCGCTCGCCGAACGATAAGTATTCGGAGTTGAAAACTCTTCATACAACTGCTTAAATCGATTGTTATTGTAGTGACCTGGCTCACGTTGTGGAGCCTCTTCTTGGGCTGCCAGGGGGATTGAAAACACCATGGCAAGCGCAGCAAACAAATGAATCAGTTTTTTCATTAGAATGAGTTAATTTTTAGAGGGGTTAAATTAGCCCTTTTCTTGAGCTTAAACAAAGAATTCTAGAGTGCTACAACAAAGAACGGTCGCTCCTTAGTCAACACTAAGCTTTGCTTTTTTTGATTCATCCGAAAATGAACTAGGTTCTGTTGTTCTGAATAGGCATCCGTTATGAGGGCATTGGTTACCTTAATTTCGAATTCATCGCTAGGGATAACGCTGAACTCTGAAAGCAAAACAATTTGATCATTTTGATAGGTAAAACCTGCGAAATTAAATCTGAGCGGTTCATTATTCATTTCAACAATGAGCTTTTGCTCCACATAACGAGCGATGTAAAAAGACGCCATCGCATCTTCTCGATCTGTACCTAAAGCTAATTGAACATCGTAACGCTGTTGCAAGGTCTCTTCAAGGTCGTCTACAAACACCCTAGTTATTGCCGTAATACGATTCTTATCAATATCAAACTCCATTTGAGTTACACTTAAATAGAATTTATGATCGAGCGATTGAAGACTTGTTAAAGGAAAAAGAGTAATAAAAAAGAGTATCCAGGTTTTCATCATAATGAGTTAAACTGCAGTGCTTTGGATTTTAAAAATTCATAGAACAGAATCTCATCCTCTTTTTTAAGTGTTGAAGCAAAAAGAGAGTCTGCCTCGCAAAAGTATAAGAATCTACGAACGTCGTCTTTTTTGATGCCTAACTGATCTTCAAAAAGCAATTGTTCATATCGTTTGATAATAAGGTCTAGCGTTCGGTTCTTTCGCTCTAATCGGACTTGATTTTTGAGCTCTTTGGTTCTTCCTGTTAGTGCATTGAGCAAAGGATTAAGTGGAATTAATCCGCCTCCCGAGGTAGCCTCGTAAAGCATTCGTTCATTTTT
>DFQX01000048.1:49048-56359 GCA_002381155.1 Flavobacteriaceae bacterium UBA3478 | reverse complement strand
TGGATTTCTACCTTCTCTTGCACTTCTCTTTGATACAGACCAAGATCCGAATCCTACTAGAGAAACACGGTTACCAGCTTTAAGAGATCCTCCTACGTTACCTAGGAAAGATTCTAATGCTTTCTTGGCAGCTGCCTTAGTAATGCCTGCGTCAGCAGCCATTGCGTCAATTAGTTCAGTTTTGTTCATAATAATAGTATTAAGGGTTATAGTTTGATAACAATCAAATATAAGTGTTAATCTCACTTAACCTAGTGAATACGGGGGGTAGCACCCATTTTGTTGATAAGTTTAAGGGTTTATCAACAATTTTCTATCAAAAATCTTCAAATTATAGGCCGTTTACAGCCATTTGCCCCCGTGAATATTGGGGTTTCCGTTTAAAAAGTCCCTAATAAACATTCTTTTTTTACCCTCTAATTGCCATTCAATTACTTCTAACCAAGAGTTTTTAAAACGAATAAAAAGAGATCTGTTGATTACAATAATCATTCCTAGATGATCATCGTGATCTAGGTCAGCCGTCTTTGCTTCCCAAATCTTCGCCCCAATTATTTTTTGATCGATTTGAATCTGCCCATGAGCTCCTGGGAATGGATTGAGTGCTCGAACAAGTAGTTCTGCACCTGAGGCTTTTAATTCTAGATGTAGGTGAGTGTTTTCTTTATTCAACTTTGGTGCATAACTCACCGCAGTAGAGCTTTTTTCCTGATTTCTTGGCTTTATTTTACTATCCATCAACCCTTGGATCGTTTCTACGATTAGTGGCTTACCTAGGGCTAGTAATTTATCATGTAGACTTCCTCCAGTATCTTCTTTATGAATTTCGCATCTTGCCTGTAAGAGTATATTTCCTGTATCAATTTGATCATCGATCAAAAAGGTAGTTACCCCAGATTGCGATTCATTATTTATGATTGCCCATTGAATAGGTGCGGCTCCTCTGTAGGATGGAAGAATCGATGCGTGCAGATTAAAGGTGCCTAATTTTGCCGCTCTCCAAATTGATTCAGGTAACATTCTAAATGCCACAACTACTGCTATGTCTATCCCAAGACTTTGATACTGATCAACAAAATCTACCTCTTTGAGGTTGGTAGGTTGTAGCAGCTTTAATCCATTATTTAGAGCAACTTCCTTTACTGCTGATTGATTTATTTTACGTCCCCTACCAGCTGGTTTGTCGGGTGCAGTAACTACAACACTAATTTGAAACCCTTCTTTAATTAGATGTTCTAGCTGGGCTGCAGCAAAGTATGGGGTACCAAAAAAGGCAATCTTCATCGAACAATCGTTTTAATAGCGTTCAAATTTATGGCTTTCATTCATTTTTATTTGATGACCGTATAATAAAGACTGAATAGGTGATTCAAGGGTAGTGGAAGATAGGCCTGTTAAATAAATCAGTTCGGATAAGCTCACTGAATGTTTGTCAATTATTTTAAGAATTTGATCTTCTTCAATAGAGCTTGGAAGGCATGACTCGCATTGATTACATGGTTGACTTTGAATCCCAAAATAATTACTGATAAACTGCATTTTACAGCGATCCGTTTTTAAAAACTCGACCATATTTTCAAGTTGACGGATCTTTCGTTCTAAATTCGGCTTATGCACCTTTCTTATCAATGATTCTGTATAAGAATCTTCTCTCGGGTACATCCAATGAACTAGTAGGCCTTCTTCGGGTTCTTTCAGAGTCAATCTACCTTGTCGCTCTGCTTTTTTAAGAAACTCTAAGGTTTTTGTTGAAGGGTTTACCAGTCTGATGGTGTCCTCTAATTGAGTGCTTTTTAATTTTATAAGCATTCGCTCAAACGAAATCTCAGAAGAGGACAGATCACTTACCCAATGATCACCTAGTTGTACCTCCCATGTATCTAACTTACTCGGTTCAGAGGTTAAAACGCCACAGCGTTCTAAGGTGGTTATCGATTGATAAATGAAGGCTGGTTGAAACAAATATTTACGACTGAAATGATTGATGCTCAAAATCGAATTTCCTTCTTGTTCTCCGGCAGCGATTTTGAGATGAGCGACCAATTTGCGGTAAACCTGGTATAAATCCTCAACTGAAGGAGTTTGGGAGATTATACGATTCTTTAACTGGTCAATGCTCTTGGAGTTCACTAAGAGTTCTGCAAAAGCCTTTTGTCGATCTCTCCCTGCTCTCCCGATTTCTTGGTAATATTGAGCTATATTTTCAGGTAAATCAAAATGAATCACACTGCGAACATTGGGTTTATCTATACCCATTCCAAATGCACTTGTACTAACCATGACCTCTACTTTATCAGTAATAAAGTCATTTAATCGTTCTGTTTTCAGACTCTCGTTCAACCCTGCGTGATAAAACGTAGCATCAACTCCTTTTTCAACCAACCACTTGTGAAGATTTTCTGTTCCTTTTCGGCTTCTTGTATAAACTAGAATAGCCCCTCCCTCAGTTTGTTGTTTTATTCTGGCCAGTAACATCCAAGGTTTATCTTCATTAATGAAGAAACGAATGCCTAAATTCTCTTTAACTATAGAACCTACCACTTGTTTGGGAGTCTTTAAATGAAGACTGTTAACGATATCTGTAATAACCTCTTTTGTGGCTGTTGCGGTTAATGCAAGAATAGGGGTATGTGGAAAGAGATCTCGAATTATAGATAGTTTCCTGTAGCTTGGTCTGAAATCGTGTCCCCACTCAGAAATACAATGTGCTTCATCGATAGTAAATAGGGCTATATCTACTTGTTTTAGGTGATCTTGAACCACCACATTGGCAAGTCGTTCGGGGGAGAGGAATAGAAACTGATAGTTACCGTATTTGAGGTTGTCTAAACGTTGTATAATCGTCTCTTGATTAATGGTACCGAATAAACCAACTACTTTAAAACCGCGACTTTTTAGTTGATTCATCTGATCCTCCATTAGAGCGATAAGTGGAGAAACAACAATACAGACCCCTTCAAGTAAATAGCCTGGTAATTGATAACAGATAGACTTGCCCGCACCAGTTGCTAAAAGACCAAAAGTGTCGTTCCCTGCAAGGACATTTTCGATGATTGATCTTTGATCTGAATGAAGTTGTTTAATCTGCCAGCGCTCTAAGGCGATCGCATCAATGTCAGGTTTATTATTCAATCTAAGAGTTCTTTTAGAATGAAATCAGCACGTTCTTTAACGGTTGTTTGAGGAACAATGTTTATTTCATATCCGAAACAAGAATAAGCGTTCTTTAAAGCTTTATCTATTTGTAAAACGCTTTTAAACGTTTCTAGACGGGTAGGATCAGGAGCATATATAGACTCCCAAGGTTCAAAATAGAAAAGTTGATCGTATTTATACTTTGAGCAAGTATCTTCGAAATGTCGCGGGTATTTTTGATTGAAATGATCCATGTATGCCAAAACATCTACCATACCTCGGTCAAAAAAGGTGACTTCGTTATTCTGAGCCTGAAATCGATTCATTCTTACGTTTAGAAGTGTTTCGTTGAAGGGTATCGGATCATCGAGAGCTTCTAGTGGATTTTCAAAAACACCCTCTTTATCGTTTAATAATGATGCAGTGTGATCTCTGATGACTTCATGGTCGACATGAAACCCTCTTTTTTCCAGCTCGCAAATGACACTGGTTTTTCCGCTCCCTGGAGCACCACTAAACACTATTTTTTTCGGTTTACGCATTACTGTTCGATATCTTTGCCAAAAATACACCGAAATGAGTTCTACCTCCCAAGATGAATTTTATAAGAGTTTAAAAGAAAAACTAGAGACCGAAACTTCGTGGCCTTCTATATATCTCTTTAAGTTTATTGTAAAATCAGACTCTCAGTCATTAGATGCTGTAATTGCCGTTTTTGAAAATGAAAAAGAACGTATACAACTAAAACCTTCTAAAGCTGGTACTTACACAAGCGTCAGTGTTAAAACACTTATGCTTTCACCGGATGCAGTAATTGAAAAATATAGACGTGTGGGTGAAATTGAAGGAGTTATTTCTTTATAAGCTCGAGGATATATGTATTTTGCATAATATATGATTTTAGAAAGTTTAGACCACTTACAGTATAATACGGAGCGCAATGCCCTTATTATTCCAGAAAATGGCCGCCATTTTCAACAAATGGTAGATCATGCTATTCAAATTGAGGATCGTGAGGAGCGAAACAAGGTTGCACAATCAATCGTTGATATTATGGGGAATAGACAACCTCATTTAAGAGACGTGCCTGATTTTCAGCATAAATTATGGGATCAACTTTTTATCATGTCTGGGTTTGCACTCGATGTTGATGCTCCATTTCCTAAACCATCCGCCGAACTGCTGGCTCAACGACCAGAGGCATTACCTTATCCTCAGAATTTTCCGAAATATAGATTTTACGGGAATAATATCAAGCGCATGATTGATGTTGCTGTGGGATGGGACGATGTAGAGAAACAAGAAGGTTTCGCTTATGTGATAGCCAATCATATGAAGAAGTGTTACCTAAATTGGAACAAAGACACGGTAGATGATCAAGCCATTTTTGATCATCTCGAAGAGTTAAGCGGAGGGGTTCTGAAACTAACTCATAAAGAGGATAAATTAACCGATAGCGAAGAAATTCTCAAAAATCGAATTAATCGTCCTGCCAAACCTCAGGCACGTAAAAATCATCGCAACAATCGCTCAAAAAAGAAATAGAATAGTATGTCGAGCTTCATTATTGAAGGTGGTCACCCGCTGTCAGGAACGATAACTCCACAAGGAGCCAAAAACGAGGCTTTACAAATACTATGTGCGGTTTTACTTACCCCAGAGCGCGTAGTTGTTGAGAATGTTCCAGATATTCTTGATGTAAATAAACTCATCGATATCCTAGGAAAACTAGGAGTAAAAATAGAAAGGCTTTCTAAAGGCTCGTATGCTTTTACTGCGAATGCGGTTAATGTCGATTATCTGCAATCTGAGACTTTTAAGAAAGAGGGAGCGAGTCTGAGAGGCTCAATTATGATTGTTGGTCCGATGCTAGCACGCTTTAAAAAGGGCTTTATACCTAAACCAGGAGGGGATAAAATAGGTAGGCGTAGATTAGATACTCACTTTGAAGGATTTATACAATTAGGTGCGAGCTTCAGATACAATGAAAAGGAATTTTTCTACGGTGTTGAGGCAGATCAGCTAAAAGGTTGTTATATGCTTCTAGATGAAGCTTCGGTGACAGGAACCGCCAACATTGTGATGGCTGCTGTTCTAGCTAAGGGTACTACAACTATTTACAATGCGGCCTGTGAGCCTTATCTGCAGCAGTTGTGTAATATGCTCGTTAGAATGGGTGCTAAAATTGAGGGTATTGGGTCAAATCTACTTACTATTGAAGGGGTTGAATCGCTAGGAGGAACCACCCATCGATTATTACCCGATATGATTGAAATTGGTAGCTGGATTGGTCTTGCTGCAATTACGAAATCAGAACTTCGTCTGAAAAACGTAGTTTGGGAGCAATTAGGTCAGTTGCCACGAGTTTATGCAAAATTGGGTATCACTCTTTTAAAGGAGGGTGATGATATGATTATCCCTGCGCATAAAGAAGGTTACGAAATACAGTCATTTATTGATGGCTCACATATGACTATTTCTGATGCTCCTTGGCCAGGTTTATCTCCGGATGTTCTCTCAGTTTTGTTGGTGGTTGCTACACAGGCAAGAGGATCAGTTCTGATTCATCAAAAGATGTTTGAGAGTCGTTTATTCTTTGTAGATAAACTGATTGATATGGGAGCACAGATTATTCTCTGTGACCCTCATAGGGCTAATATAATTGGGCTTGACTTTAATTCCTCATTAAGAGGAGCCAAAATGAGTTCTCCTGATATTAGAGCAGGTATGGCACTGCTTATCGCTGCCTTATCGGCTAAAGGGACTTCAGAAATTCAAAATATTGAACAAATTGATCGTGGTTATCAAAATATTGAAGCGCGATTGCAATCGATAGGTGCAAAAATTAAACGTATATCTTAAATAGCCCTTTCGATAAGCATATTACGAACTTCATTAAAAAATGGATTGGTAAGGCGACTTTGAGTTTTAAGAGCCTTTGAATCTTCAAAAAAAGTATCTATTTGTGCTAATTTAATCTGTGCGGAAAGCTCTAGATTACCATAATCGTAAAAAGCCATACTCCATTTATTGAACAAACGTTCTGTTTTCTCCTCTGTTTGAATAATTTCAATTTTCTTGTGACGTGCGTCAGATTCAATAAGAGAGAAAAGCTTGTGTACTTTATCCTTTTCGCCTTCGAGCAGTTGCAAGAAGCAACGATTATGGAATAAAAGGCATCCGGTAATGTCGTGCTCAGCATTGAAGTCCCTAGCAGCACTGAGCATCTGATATACTTCCGCATTGCTAAAGCTCTCCTCAGCTACCGAGCGGTAGATTAAAGAAAACATAGATAGGTTAGGTTCTATATTAAAGGTAATCTAAATAATTGATTATCAACTATTTTTCGGCATAAATCGTTGTTTGATCAGGATAAGTTGCAAACCGTATTGGTTCTGATCCATGAGTCATTTCTGCCTTTGGCCATGGCCACCCTCCGAATTCGGTAATGCGGTACTTAGCAATTACTGATTCGATTTCGTGACTTTCATTCATTACGAATGGGCCGTATTTTGCGACTGGTTCATTGATGGGTTTACCCTGCATTAAAATGAGAGAGGCTTCTTTTTTTGATGAATTTGTGAGAGTGACCCGTTCAGATGCCTTTAGTTTCAAACCTTCATTCTTAGTTAAACTTCCCTCATCGTAGATAAGTTCTTCGCCATCGTACAGATAAAGATTTCGAGAGATGCCCACGTTTACTTTATCAAGTGAAAGTACGGCTCCAGGATCTAGAATGAACTGAGCAACTACCAATTGATTTTCAGAATGAACAGCCCATGAGTTAGGTGGACATTTATGCTGTTCAAAGCCACCGTGAGATCCATAGATTAAACGGGTAAAAACACCTTCTTTCTTCCACTTAGGAACTTCGTGATCCCAGATCATATCGAAATGCGGATCAACGTACTTGCTGGCTTTAGGAAGATTAAGCCAGATCTGAAAAAGTTCTAATTTATTTGATTTTTCGGTATCTAGTAATGGAAACATTTCACTGTGCTGAACTCCGCTACCGGCTGTCATCCATTGAACATCGCCTTTACCAAAACGTGCTTTTGCGCCGAGTGAATCGCTATGATCGATATATCCTTTGGTAACTAATGTGATTGTCTCGAAACCGCAATGGGGGTGATAGGGGAATCCAGGCACTGATTTTCCGTGATACATTCGAAAACC